>NZ_CP154467.1:1200000-1500000 GCF_039545455.1 Brucella sp. BE17 | reverse complement strand
AATCGTCTTTGCCAGTCCCTGATGGTTCATCTTATCAAGTGCGACAAACATCAAGGCGCGACTTTTGCCAGCGGCGGGTGGCGCTTTCAAAAGCAGAAACTGCGCGCCGCGCGCCGCGTAGGCGCGTTCCTGCATCGGTCTCTGTCCCAGCGCATTGGTTGTTTTCGATGCACCCGTGCGGCCATAGGCCATGCTTACAACTTCAACCATGATTTACGCCCCCCTTGGTCTTTTTCTCTACTCGAGCTGAATAGAGCTTGAACAGCTTTTCCAGCCGCTCGGTATCGCTGCGGAATGGCCGCCCAATATACATGGTCTCCAGCAGCTCATCATTGGTCTTGTGAACGGCACGCAGATCGTCTGGCATTTTGTCGGGATCATAAAGATCGGCAATGGTTTTGGGATGATGCTGATAGCGGGTTCTTAATATCTGCCGCGCTGAGGCTGTAAGTTGCTCAAGCTGTTCTGCGGAAAATTTGGGCACTGGAAATGTGTTCCAGCCTAAAGTGTTGGAATAGCGGAAATCGGATTTCAGTTTTCCGCAAACGGTTGCGATCCATACCAGATGCAGGCGCGAAGCAATCAGTGCAATACACCAATCCGGCGCGTCATAGAGGACTTGGTTTAGGTTTGATGAAATCACATCAGCTTCGACGCGAACAACCGGCAGATAGGGCCGGCGTTCAGAAGTAACGCTTGGAACAAGAATGGCGTGGTTTCTTGGAGCCATGTGTTCCCTAAATTGATGAGGACGTTCGGCTAGTTCAACGCCCCCCGGGTCTTTCATGGCCAGTCGCGCAATACGTGTGGCTTTAATACGTTGATTAACAGCAGGTAACGAACGAGCCAATTCTAACTCTTCGTCGCTGATCCAAATGCAATAGCGTTCAATACCTCTTACGACTTCCTGTGATCCCATGAAACGGCGAATGAACCGCTCTGCTGTCGGGTTCTCTAATAAAATACGGTTTCTTTGCTCGGTATTAAGAATGAGTTCTCCGCCATCAACCGGTTTATTCCCATAATTCATATGGGGTAACCCAAAATAGTTTCTACTCGATTTTTCGACGTAAATTGTGGGGCCTTCGAGGAGGTATGGATTGATGTTAACTACTTTAGTTGAGAGTTCTTCATCGAACAGCATTTTTGTGGCAGCGGAACGGTTACGCAACCCAATGATTGAACAAATTACGGCAGCATTTGCTGAAGCATTGTTGCGCCATTTGAAATTGCGATGAGCAAAGCCAATTTCAAGATCAGTTTTGAGAATATGGGGCCAAAGTGCGGGGACAGACTGCCCCTGGCAAATGGAATTAGTTGATACCAAAGCAGCTTTAGCATTGCGCCCGCGAATATAGCGAGACGCCTTAAAAAACCACGCAGATACAAAATCAAATGCGGCAAAGTTTTTAATATGCTTGGCGAAAACAGAAGCTAGATTGGCCTTTTGCTCTTTCGATTGAAAGGTCGAACCCAAAAACGGAGGATTACCAGCGATATAGACCTCTTCACCGTCTTGTGGTGGTGGGCAAACTTGATCCCAATCTCGGCGTAGTGCGTTATCCTGCACAATATTACCGCCGTCACGAAGAGGCAGTAGAGCGGGCATACGGCCAAATACATCTCTAAACCGCGCATTAGCCTGATATTCTGCAATGAACAGAGCCAACTTTGCGGTTTCAGCGGCAAAATCAGTTATTTCAATGCCATAGAAATTTGAGAGTGGGACCGACGACCACAATTCATTCTGCTTGTTGCCAGTGATCTTTTCAATTTTTTGCAGGATGTGTATCTCTCGCTCACGCAACTCGCGGTATGCAACAACAAGAAAGTTTCCTGAACCACAGGCAGGGTCAAACACTTTTATATGCGCCAGCCGCTGCAATAAGGCACGAAGGGCAGGCAACTTGTCATTGGCCTTTTCAATCGCATCATCCAGATCGTCTAGAAACAACGGACCCAGTACCTTCATGATGTTTGGCACCGAGGTATAATGCATGCCCAACTCGGATCGCGCAGAAGGATCGGCGATTGACTGGATCATCGAGCCGAAAATATCTGGATTGATGAGTTTCCAATCCAGATCGCACGCATCGCGCAGGTAGCGGAATGAGAGCGGATCAAAATGTGGTGCATCAATGTGCCCAGCAAAGAGTCCACCGTTCACATACTCAAAATCGGCTACCCAGCCAGGCAATTCCTTGCGCTGGTCTTTTGGTAGGTTCATCGCGGAGAACGCGCTAATTATTGTCGAATGCGCGTGTTCGCCCTTATTGCCACTGTAGGAAAACACAGCGTGGGAAAACTGGTTTTCGCTGAATATGCCAACATCTTCGGAAAACAGGCAGAAGATCAGCCGCGTCATGAATAGGTTCATATCATGGCGGCGCTCATCTGCTGCCCATTCCGGGTTAGCACGCGTTAATGTGTCGTAGAGCTTGGCAAGTTTTCCTGCCGCTTTGACATCAACTGGATTTTCTTCGGCAGGCTTATAGCGATCCTTGCCCGCAGCTGGCAGAAAGAAACCAAAATGAAGCCCCAGCTCGGAAAATGGGCAATGCAGTGTGTCACCGCTTTTGGGGTGCCCTGCGGCAATGGTTTCGCCATCGGTCGCAATTAAAATAGCTGGCTTTGCGGATACGGTCTTTTTGCTGTCGCGTAAGGCATCCAGCGCTTCGCTGACCTTGCCTTGGTCAGCCGGGGCAAAATGGAATTTGCGATTGAGAAGAACACCACCCGGCAAATCCGATTTATTGGTCGTTGTCCGCAGCTTTGAGATCGTTGCTTTGGCATTGTCCGTCGCTTCAGCAAAAGCAAAGCCGAACTCTGCTGGATTAAATGGCGCACTGGCAATTTGATCGAGCGCATCGGCAATTTCGGTGGGATTCATCATAGTAAGTCGCATGCCCCGTGTTTCACCAATTTATGGCTGAACCGTTTGCGACAATCAACTATTGAGCAAGTTATTGTTTAAAGCTGATATTAAATTATAAGAGCAGAAACAAAGGGTTTGGATAGTTGCGGGAGAGCGAAATTGCGGAAATTCATTATCGAAGCTGACGGATTCCCGGATTTGCCAGGAATGATGCTGGTTGTTGTTGAAGCGCTTAAGTCGCTCGGAGGCTCTGCGTCCATTCAAGAACTTGATGAGCAGGTTGTTGAGTTAGAAGCAATTTCCGAAGATGAGCAGTCTTTGATGATGCCAAATGGCCAGTATCGAAGGTTGAATTATTATCTCGCATGGGCGCGCACGTATCTCAAACGCGGCAAAGCGTTGGAGAATTCATCGCGTGGAGTCTGGGCGCTGACCGAACTGGGTGAAAAAATCACCACGCTTGTGCAAACCCAGCAAATTCATAAGCAGGTCAACGCTGAAGAGCGGGAACGTGCGCGACTGAAACGACTGGCCGATAAGGACAAGAATGGCGCGGTGTTGGCGGCACCCGCTACCATGGATATCAGCACAGATATTGATGAAATTGTCGATGCGGATTGGCGCGCGGAATTATTGAATGCACTATTGAAGATCGAACCGGAGGCTTTTGAACGGCTGTCGCAAAGATTATTGCGTGAGGCTGGTTTCGTCAAAGTTGAGGTGAGAGGTAAAACCGGCGATGGCGGCATAGATGGAGTCGGCGTTCTTCGCGTGAACCTTGTTTCCTTTCAAGTCTATTTTCAGTGCAAGCGCTGGAAAGGCAGTGTCGGTGCGAAAGATATCCGCGATTTTCGCGGTGCATTGCAGGGTAGGGCTGACAAGGGGCTATTTATCACGACTGGTAATTTCACCTTTCAGGCGTCAGATGAAGCAACACGTGATGGTGCCATTGCCATTGACCTGATTGATGGTGAGCGTCTCTGCGATTTGCTCAAACAATATGAGCTAGGCGTAAAAACGGAGACAGTAGAGAAAGTCATCGTTTCGGCAGACTGGTTTAAAGGACTGTAATAGCTTTATGCCGTAATAATGTTAGTCCTTTCGGGAGATGTACTTAACAGCATTTCCTGATTTTCCTTGAGAATTGCCATTTCAAGATCAGTCAGCGGAAATTCTTCGATAAACCGACGATCTTCATAAGCATCTTTCAAATCAATATCATCAGGAAAGCGGCCAGCTTTAATTATTTCTTCCCACTCGCGATCAACGACGTAATAGAACTTATCATCCTCTGCACCACCATTAGCGAAAAACAAATAGCCTCGTGCGAAATTCTCGTGAAAGGCAATGTCATGAACAAGTTTTTGCAGGGAGCTGATTAAAGCAGAGCGGCTTATCTTTATTGAAATTATGGAAAGCAGATTTCGCGCATTTGAATCAAATTCACAATGAAGCTTCAATGTTTCATCTGCATCATATGTCCATAAGCAATTTTTATGATCTGATACATAAACAGCCGGATAGCCGCCTGCAATTAATGAGGTAACGAAATCGGAAAGCTTTTGCAGGTCGTCGTTGAAATCATCAATGATAGTTTCAAATATGGCGTCTTGATCGTGGACCTCAATCGCAATTGAACCTGTGGTAATTTGTTTAAGCTTGAACATTTTTTAGCTCATAGTGAGAGACCAGCATTTTTTGGGGCATTTTCAGATATTAATATCATCGTATCGATCGGTCGAGATGTACGCAATTATCAACAATTCTAAAATGACCGGGCGGTGTCAGCCGGTTTTTAGGGCCAGTTTTGCCAACATAGCTTCGATCTTATCCAGCCTGTCCTCTCGATTTTCTATTGTTGGAACACTCTGAGGATTTAATCCAAGGATGATTTCGGACTGCCGGCCGCTGGCAACAGTGCCGTAGCTGGTAAATGTCGTGAGTACGCCTTCGTGTCCCAAGTTCTGGCTCCATGCTTTGAATTCTTCGGGCGTCCGACAGACGCGCTCGCCCAGCTGGGCAAGTGTGTTTCTTATACTGTGCGGATTGGCATATGGAAGTTTGGCAGCTTCAAATGCGACTTTGAATATTCTGCGTATAGGAGCAGCAGAATGCCAATGGTTGCGCGTTAGACCTGATGGCGCGAAGAGGCCATTTGAGTTCGTTGTCACCTCAGTTGAGGGAAAAATGGGATCGTCCGGACCAAAATGGTAATTGGTTTGCAGGTGCTTAATCCATTCGCGTACAACCGTGTTAACAGCATCGCCGACAGGAAAGAAATAGCTGGTGAAAGTTTTCCGATTTTTTGTGGCGACTTCACGGGCATCTTGGAACACTGAACTGTCAGTTAAATTCACGTGCTTTAATTTCATTGAAGCGATGGCGCTATCTCGTGCTCCCGTTTGCAACGTGAAAGCGATAAGAGCTCTGTCTCGAAGCTCTACATCGGTGGTTGTCGGCATCATGCCAATGACGTGCAAAACCTGCTCTATGGTGGGGGTACGTTTTTCTCGACGAGCAGTTGCAATGCGGCTGTCATTGGCGGATGGGTTGAAATACTCAGCATCAGAATATTTCAGTTTTGCGCGGTAGCCATGCTGACCAGCGAGCCAAATGAAGAACGTCCGTAATGCCATCAGTCGCGAATGGATGGTTGACTTCGATAATGGCAGTTTGGATGTGGCGTTAATTTTATCATTCAGATGCTGTTTGAAGGCTTTCGCACGCTCAATGTGAAACAAAACAAAATCACGGTAATTGGTAAATCGTTCAAACTCAGCGATAGCAGCAGCGGCTTTGTCGACGCTGCTTGATTGCATGCGTTTTGACTCCTCTAGATAGAGAAAATAATCGCGCTTTACGCGCTCGTTTTTCGGATTGGTTTTCTTCATAATTTGAGCCCTTACGAACCGGAAGTTTCAACAGGGGAAATGTTTATGGATTAGGCCTAAATGGCCTTGGGGAAATTGATCGTGATTTTTCCCGCGATTTCATCGATTTGAGCCAATGAAATATTTTTGTAAGTAGTTGTCTTACAGGTAGGGCATTGGGCTTTCAGCTGACCGCTGAGAGAAGTCATAGGCAGATATTCCGCAACAAACTGACTTGCAGGCTGTGGTTTCTTGCACTTGAAACAGTAGAGCTCGATAAGTTCACATGGCCGCTGGGGGATACGTTTGTTTTTGAGGAATTCGACCAGATGCTTTCCTTGTATGAGGAAAGGGCGCTGGTCGTTCAACACAGGCAAGCCTTTGACGATCCAATTACGGATCGTCTTTTTGGACACGTGCAACTTTCGGCTAATTTCGCCGTAGGTATAGTTGCGATGCATGCGGAGGCTGCGGTGATTGTAACGGCGAGACATTAGCGGACTCCCTTTTGAATGAGAGCGTGAATGTCTTCTGCACGCCAGACCGTTATTTTGGGGCCGAGTTTTAAGGGCTTAGGGAAGCGCCCATCTTTTACGCCTGCCCACCAAGTAGACTTGCTGACAGGGATTAGGCCGCGTGGTGCGATAATTTGGTTCAATCGGACAAAGCCGGTAGTCGGGAAACTCTGGATCTCGTTCATCGTTTGGCCTCGTAGGGTGAAGGATGAACGAGACCTAATTTGTGCAGAATATTTATTGTCCGAATTCAGAAAGAAAATTCCGATTTCGGAAAAAATAGGACCTAACTATTTGATTTAATTTCATCTACGATTTCTGCCGCTTTTGATAAGTGGCTTTTTATCGTAGCGACATCCATGCTTAAACCTACTCGTTCAAGCTCCGTCAGGATCATGGAGGGAGATGACGAGTTGCGCTTATCAGGATCGAATTTATATCGTGATACGGCGATAGCGTAGAGAATTTTATATAATGATGTGTCTGCGCGTGCAGTGGCGGCCTTATGTTGGTTGCCGGACGTCTGGGCTTGAAGTTTATCCGCAATCTCCGCGCTAATCGGTTTGCTTTCCGCCGATGAATAGGGAGCAGCGGTTTTTATTAATGTGGATATTTCTGCCGACAATAAGATGTTTTTTGTTTTCGCCCATGCGGCGAAACGATCCGGTGGCATTTTTGGCATTATTTGGCGAGCTTGCTGTGCTCGGCGACAAATCTCAGTTCGTTGCGTTATATTTTGGTAAGTAGCTCCTGGAATTCGGTGGCGAAATTTCCGCAAGTTTTCCGGTGTTGCTTTTGTTGGACAAAGATCAAACGAAAGGGCAATAAACTCATTGATGGTCCAATGTTCTAAGTTGCACCAAAATGCTATGTCATCGCTGGCAAGTTTCCATTGTTCGAGTATGGCTTGAGGTTGGTCAACCTCTCTGAAAAAATTGGGAAAGCCGAGGCCATCGTATGCGTCGCTGTCGCGATCACGGTCGCCTTGCTCATAATGATTTTTAGCGGCAGCGTGGGTCTTATGAAGCTCAACTTCAGACAGGTTTAGCAGCGCAAGCCGCCTATTCGCCCTGTCCCTCTTGTCTGCCGCTCCTAGAAAAGCACCGAGTCCGGGGCCTAGGCTGGCACGGGCTGGGAATTCCCAGTTTAAGATGTCTTGAATCATTTTGTCTCGGTAGTTGTCGTCAAATAAGCTCAAAATGATGTAACTCCCTGTTTGGAGGATAAAGCAAAACCTTGAATTTTTTCGCTCCACCATTCCATCATCTTGATCCGTTCTTCCCAGTAGAGGGAGCGGTGGTAAGCTCGGCGCACTTCGTCAGCACCAACATGTGCAAGTTCTGCTTCAATGGCATCCGCAGACCAGAGATTACTTTCATTGAGCAAGCTTGATGCGCTGGCTCGGAAGCCATGGGACGTTGCCTCATCAGCTGTAAAGCCCATGCGTCGTAATGCGCTGTTCAGCGTATTTTCGCTCATTGGGCGATGCCGGGAATGAACGCCTGGAAAGGCAAGATCTGTGTAACCGGAATATTGTTTAAGCTCGGACAATAATTCTCTGACTAGCGGGCTCAGGTATTTTTTGTGTTCGCGACGCATTTTCATCCGCGATGCGGGGATTGTCCAAACATTCTTATCAAGATCGAATTCTTTCCAGCATGCTTGTCGTAGTTCGCCTGGGCGCGGAAACATCAGCGCCATCAATTTAAGGGCAATACGCGTCTCTGGGTTTCCTTCATATTCCCATATGGATCGTATTAGGCCGGTGAATTTATCTTTCTCAGTGATTGCGGCTCTATGCGTGACAGTGGGAGCAATCAGAGCGCCGCGCAGTCCAAATGTAGGGTCATTGTCCGCGCGTGCAGTAGCGATGGCATAGCGGAAGACTTGACTGATGGTGGATCGAAGTCGGCGGGCGGTTTCGTAATTACCTTTCGCCTCAACCTTCTTGAGTGCTAGCAGAATTTCGGGCGCTTTAATTTCATGGATTGGTTTTTGACCAAAGTCGGCCTTAGCCATATCCAGAAGCCATTTCTTCTTGGTGAGCGTGACTGCAGCTTTACCTTCACATTCCAATTTTTCTACGAATTCATCGGCGACATGGGTGAAGGTGATTGCAGACTGAATGAGGCGCTGCAACTTATCTGATTTGAGTTTCTCGCCAGGGTCGATTTGTTGTGTCAGCAATTCGCGGGCTTCATCACGTTTGGTGCGTGCATCGCGCAAACTCACCAAAGGGTATGATCCGAGCGATAACGTCTTTTGTTTCCCCTGGAATCGGTAGGCGTATCGCCAGAGTTTTGAACCGTTAGGCTGTACCAACAAAAACAGGCCATTGGCGTCGCTGTATTTTCTTGCGCTAACACCTTGTTTTAAAGCCTTAATTGCCGTGTCGGTCAGCGCCATTGTTGGTATCACTTTTCCAGAATTTGTTGGTATTGGGCTCGATACCAACAAATGTACCAACAAATTTCTCGGATGCAATCGGACGACGTCAGACTGTAAGATACAAAAAAGCCCGCTTACGCGGGCTTTTTGGGATGCTTCTGGACCTTGGTAGTGGTCTGAAGACTTGGAAATGGTGCCCAGAAGAGGACTCGAACCTCCACGCCCTTGCGAGCGCCAGCACCTGAAGCTGGTGCGTCTACCAATTCCGCCATCTGGGCGACGAGGACCCATCTAAGGGGTCGGCCTGTCTGTGTCAATCGTGATTTGGAAATTCAGCCAGCTTTTTTTCAGACTATGCCATTTGCCGTTCTGAAACGGTGAAGGGCGCATCACTGCGCCCATTCAACATCGCTCAAGCTTCCAGAATTTCCTTGGATTCGACGCTTGAATCGGCATTGATCTTGTAGATGATCGGAACGCCGGTATTGAGTTCCTGCTTGAGTATCTGTTCGGGTGTCAGTCCGTCGAGTGCCATGATGAGCGCACGAAGCGAATTGCCATGGGCGGCGACCAGAACCGTTTCACCGCGCAGCACATGTGGCTGGATTGTGTGCAGATAATAGGGCCAGACGCGCGCGCCCGTATCTTTCAGGCTTTCGCCGCCCGGGGGCGGGACGTCGTAGGAGCGACGCCAGATGTGCACCTGTTCCTCGCCCCATTTGGCGCGAGCATCGTCCTTGTTGAGACCGGAAAGATCACCGTAATCGCGCTCGTTCAAAGCCTGATCGCGAATGGTTTCAAGATCGGATTGGCCAAGCTCATCCAGAATATGCTGGCAGGTCGTCTGCGCACGTGACAATACGGAAGTATAGGCAATATCGAATTTGAGACCCGCAGCCTTGAGGCGCTGGCCTGCGGCCTTGGCTTCCGCGTGCCCCTGTTCGGTCAGGCCCGGATCACGCCAGCCGGTGAACAGGTTTTTCAGGTTCCATTCGCTTTGACCGTGACGGACCAGGACGAGGGTGCGGGACATAGGCGATGCTCCATTATGAGGGTTGGAAACGGGATATTGAAATTATTCGGTCAGACCCAGCACATCGCGCATGGAGTAAAGGCCGGGCTTTTTGCCGTATGCCCAAAGGGCGGCCTTCACGGCCCCACGTGCGAAAACCGTGCGGTCTTCGGCATGATGCGAGAGAACGACACGTTCGCCGGGGCCAGCCAGTATGACAGAGTGATCGCCGATGACAGAGCCGCCGCGCAAAGTGGCAAAACCGATTGTTCCTGCTTCGCGCGCCCCGGTATAGCCGTCACGCACGCGCACGCTTTTTTCAGCAAGGTTTATGGCACGGCCTTCGGCTGCCGCCTCGCCCAAAAGAAGGGCGGTACCTGATGGCGCGTCGACCTTGTGCCTGTGATGCATTTCGAGCACCTCGATGTCGAAATCCTGCGGGTCGAGTGCTGCAGCCGCCTTTTCGATCAGCACTGAAAGAAGATTAACGCCAAGGCTCATATTGCCTGACTTGACGATTGTCGCATGGCGGGCTGCGGCAAGGATTTTTTCATCATCTTGCGTGGAACAGCCCGTAGTGCCGATGACATGAACGATGCGGGCCTGCGCAGCATAACCTGCAAAGGCAACGCTTGCGGCTGGAGTGGTAAAATCGAGAATGCCTTCGGCTTTTGCAAAAACCGGCAGAGGATCGTCGGTAATGGACACGCCAAGCGTGCCAAGACCTGCGATCTCGCCTGCATCCCTGCCCAAAAACGGAGAACCGGCGCGTTCGATGGCACCGACAAGTTTTGCGCCATCCATTTCTATAACACAACGGATGAGGGTCTGGCCCATGCGCCCGCCGGCACCCACCACGACAAGACCCATGTCGCTGTGGCTATTATGCGTTTCAGCGCTCATTGGCGTCTCCTGCGGCTATTCTTTCGTTGATATTTGCGTCATCGCCGCTTTGCAGGCGATAAAAGCGGGCATAGACACCATTTGGAATGTCGATCAGCGTATCGTGGCGACCTTCTTCCACTACGCGGCCGGCTTCCATGACTACGATACGATCGGCATTGACGATGGTCGAAAGACGATGCGCAATAACGATGGTCGTGCGGCCCTTCATAATGGTTTCAAGCGCCTGCTGCACCCGCTTTTCCGATTCATTGTCGAGCGCGGATGTCGCTTCGTCGAGGAGCAGAACCGGTGCGTTGCGCACGATGGCGCGCGCAATGGAAATGCGCTGGCGCTGGCCACCCGAAAGTGTGGCACCGTTTTCGCCGACCGGGGTGTCGTAGCCCTGTGGCTGTTGCAGGATAAAATCATGCGCATTGGCAAGCCTGGTTGCGCTGATGACTTCCTCATCACTCGCATCGGGGCGACCATAGCGGATGTTATCTGCAATGGTGCCTTCAAACAGGTAAGGCTGCTGGGAGACATAGGCCACCGAATGACGCAGCGACGCCTTGGTGACTTTTGAAATATCCTGCCCGTCATAGAGGATGGTGCCCTGGTCCAGATCGTAAAAACGCTGGATCAGGCCGATCAGCGTTGATTTTCCGGCACCCGATGCGCCAATGATTGCGGTCGTCTCACCCGCTTTGGCAACAAAGGACACATCATGCAGGACAGGCGATAATTCGCTATAGGAAAAATGTAATCCTTCGAAGCGGATTTCGCCTTTGTCGGGCTTCAAGGCCGGGGCATCAGGAGCGTCACCTTGGTGCGGTACGATATCCAGCACTTCATAGATCATGCGCGCATTGACCAAGGCCCTTTCAAGCCCGACCTGAAGGCGGGCAAGGCGGCGAGCCGGATCATAGGCAAGCAAAAGTGCAGTGATGAAGGCGAATGTCGCGCCGGGTGGCTGTTGTTCGAGAATGGCGCGATAGCCACTATAGGCAAGCACGCCCGAGACGGCAAACCCGGCGAGGATTTCCGAAATCGGTGTGGTGCGTTCGGAGACTTTGGCGATCTTGTTGCTGCGGCCCTCCGACTGGTCGATCAGATTGCCAATCTTGGCGCGCAACTGCTCTTCCATCGTAAAAGCCTTGACGATGGTGATGCCCTGCACGGCTTCCTGCATGGCACCCAGAAGGTGCGAGTTGAGATGCACGAGATCGCGTGTCACCGAGCGAATGCGACGCGAAATATAGGCGACCGCCAGTATGAGCGGCGGGCCGATCAGGAAGATCGCGGTCGAAAGCAGCGGGTCCATATAGAACATCATCGCGACAAGGCCGACGAGCGAGATAAAGTCGCGGGCAATCGACGAGATTGTCATGTTGAGCAGATCGCGAATGCCGGAAACGTTCTGGTTGATCTGCGCTGCCAAGTGGCCGGAACGATTGTCGTTATAGAAATCGAGGCCCAGCTTCATGAGATGATCGAATATACGCTTTTGATAACGTGCGACCAGATTATTGCCGATCTTGGCCAGTTCCACCGCCTGCACATAGCCGGAAAGCCCGCGCAGGATAAACACAGCCAGAATCGACCCGCATATGATCCAGATCAGTCCGAGCTGCTGCTCGTAGAAAATCTTGTCGATCATCGGCTTCATCATATAAGCGAGCGCACCATTGGAGCCACCAACGATGAGTGAAGCGACGATGGCGATAAAATAGTTCTTTTTATATTCGCCGATGTTTTCCGATAGCATGCGGCGGATGACGCGCGTTGCCTCGCCGCCATCAATCTTCTTGTTTTTTTTCCTGAAGAAACTCACGTGCTAAAGCGCTTTTTTGTCTGTTGGCCCGCCGGTTAGCGCGGGGCGATCATTGAAATATGCGTTTCTATAGCGCTATCCGACAAGCTTGACCATCCTCAAGACTTTTGAGGATGCTTATCGCCCGCTGCGCCAGCGTCTGCCTTCGGTTGCGACTTCAAAGCGTTGGGGTGTGCGGGCAAATGCCGAAAGACCGCTAAGGGCTGCAAGCGGATAGGTGATCACATGAACCGGAATATCACGCATGATGACATTGTGCGGGGCCTTGTCCTCGAATGCGGCACGAAATACGCCGGATTTGAGCGCAGGCAAAATACGTTGCGGGATGCCACCTGAAAGATAGACCCCGCCATGCGCCATGAACACCAGCGCCATGTCACCGGCGAGGCGGCCGAGATAGGTGGCAAACAGTTCCAGCGTTTCGCGCGCCTGCGCATTGCTGCCGTCAAGACCGGCGGCCGTGATATCAGGCGGCGTTTGCAATGTGGGTGTAACGTTGTCGGCGGTGCAGATTGCCACGTAAAGATTGTGCAAACCACGGCCGCTCAGGATCTGCTCGCCTGCGACACGGCCTTCCATCGTCTCGATATGTGGGAAAATCTCGCAATCGCGTTGAGAGCGCGGACCAATATCCACATGACCGCCTTCGCCGGGAACCGGAACCCATGCCCTGCTTGTATAAACAAGGCCTGCAACGCCAAGGCCGGTACCCGGTCCAAGAACGACACGGGTTGCGTTTGGAGCATCTGCTTTGCCGCCGATCTGCTCCATATGCTCGCCATCAAGGGCGACGACTGCAAGCGCCTGTGCCTCGAAATCGTTGAGCACGGTAACGTCTTCGAAACCAAGCTCTTCAATCATATTCTTGGGGCGCACGATCCAGTCGCAATTGGTCAGGTCGATCTCGTCGCTCTCAACCGGGCCTGCAACCGCCAGAATGACCGAGCGCGGCTTGATCGGGCTATTGCTGAGAATAGCACTTTGAATTGCTTCATCGATCGTGGCGTAATCGGCCGTCTGCAGCACAGCAAATTCGTGCGGTTCCGCATTGGCATCCGCAAGGACAAGAAAACGGGCATTGGTGCCGCCGATATCGCCGACGAGAACTGGAAACTGGAAATCATGTCCGGCATCGATGGTCGTTTGCATTCTTCTTCCACGTCATTGATAAAGCCCGAGACATTTATCACAGGCGGATTATGAAACTTAATGATTAATCGAGAGCTTTTATCAGCTTTTCCGCAGTGGCGCGGTTGAGCGCCATGGGTATGTCATAAACGCTGCCAAGCCTCGTCAGCGCTTTGACATCGACATCGTGCGGCAGGGGCGACATCGGATCGATGAAGAAAATCAATGTCTCGACTGTGCCTTCCGCAATCATGGCACCGATCTGCTGATCACCGCCCAAGGGGCCGCTTTTGACGCGGTGGATATTAAGCGAGGGACAAGCTTCCTGAATAAGACCGCCGGTGGTGCCCGTAGCAACGATGTCATAGCGTGACAGGGCCTTTTCGTGCGCACGGGCAAAAGCTACCATATCGTCTTTTTTCTGGTCATGGGCGATCAAAGCAATGCGCAGGCGTTCCGTCATGAAGTTGATAACCTTGTTATTTTCTGTCTTTGCAGTGGCCATAGAATTAAATCGTTATAAGTTCTGAGCCAAGACACAGTTTTATCGCAAGACGCTTTTTCATTGCCCGCCATAGGTGACTTCGGCGAGTGAATTGGGGGCAGGGGCGTTGAGCACCGTGCTGCATGCCTTGGGCAAATCGGACACCATGACCGGACGTGGTTTTTTTGGCGGTTCCGTGAACGGTTTGGCTGGTTTCCATGGCTCATCCGTAAACCACCAGGCAAGCGACTTGTCGCAGCCGTCGCCCGCTGCGACCTTTGGTTGCGGCTTACAGTTGGGCGATCCCGGCAAGCAGGAAAGCCGCACATGGAAATGATAGTGATGCCCCCAATAAGGGCGCACCTTGCCAAGCCAGCCGCGGTTCCCTTTGACCGTGTCGCAAAGTTCTTTCTTGATGCCGGGATGCACGAAGATGCGCTCGACCTCCGGGTAGCTTGCAGCGTTTTTCAGCAAAGCCGTGCGACTGGGCGTCCATTTGTTTGGATCGACGAAAAGAGTATCTTTCTTCAACATCGAGACAGCAGATACACTTTCACGTTCCGCATCGCTAAAGCGTTTCTTCGGCATCGGCGTCAACCATATATCGGCATCGAGACCGACCTGATGCGAGGCATGTCCCGTCAGCATAGGCCCACCGCGCGGTTGCGAAATGTCGCCGACCAGCAGGCCCGGCCAGCCGTCTTTCGCGGCGTCTTGTGACAGCTTTTCCAAAAGGCCGATCAGGCGCGGATGGCCCCAGCGGCGGTTGCGCGAAAGCCGCATCACCTGCCAGTTTGGACCGTCGACAGGCATGGCGACAGCGCCGGTAAGGCAACCCTTGGAATAAAACCCGATAGCCTGCGGTGGCGTTACGGAGGGCAGTTTTTTGCCTCCGAAAGCTTGTTTGGCGGGGACATCCTGTGCAAGGGCTTCAGGCGCGATCATCGCGCCCAGGCAGGCCGCAAGAATAAGGCGCGGCCAGAATCGTAATTTCGATACAGGTGCCATCGGCAATTCCTCGAAACAGGTACGCCCGAATCATTCGGGCAGAATGCCGGAATTATGCTTTGCAATCCGTCATACGGCAATCATCGCCAATTCTCATTGCGCCACATGGCGGAAAAAGCCGTGCGATAATCGGGATAAATGAACTCGTAGCCGAGCGCTTGAATACGGTTGTTGGAAACCCGCTTATTCTCCCCATAAAAAGACCGCGCCATGGGGTTCATGTCAGCGTCGTCAAACGGGATTTCCGGCGGTGGCGTCACACCCATGATGTTGGCTGCGAAACTGACCACATCCTGCGGGGGAGCGGGTTCGTCATCGGTGATGTTGAAGATACCGCCAGTGGTTGTTCCTGCGAGAAGGCGCAAAGTGCGCGCAATATCTTCGACATGAATGCGGTTGAAAACCTGATCGGGCTTGATAATGCGGCGTGCCGTGCCGCGTTCCAGATTGATGAAAGCGTTGCGGCCTGGCCCATAAATGCCCGAAAGTCTGAGGATAGCCAACGGTGTGCCATGCGTCTCGCACAAAAGCGTCCACGCCTGCTCGGCTGCCAGACGTTCAAGGCTGCGGCGTGACGTAGGCTTGCAATGGGCTGTTTCATCGACCCATTCGCCGTTGTGATCGCCATAAACACCGACAGTTGAAAGATAACCAATCCAGCGAATGGTGTTGTCCGGACGCTGCAAGGCCTTTTCAACCAGCGCAAGGGAAGGGTCGCCCTTCTCGCCGGGGGAAATCGAGATCACAACATGGGTGGATTTGATGAGTTGGTCGAGAAGATCGGGCGAAGAGGCTTCCTCATTGAAAAACAGCGGGGATATGCCGGCTTGTTCGAGTGCTGGAAAATTCTGCTCGTTGCGTGTGGTGCCCGCAATATCTTGGGCTTCTCCCACCATCAGACGTGCAAAAGCTTTTGCCGAATATCCGGCCCCGAACAGAAATATGCGCATATCAGCTTGTCTCCATGCTCCACTCGGAGAGCACCGTAGCATCCTCTTCCGTCAAGGCCAGTCGTTTTTGCAGCCGCATGACTGCCATTGGGTCGGCCAGTTGCCTGAGCGCCCAGATTGCGGTTCCCCGTACTACAGGTGCCGCATCTTCCAGCAAGTTTTCGATGATGGGCAGAAGCGTTTTATCGTTGGAATTGCCCGCAGCGATCAGCACATTACGGATGAAACGATCGCGCCCTATCCGCTTGACAGGGGAGCCGGAAAATAACGCGCGAAAGGCGGGATCATCAAGTGTGAGCAGATCGGCAAGATGTGGCGCTTTGAGATCCTCACGGGCTTTCAACTTCAATTCGCTGGCCACTTGCGCGAACTTGTTCCATGGGCACACGGAAAGGCAATCGTCGCAACCATAGATGCGGTTGCCCATCGATTTGCGGAATTCAGGCGGGATCGGGCCTTTGTTCTCAATGGTGAGATAGGAAATGCAGCGTGCGGCATCAATCCGGTAAGGTGCTGGAAAAGCTTTGGTCGGGCAGGCATCTAGACAGGCGCGGCAGGACCCGCAATGATCACGATCAGGCTGGTCAGGCGGAATTTCCGCCGTGGTGAATATTGAACCCAGAAACAGCCACGCACCCAGTTCCCGGCTCACCAGATTGGTGTGCTTTCCTTGCCAGCCAAGGCCAGCGGCTTCAGCCAGCGGCTTTTCCATTACTGGGGCGGTATCGACGAAAACCTTGACATCCTGTCCGGCACGCGCAGCAAAACGGCTTGCCATATGTTTAAGCTTACCCTTGATGATGTCGTGATAATCGCGGTTTTGCGCATAGACAGATATGGCGGCGCGGTCTTTCTGCTCAAGGACTGCCAGCGGATTGACGTCCGGTCCATAATTCATCGCCAGCATCATGATGGAGCGTACTTCTGGCCATAACACGCTGGGATTGGCGCGACGCTCTTCCGTCTCCTCCATCCAGAGCATATCGGCGTGATGGCCCTCGGCGATGTATTGGCGTAGCCTTTTCGGCGCTTGCGGTATGGCGTCGGGCGTGGTGAAGGCGACCGCATCGAAACCCACAGCTTTTGCCTCCTCGATCAGGAAGCGCTTGAGCCGGAGTTCTTTGGGTTCAGAAGTCGAGATCGCCATAATGGGCCACCGGGGACAGTCCCCGTACACGGTCGTTGAGGAGCGGACGGAAAGCAGGACGCGATTTCATGCGCGCATACCAGTCACGCGCGGCTTTTATTTCAGCCCAGTCGATTTCACCCAGATAATCGAGCACTGAAATGGCTGCGGCTGCAGCCATATCGGCATAACTTGGATGAGCGCCCCCCAGCCAGTCACGGCTCGCTGCCAGCCAGTCAATATATTTCATATGCTGGCGGATATTGGTGCGGGCGGCGCGGATGGCGGTGGAATCGGGCGAACTGCCGCCCATTTCGGCCGCCATTTGCAGCTTGAAGACGCGTTCGCGTGCAAGATGCCGCGTAACCTCGTTTTCGAGCTTGATCAGGAACCAGTCGACCAGACGGCGCACTTCGGCGCGTTCCATCGGGCTTTCGGGCAACAGACGACGACTGCGCTTCAACGCGCCACGTGTCTCGTCGAGATATTCGGCAATCACCGTTGCACCGACCACCGGCAGGTCGCGTTCAGCCAACAGAACCGGCAGGGTCGCTGCCGGATTGAGGGTCAAAAACTCCTTACGCCGCGCCCATGGCCGTTCTTCGATCAATTCCGCCTCCACGGCATATTCGCCGAGGATAAGCCGCACATAGCGTGAGCCTGTGGACATGGGATGATGAAAAAGCGTTAGCATGATTGACGCGCTACTCTTGACTGCAAACTGTTATTGATGAACCAAAATGCCTGTTGCTGGTATTTGCACCTGCGGCAGGCTATCTCTGTTATCTGGTCCTGTTTTCTGGCGATTCGCGCCATCTCAACGGAATATTTAGTTTATAGGGACTATGCCTGCACGAGACAAGCAATCGCTGGGCAATCGCTGGACGGGGCGGTTTTTCACGTTCTCATGCTTAATGTTTCGTCAACACATGCCGTCGCCACACCGCACATCTTTCAAGGCTCTGACTTTATGGAAATTTATAATCTTCTGGAAGCCGCTTTTCTGGGTCTCATCGAAGGTTTGACGGAGTTCATCCCCGTTTCCTCAACGGGCCATCTGCTGTTGATCGGTCACTTTTTGGGGTTTGATTCGACCGGTAAGACCTTTGAAGTCCTCATTCAGCTTGGCGCAATTCTGGCTATCCTCACCGTCTATTCGGCGAAATTGCTAAAAATCCTCAGTGATTTTCCGCGTGATGCGCACACGCGGCGCTTCGTTTTCGGTATCCTGGTCGCATTTCTGCCTGCCGCTGTCATCGGCGCTCTGGCGCATGGCTTTATCAAGAGCGTGCTGTTCGAAACCCCGATGCTGGTCTGCATCATGCTGATCCTCGGCGGTTTCATTCTGTTGTGGGTCGATCAGCTCGATCTGAAACCGCGTTATCGCGACGTGATGGACTACCCGTTGCCCATGTGTCTTGCCATCGGCTTCGTACAGTGCCTTGCCATGATACCGGGTGTCTCGCGTTCGGGTTCCACCATCGTCGGCGCACTTTTGATGGGGGCGGACAAGCGCTCTGCGGCGGAATTCTCGTTTTTCCTCGCCATGCCGACCATGGCGGGCGCCTTCACCTACGACCTTTATAAAAGCCGCAACATCCTGTCGCTTAATGATGGCGCATTGATCGCGGTTGGTTTTGTCATGGCGTTTATTTCGGGCGTTTTCGTGGTGCGTTATCTCCTGGATTACGTGTCGCGCCACGGTTTCAAGCTGTTTGCATGGTGGCGGCTGATCGTCGGTGCCGTCGGCCTTGCAGCGTTACTGGTCTGGGGGTGAGAAGCGGTCCGCGTATCGAACAAAAAGTCAACGATTTGGCTTTTTGAGCGACGAACGCCCGGAGCGAAAGCGGAGGGCATGGGAGAGTAGCGCCAAATAGCAAAGGGGCCTTTCGGCCCCTTTCATTTCAATTATGCAAATCCGGTTTTGGTATATTGTCCGGCGACACGATAGCGCCAGAGATAAGCAGGCAGAACAGCGTCCACCCCTTCCGGCGTAATGCCTATGCCCTGTAATGTGCGGCCTTCCTTGACGGCCGCGGCAGACACCACATTATCGTCTTTCAAGAGCTTAACCTGGTCGGTGGTGATAAGAGGGTTCGGCAAAAGGCCAAGGACAGAAGCCTGCAAGCGCCCCACCCACCATGGCATGGAGATGATCAGGCGCTTGCGTCCGATCACGCGCAGCATATCCTGCATCCAGTTTTTGAACGGCTGCACATCGGGGCCGCCAAGTTCATAGGTTGCGCCTTTTGCAAGCGTGCCGTCAACGGCGCGGGCAACGGCCTCTGCAACATCGCCGACATAGACCGGCTGCAATTTCGTCTCGCCGCCGCCAATTACCGGCAGGAACGGAGACAGCCGGGCCAGATTGGCGAAGCGATTGAAGAAGCGGTCTTCATGGCCGAAAATGATTGACGGACGCAGAATTACAGAATCCGGCAGCACGGAACGAACCGCATTTTCCCCCTCGGCCTTCGTACGGGCATAGGCGGAAGGCGAGTTCGCATCGGCTGCGAGCGACGACAAATGTGTGAGCGGCACGCCTGCCGCTTTGGCGGCTTCGGCCACGTTTTTCGCGCCCAGAACCTGCACGGTGTTGAAACGCTGACGACCGCTTTCA
Organism: Brucella sp. BE17; assembly: GCF_039545455.1. NCBI lineage: Bacteria > Pseudomonadati > Pseudomonadota > Alphaproteobacteria > Hyphomicrobiales > Brucellaceae > Brucella > Brucella sp. BE17. The sequence goes on along the minus strand of NZ_CP154467.1, from coordinate 1,480,308 downwards.
GACAGAATGCCGACGAGATTGACCACATGGTCAGAACCCTTGACGACACGCTCAATAGAGCCGCGATGGCGGATATTGGCCTGCACCATCTGGATCTGTCCGACATTGCCCAGTGGCGCCATATAATAGGCAACTTCCGGCTTGCGCACAGCAACGCGCACGCGATAGCCGCGCTTGGTGAGGCTGGCTACGACCGCGCGTCCGACAAAGCCGGAGCCGCCGAAAACGGTGACCAGTTTTGGCTTGTTATGGACTTCGTTCGGTTCGGTCTTCATCCTTGTCTCCTGCATGGAAGTGGGAAACGCAGCCGCTTTTGTTTCGCATGCGACGTGTCCTTATTGAGCGGTGATTTATCGCCTTTTTTCGACAAGGCAAAGGGGACTTGTTGTCACGACTGCGACAAAGGCCGCTTTTCCCATATTAAATGTGCAATAGCGCTTTGAGTTTTTGCAGCTTACTGTTAAATCGCGCGCATGAGCACACCATTAGATCACATTCGCAATTTTTCGATTGTCGCCCATATCGATCATGGCAAATCGACGCTGGCTGACCGCCTCATTCAATTGACCGGCGGGGTGGACACGCGCGAGCTAAAGGATCAGATGCTCGACTCGATGGATATCGAGCGCGAGCGCGGCATCACCATCAAGGCCCAGACCGTACGCCTCAACTACAAGGCGCAAAACGGCGAGGACTATGTGCTGAACCTGATCGACACGCCCGGCCACGTCGATTTCGCCTATGAAGTCTCGCGTTCGCTGGCTGCCTGCGAGGGCTCGCTTCTGGTCGTGGATGCCTCACAGGGCGTGGAAGCGCAGACGCTCGCCAATGTCTATCAGGCGATAGACAATAATCATGAAATCGTGGTGGTCTTGAACAAGATCGACCTTCCTGCCGCTGAACCCGAGCGTGTGAAAGGTCAGATCGAGGAAGTGATCGGCATCGATGCGTCCGATGCGGTGGAAATTTCCGCCAAGACGGGGTTGGGCATCGAGGGTGTGCTGGAAGCCATCGTTAACAAGCTGCCAGCGCCAAAAGAAGGCGACCGCTCGGCACCACTGAAAGCCATGCTGGTCGATAGCTGGTATGATAGCTATCTCGGTGTGATCGTTCTGGTACGCATTATCGATGGTGTCCTGAAAAAGGGCCAGACCATTCGCATGATGGGGACTGGCGCGAGATATCCGGTTGAGCGCACGGGTGTGTTTACGCCCAAAATGGTACAGGTGGATGAGCTGGGTCCGGGCGAGCTTGGTTTCATCACCGCGTCCATCAAGGAAGTGGCTGATACGCGCGTTGGTGATACAATCACCGAAGACCGTCGCCCGACGCAAAATATGCTGCCTGGCTTCAAGCCCGCGCAGCCAGTGGTGTTCTGTGGTCTGTTCCCGGTTGATGCTGCGGATTTTGAAGATTTGCGCGGTGCCATGGGCAAGCTGCGGCTCAACGACGCCTCGTTCTCGTTTGAAATGGAAACCTCGGCCGCACTCGGTTTTGGTTTCCGTTGTGGTTTTCTGGGGCTGTTGCATCTTGAAATCATTCAGGAGCGGCTGGAACGCGAGTTCAATCTCGATCTCATCACGACTGCTCCTTCGGTCGTCTATCATCTCAATATGCTGGATGGCACAAAGAAGGAGCTGCACAACCCTGCCGATATGCCGGATGTGGTCAAGATTACGGCAATCGAGGAGCCTTGGATCAAGGCGACCATCATGACGCCGGATGATTATCTGGGCGCGATCATGAAGCTCTGTCAGGAGCGGCGCGGCATTCAGGTGGATCTGACTTATGTCGGTCCGCGAGCCATGATCACTTATGAACTGCCGCTCAATGAAGTGGTGTTTGATTTTTATGACCGTCTGAAATCGATCTCCAAGGGCTATGCCTCGTTCGACTATAATCTATCGGAATATCGTGAGGGCGATCTGGTCAAGATGTCGATCCTCGTCAATGACGAGCCGGTCGATGCGCTTTCCATGCTGGTGCACCGCACGGCTGCGGAAAAGCGCGGTCGCGTGCTGTGCGAAAAGCTGAAAGAGCTGATCCCGCAGCATATGTTCAAGATTCCTATCCAGGCAGCCATCGGCGGTCGCATCGTGGCGCGTGAAACGATCTCGGCACTGCGCAAGGACGTGACGGCAAAATGTTATGGCGGCGACGTATCGCGCAAGCGCAAGCTTCTGGAAAAGCAGAAGGAAGGCAAAAAGCGCATGCGCCAGTTCGGCAAGGTCGAAATCCCGCAGGAGGCCTTTATTCAGGCGCTCAAGATGGGCGATGATTGAGTCTCTTATCCCTTTATTGGTCCTTCCCCGCTTCTCTTGAAAAGCGGGGGAGGTGTTTTTAAAGGCAGGTTTAATAAGCTTCTTGTCTACGATAAATGCAGGCGTGCAGGCAGTCGCGCAAGCTGACACATCTCCATCGAATAGGGCGAAAGCCACCGCATTTGCGGTAAATATCGCAGAAGATGAGCCAAGATTTGTTGCCAGCCTGAAACGTTCTAAAATAGGGTGAAAATGTCTTTCAAGGATACCCGATGATAGAATATCCCCGCATTTCCATCACCTACTGCACGCAATGCAACTGGATGCTGCGCGCCGCGTGGATGGCGCAGGAACTGTTGCAGACATTCGGGCAGGATGTGGCCGAAGTGGCCTTGCGCCCCGGGACCGGTGGGATTTTTGAAATCCGTGTGCATATTGCTGATGATAGCGAGGAGCTTATCTGGGAGCGCAAGCGCGATGGCGGTTTCCCGGAAGCCAAGATTTTGAAACAGCGTGTGCGCGATCTCGTCTGGCCGGAACGCGATCTGGGCCATTCGGAGAATAAGCCCAAATCTGAATAGAGCATTGGCCCAAAAATCGGCTATGATTTTTGGGCCGATGCTTAGATAAAAAAGCTTAAAGCGCTGTGCATTCGAAAGGACGTACGGCGTTTTAAGCGATCAATCCTCGTCCACCACACGTAGGTGCAATTGACTGGCGGGGTTTTCCGCTTGTTTGCTCTGAGGCGCGTCCGTATCGGGGGCCGGCCCAAACTCCAGCGCTTCGATCTTTGCGCCGCGCCTGGTTACCTTGTTTGATGACACCAGAATATCGTCGATATCCTTGTTAGCCTGCACAAAATGCGTTTGCAGCTTGCGCACACGTTCATCGAGGCGGCCTACATCTTCCATCAAGCGGATGACTTCGCCCTGAATGACATGTGCCTGTTCGCGCATACGAGCATCCTTCAAGATTGCCTGAATGACCTGAATGGACAACATCAGAAGCGATGGTGAGACGATGACGATCCTTGCGCGGTGCGCACGTTGGATCAGTGCTTCGAAATGCTCATGAATATCGGCAAAAATAGACTCGGACGGAACAAACAAAAAAGCTGTGTCCTGCGTTTCGCCGGGTATCAGATATTTGTCGGAGACATCCTTGATATGCACCTCCATGTCACGGCGGAATTGTGTGACGGCGGGTTTTTTGGCTTCCGGGTGCTCGGCTTCGCGCATGGCGTTCCATGCCTCGAGTGGAAATTTTGCGTCGATCACCAGAGACGGCGCTTTGTTGGGCATGCGCACAAGGCAATCGGGCCGGGTGCTGTTTGAGAGCGTCGCCTGAAATTCATAGGCCCCTTGCGGCAGGCCATCGGCGATGATGGCTTCCATGCGCGACTGGCCGAACGCGCCGCGTGTCTGCTTGTTGGCGAGGATTGCCTGTAACTGCACGACCTGGCCTGCAAGCGACTGGATATTGTTCTGCGCCGTGTCGATGACGGCGAGACGCTCCTGCAGCTTGGCAAGATTTTCATGGGTCGAGCGGGTCTGCTCTGTCATGGTCTGGCCGATGCGATGCGTCATGCCATCCAGCCGTTCGCGGATCGACTGATTGAGCTCAGCCTGCCGCGAGCCGAACACTTCGGCCATGGTCTGCATGCGGCCCTGCATTTCGGCCTGTGCTTTCAAAATCTCGGCCATGCGGTGTTCGGCGTCCTGTGCCCGGTCTTCGGCCTGCGCTTCTGCAACGGCGCGCAATCGTGCCGAACGTGCAGCAGCGATCAGAAATAGCGCGAGGCAGAGCACAACCACAACAATGCCTGTGAGAAGAATGTTCCCCAGAGAAATCGATGTGGCGCCAAGCTGCAAAAGTGGTTCGTTGAGAAGATTCTGATTTTCCATAGTCCAAGCTTAGCTGATTCGTATCGTCATGGTGAGATCAAAACAAGAACATAATATAAACTGCAATTGACGACTCTTTTACAAGCGATTACGTGAAGCCTATGTCTTTAAAACCGCTTGTCTATCTTCCTGATCCTTTGCTGCGCGAGGTTTCCAAACCGGTCGAGCAGTTTGATGCGCATTTGCGAAAATTTGCAAAGGATATGCTGGAGACCATGTATGAGGCCCCCGGTATCGGTCTTGCAGCGATACAGGTTGCCGAACCCATTCGTCTTCTGACGATCGACCTTGCCAAGGAAGACCAGGAAAAATCTCCTTTCATTTTCGTCAATCCGGTGATCGTGAGTTCTTCGGACGAGCTCAGCCTTTATGAAGAGGGCTGTCTGTCGATCCCCGATTATTATGCGGAAGTGGAACGGCCAGCCCGGATCAAGGTCGAGTATTTCGATGTAGAGGGCAAGCCGCAGACAATGGAAGCGGACGGGCTGATGGCAACGTGTCTGCAACATGAGGTCGATCACCTCAACGGCGTTCTCTTCATCGACCATATTTCCAAATTGAAACGCGATATGGTCATCAAGAAATTCAAGAAGCTTGCCAAGGAACGTGGCGGCACACGGCAGGTGCTTTGATGTCTTTGCGTATTGTCTTCATGGGTACACCGGATTTTTCGGTGCCAATCCTGACCGCCATCATCGGGCAGGGCTATGATGTCGTGGCTGTCTACACGCAGCCGCCACGTCCCGCAGGACGCCGCGGGCTGGAACTGACCAAATCGCCCGTGCACGAAAAGGCAGAGGAATTCGGCATCCCGGTTTTTACGCCCAAGAGCCTCAAGGGTGCGGAAGAACAAGATGTTTTTGCAAGCCTCGAAGCTGATGTGGCGATTGTCGTTGCCTACGGGCTGTTATTGCCCACAGCCATTTTAGAGACGCCGAGGCTTGGTTGCTATAATGGCCATGCTTCGCTGCTGCCGCGCTGGCGTGGTGCCGCGCCCATTCAGCGTGCCATTATGGCGGGCGATGATGAGAGCGGCATCATGATCATGAAAATGGATGAGGGACTCGATACCGGGCCTGTCGCCATGGCGGAGAAGGTTGCGATTACACCGGATATGACGGCGGGCGAATTGCATGATCGGCTCAGCATGATCGGTGCCGATCTGATGGTGCGTGCACTGGGTGCCCTTGAACGCGAAAGTTTGGCGTTGCAACCACAGTCGGAAGATGGCGTGCTCTATGCCGCCAAGATCGACAAGGCTGAAGCCCGCATCGACTGGTCAAAACCTGCAAAGGACGTGCATAACACCATTCGCGGCCTCTCCCCATTTCCGGGTGCCTGGTGCGAGATGGAAATCAACGGCACGGTCGAGCGGGTGAAATTACTACGCTCCACACTTGCTGAAGGGCAAGGCGCACCCGGTCAAGTTCTTGACGACAAGCTGACCATTGCCGGTGGCGATGGTGCCGTGCGGCTCGTTATGTTACAACGTTCAGGCGGCAAGCCCTTGGCTGCACAGGAATTTCTGCGCGGTGCGCAAAATTTGAAGGTTCTCTAGGCGGTGCCGCGTTACAGGCTGACGGTTGAATATGACGGCACGCCCTATGCGGGCTGGCAGCGTCAGGAAAACGGCCATACTGTGCAAGGCGCCATCGAGCAGGCGTTCAAGAAATTCTGCGGCGAGGATTTGGCACTGGGCGCTGCCGGTCGCACCGATGCGGGCGTGCATGCGCTTGCACAGGTCGTGCATGTCGATCTAGACAAAGACTGGGCGGCAAGCAAGATACGCGATGCGCTCAATGCGCATCTCATCATGGCGCAGGAACGCGTCAGCATTCTGAATGTGGAAAAGACCACGGACGGTTTTGACGCGCGGTTTTGCGCCACGGCCCGGCATTATCTTTATCGCATCCATAACCGCCGTTCGCCGCTGACCATCGATTATCAGCGTGCATGGTGGGTACAGAAGCGGCTTGATCACGCGGCAATGCACGAGGCCGCACAGCTCCTGCTCGGCGAACATGATTTCACGACCTTTCGCGCCACGCAATGTCAGGCCAAAAGCCCGATCAAAACGCTCGACCGGCTCGATATCACGCGCCATGGCGACTTTATCGAAATGCGCGTTTCAGCCCGTTCTTTCCTGCATAATCAGGTGCGCTCCTTTGCTGGCAGCCTGATGGAAGTGGGCATCGGACGCTGGAGCGCGGATGATCTGCAAAAAGCCCTTGAAGCGCGTGACCGCAAGGCCTGCGGTCAGGTAGCACCGCCTTACGGGCTTTATCTGGTCAGTGTGGATTACGCGTTTCCGTATAATAATTAATAGGAACGCGCCTCAAAGCCGATGCCGAGCATTTGTTGCAGCATGACTGTGATGAAGAGAGAGCCGAAGAAGACACAGGCAAAGAACGGCGCAACATAAAAATGCGGCCGTTGCAGCACCACATTGGTCAAGCGATAGCTCAGTACAATCGAAACGCCGAACATGATAAAAGCAAACAGCGTGGCGAGATCGAAGCGCCCCGGAAAGAAAAGCTGCAATAGCGTTATCGGTGCGAACGCCCATGCAATCAATGCGCTACCCCAGTTTGTGGCAATCACATAGGCAGCATAGCGTTTGGCAATGCCGATGCGCTGGGACAACAGTCCGATGACAATGAGCGGGACGATCCATGCCAGGATATCGACAAAGGCTGCGCGGGTAACGAACGCAAAGCGGATACCCGCACCGTCACGACCGGCGGTCATGTCCGCAGAATAAGCGACCCAGTTGGCAAAAAGCGGCGGCAGAGCCACGAGAACGGCATAAAAGGAAGCCCAGAAATCATCGGCGGAAATATCAAGATAATCAAGGCCGTTCTTCTGGCCGAGCATCATCTTCCAGACGCCGTGAAAATATCGAAAAATATCATCCAGGTTCGGCATGGTGGCCCTTACCCAAAGAAGTCCGCGATAAAGCGTTCGTAAATCTGCGTCAGTTCTTCGAGATCATCAAGTGCGACACGTTCATCGACCATATGCATGGTTTGCCCGACAAGACCGAACTCCACCACCGGGCAATAATCCTTAATGAAGCGTGCATCTGACGTGCCGCCCGAAGTCGAACGTTCGGGGTGTTTGCCTGTGACAGCTTTGATGGATGTGCTCAATGTGCCGATCAGTTTTTCGTTGCTGGTGAGAAAAACGTGGCTTGGATTTTCCCGCCATGTCAATTCATAGGCAATGGGCTTTTCACGACCGGGACGCAGGCGATTGTCGTGGCAGGCTTTGTCTAACCGCGCCCGGATTTCAGTTTCAAGGCTTTGCGCGGACCATGTGTCATTGAACCGGATGTTAAATGAGGCACTCGCCTTGTTCGGAATGACATTGGTCGCCTTATTGCCGACATCGATTGTGGTGACTTCCAGATTGGTCGCCTGAAAATCGGCTGTGCCCTCGTCAAGGATCGGATGAAGCAGGCTTCCGATGAGGGTGGTGATGCCACGCACCGGATTGTCGGCCAGATGCGGATAGGCAGCATGGCCCTGAACGCCATAAACGGTAATGGTGCCTGAAAGCGAACCGCGGCGACCGATCTTGATTGCGTCGCCAAGCTTGTCGGGATTGGTGGGTTCACCTAGAATAGACGCGTCCCAGCTTTCACCACGCGACTTTGCCCATTCAAGCAGCTTGGATGTGCCGTTGATAGCCGGACCTTCCTCATCGCCGGTGATCAGAAACGAGATATTGCCGTTCAAAGCCTCATGTTTCTCGACATAGCGCGCGACAGCGGCTACGAAACAGGCAATACCGCCCTTCATGTCGACCGCACCGCGGCCATACATGACACCATCTTCAATGGCTGCCGAAAAAGGCGGGTGTTTCCAGTCCGCTTCGTTGCCGGGGGGAACGACATCGGTATGGCCTGCAAACATCAGATGGGGGCCATTGCCGGATTTGCGCGCATAGAGATTTTCAATGTCCGGTGTGTCCGTGTCACGAAATACCGGACGCTCAACCGCAAAGCCCATAGGCCTCAGCATAGCTTCCAGGGCGTTCAACGCGCCGCCTTCAACAGGCGTTACGGAAGGACAGCGAATGAGTGTCGCGAGATTTTCGGCAGGATTAACAGGCAAACGCATGATGTGGGGCTTCTGACGGTGAGAATCGCTTTTGACCAAGATTAGATCGGCGCGCGTCAGGATGAAACCCGAAACCGTCCAGCAATTGTACGTGCGCCGAAAATGCCTTGACCAGAGGGGTGTTGTCATCGTTAGATAAAAAATAAGTGATAGCGAGATCCGGAAAACGGGCCGTTCAGAGGGAAAGTTCAAGAAATGGGAAAATCTGCATGCGTTCTGTCACCATAGCGTTAGTAGGACTGGTCGCGGCGTTGGGTGCAGCGACTGCTCCCGTGCGCGCTGCACAGTGGAGTGAGGCAGGCAGCCCAACAAGCATTCCTTATGGACATAAGGACTACTGCGCGAGAAACCCGCGTGATTGCCGTCCACATGCTGTAGTACCACCGTTCAAGCTTACGCCGCAGCGTCTTGCGTTGCTGCAAAGCGTCAACAGCGCCGTCAATGCCCGCATCAAGGCGGTTTCTGATCAGGAGAATTACGGCAAGCGGGACTACTGGACCATTCCAGCAAACGGAAAAGGCGATTGTGAGGATTATGTGCTGATGAAACGGGCCAAGCTAATGGCACGTGGTATTGCGCCCTCGCAGCTTCTCATAACTATGGTGCAGGCTCGTGAAGCCCATGTGGTGCTGAGCGTGCGTACTGACCATGGCGACTATATTCTTGACAATATGCGCACTGAGGTGTTGCCAGTAGAACAAACATCCTATCGCTACATCAAGATGCAATCGCCTGCTCATTCTGGTCAATGGGTTTCTATTGCCGGGCGTTCGATGGCAGTTGCAAAGCGGTGATGGATTTCAACTGCACATTATGAACCGCCTTACAACGAGCATCGTTTGGGCTGCCATGGCGCGCATCAGCTAAAAAAACCGTCATTGTTCACTTTTATTATACAGTAATCTCGCACAGACTGTTCGTCGATCTTGAACAAACGATGCTATGTAACGCCCGCGTGAACGCTTAAAATCAAATTAAATAATTGATTTAATTATATAAAATAATTCATTTCATTTGTTTTCAAAAAAATGGCGAGCACAAAAGCGTGAATTACAAAACATTTTCGTGACTGGAACTTTTACCCGGTGTCTCCCATTTGAGGTGTATCGGAACGACGAATTTATGAAACGCCGCTCCTGCATCACTTCAGCATTCTCCCAGCGATGATGGTCATCGCGATGCCGGAAATGCCTTTAAAGGAGATAGGAAATGAAAAAGATTGTTTTTGCTGCTGCCGCTCTTGCCATGACTGCCGGTGCTGCGTTTGCTGAAAACCCTCATGTGGGTGAACCGGCCGACCTTTATGCGAATGACCGTACCCCTGTGGCTTCGCAGAAGGTAGATTATACAGCCCCTGCTTCGATTGGCTCGACCTATCATGACGGTTCGGCAAATCGCTTTGGCGACGCCAATCAGGGTTAATTGGTTCCCTATAAATCTCACGAAGCACTGAAATGTCCGGATGGTTCCTCCCAGCCATCCAGCATGAATATAGAAGGAATATGAAAATGAAAAAGTTTGTTCTTGCCGCTTTTGCCGTCGCTCTGAGTGCCGGTGCAGCCTATGCTGAAAATCCTTATGTCGGCCAGCCTGAATCCCAGGTTGTTCAGGACAAGGCGTTCAACACGCCGGGAACCGGCCCCATCGCTGGCACGCAAAGCAATGTCGACTATCGTGCAACTGCCACGATCCAGTCTGGTTCGGCTTATCAGGATGGTTCGGCCAATCGCTTCGGCGATGCCTCACCGTCCAGCCATCGCAACTAAGCGGACGGCTTTGTTAAGATCAAAAGGCGAAGCATTCTGTGCTTCGCCTTTTGTTTGTTGTTTTAGCTTTAATCGGATCAATCACGCAGCAATTCATTGATCGAGGTTTTCGAACGGGTCTTTTCGTCCACGCGCTTGACGATCACCGCGCAATAAAGGCTTGGTCCCTGTTCACCGTTAGGAAAAGGCTTGCCCGGCATGGTACCTGCGACCACCACCGAATAGGGCGGCACTTCGCCATAGAAGACATCACCCGTTGCGCGGTCGACAATTTTGGTCGATTTGCCGATGAAAACACCCATGCCAAGCACCGCGCCTTCGCGCACGATGCAGCCTTCGACGACTTCGGAGCGCGCACCGATAAAGCAATTGTCCTCAATGATGGTGGGGCCTGCCTGCATTGGCTCCAGAACACCACCAATGCCGACGCCGCCAGACAGGTGCACATTTTTGCCGATCTGCGCGCAGGAACCGACTGTTGCCCAGGTATCGACCATGGTGCCTTCATCAACATAGGCGCCAAGATTGACAAAGGAGGGCATCAGGATAGCGTTGGGCGCAATATAGGCTGAGTGGCGCACGACAGCATTGGGTACAGCACGAAATCCTGCTTTCTCGAATTCGTTGGCCGTCCAGCCTTCAAATTTGGAAGGCACCTTGTCCCACCAGGAGGATTGCCCCGGTCCGCCCTTGATGACTTCCATCGGGTTGAGCCGGAAGGAGAGTAAAACAGCCTTTTTCAGCCATTGATTAACATGCCAGTTGCCGTCTTCTTTTTTTTCTGCGACACGGGCCTCACCACGGTCGAGCAAAATGAGCGACTGTTCAACGGCGTCGCGGATTTCTCCGCGCGTTGCCGTATTAACGCCATCGCGTTCGTCAAAAGCCTTGTCTATGGTGCTTTCAAGGGCGGCGAGGTCTGGCTTTTTCATGTGGCAATCTCCATGAGAGGGAAGTGGATGGTTGATATGGATCATCCATCTGTCATGAAAGTGATTAAGCGAAGGCATCATAAGGGTCAATCTTGAACATGGCTTCATCATGGCTTGAATATGTTTGAGACAGATTAAGGTTTTCGTCCGAGAATGGGCGGGTTAATTCATTGCAAGGAGCAGGACAGAGCATGAACCCGATGGAGAAGTCTGGCTGGACACCGTTTCCTCATTCAGAGGAAGCCATCAAACAGGCCAAAACCGTACCGCAGACACCGCAGACCGAAGCTCCTGCCTATCGCCTCGCCTTTACGGACGATGATTTTCTGACACGCCGCGACTTACGCGCCGTGCGGTTGCAGCTCGAACTTTTAAAGCCGGAAATGATTCTGGCCGACCGTGGTATCAAGTCGACGGTTGTCATGTTTGGTGGTGCGCGTATCCCGGAGCCGGGCGGCGAAGCCTGGGCGGCCAAGAACGAGGTGCAGAAAAAGAACCTCGAAGCCAATGCGCATTATTATGAGGAAGCACGCAAATTCGCGCGGCTATGCTCAGAATATTCGGCGACCACCTATTATCGCGAATTCATCGTGGTGACGGGCGGTGGGCCGGGGGTTATGGAAGCAGGCAACCGCGGTGCCGCCGATGTTGGCGCGCCGACGATCGGGCTGAACATTGTGCTGCCGCACGAGCAGGCACCGAACCCCTATGTCACGCCTGATCTGTGCTTCAATTTCCATTATTTCGCGATCCGCAAGATGCACTTCCTCATGCGCGCCAAAGCGCTTTGCGTCTTTCCTGGCGGGTTCGGCACTATGGACGAGTTGTTTGAGGCAATGACGCTGATCCAGACCAACCGGATGGAGCGTATGCCTCTTATCCTGTTTGGCAAAGAGTTCTGGACCAAGGCGATCAATATCGAGTTTCTTGCCGAGCAGGGAACCATATCGCCTGCCGATATTGAAATGCTGAACTTTGTCGAGACCGCTGAAGAGGCATGGGAGCAGATCAAGGATTTTTATAAGCTCTAGAGCGTAATCCGACCTTCGTTAAACGAGGATCGATAAAATTATGCTTAAAATAGAGGTACTTGAGACGCGCCGATTTGATGGAATCAAATCGGCGCTATAAGCGGATCAAAACTATAAGGGAGATAACTCTACCTTCGGTTCAGCTCCTGAAACTGGAGAGTTTTTGCCCATAACACGCGTCAAAACTCATTTATCACAGAGGCTGCCCCGTTCCCCATAGAGGGAAAAGTGGCTTTGCGCCTTAATGTCAATACACGATTACCACGTCAGTCGCGGATATGATGTGACTATGCTTTAGGGGGCAAATATTTTTATTGTCAAATTTAATAAAAAATTTATAATAATTATTAGGGGCAGTAATGGGGAATATTAGGATTTTCTTACAATATAAAATAAAGTAGATTCTGGATTTATCTCCTGAATTAAACTTAGACGCTTGTTTCGAAGGCCAAAAAGGCTTTCCGAGCGCGTGTGCGTACAAATAATCAATGCAATGATGACATCTGCAAACTGGTGCGGTGGCGATTTGAACAAAGCCGCTGCACAGTTTTTGCCGCTTATTTTTACATTCTAACAACCACGTCAAAACAGGAGCAGAAATCAGTCCGGAACTGATCTTCCCGATTGGAGCGCTTGCCGAAAATTGGGAGCCGGTTTTGATATAGAGACATGCTTAAAAACAAAAACTTAAAGCGGGTTTGCTGAATACTGTAAATGACGCGCGCTTTAGACGTTTTACTTTTGGCTTGTAAATATCCGAAAGGGGAGAGATCCAGATGATAATCAGGGCGGGGGCCTTGTTGTTACTAACGAATTTAGCACTGCCGTGTCAGTCTTTCGCGCAAGGGGTCGAGCACTTCAGTTCAACAATAATTTTGGGTGATTTCGATCAGTATGGAGGGATGCTGAGCGACACTGGCCATGGGACTGTGGCCATTGGCAACTCAAGGCTGATGGGTGGAAGCATTTACGCAACATCGCGCAAGGTGGATGCTGGAACATCGGCGGTCCTTGCGGGGCCGCAGGGTGGCCGTTCGTTCGCCAAGGCTGTTTCGGCAGACGGCACCTTTATTGTCGGCGAAGCGCAGGTCGGCAATACGTTTCATGCCACGGCCTGGAATACGGAAACTTTGGAGCCGCTTGATCTTGGCACATTGGGTGGTGGCAGTTCAGTAGCGCTGGCACTAACCCATGACGGCTCGGTTATCGTTGGAGAGGCAAGCCTGTCAAACGGCTTCAGTCACGCGGTATCTTGGACAAAAGGTTCCACGACGCCGCTTGATCTTGGCACACTCGGCGGTGCCAGCTCTTCGGCGCAGGCACTGTCAGCCAATGGAAAGGTGATCGTTGGTAAAGCCGATCTTGCTTCCGGTTATTATCATGCCGCGTCATGGGCCAACGGTTCGACAACAGCAACTGACCTTGGAACATTGGGCGGCAGCGTTTCTGAAACCCGCGCAATATCGGCGGACGGGCGTGTCATCGTGGGGCAGGCGCAGACGGGCGCAGGAGATATGCACGCGGCGTCCTGGATTGGCGGTGCGGTGATAGCGACCGATTTGGGGACTTTGGGTGGCAGCGTTTCTGAAACCCGTGCGATATCGGCAAATGGGCGTGTCATCGTGGGGCAGGCGCAGACGGGCGCAGGAGATATGCACGCGGCGTCCTGGGTTGACGGTGCGGTGATAGCGAATGATCTGGGCACCTTGGGTGGCACCTATTCGGATGCGATCACGGTGTCTGCAGACGGGTCGGTTATTGCGGGCACGGCTTATACGGCGGTCGGGGATTCTCATGCAGCTGCTTGGCGAAGTGGCACAACGTTACCGACTGATCTTGGCACACTTGGCGGCGTCTACTCGGATGTTGCTTCAATATCCGCGGATGGATCGATTATCGTGGGCTCCGCACAGAAGAGTGACGGTAGCAGTCACGCGGTCTTCTGGGCGGGCGAGGCAACCGCGCCGACCGAACTGGGTAGTCTTGGGGGATTAACATCTTCTGTTTCTGCTATATCGGCGGACGGGGCGGTCGTGGTTGGAACCATAACAACGCCTTCAAACGAAACCCATGCGACGATATGGAAGTTGCTGGCGTCTGCCCCTCCGCCGTCATCCCCACCCCTTTCTCCGCCGGATGTAACACCACCTCCACCGGATGCGACGATTCCGCAACCTCAACCTGAGCCTCAACCTCAACCAACCGCGCCTGATGCGCCTTTGCAGCCGCTGCCCTCATCCCCGTCGTCGCAGCAGCCTGATGCGGGTTCTGTTCCGCGCCCGGTGGGTATCGACCTCAACAACACCGCCGAGACCTTGGCAAGCCTTGCCAATGATACATTTTCGGTCATCGAATCCCAACGCAGAGGACTGGATCGCCTGCAAAGATCATGTGATGTCGCGAAGGCTGGCGAGAGCTGTTATTCCGTGTCAGTCGATGTCGGGCGAGCGGGCGATACCACGGACGCGCTTGGCTGGATTGCTGCCGCGCATGCCTTTACTGATAATTTTCTGGCAGGCGTTACCGTGGCCCATTCCGTCTCGCGTGATCTTCCCGGCGATTTTGATCGCAACAACACCAATATCGGCGGCGGTATCCATGCTCGATGGCAGGGCAAGACCGCAACAGGAAACTGGTATCTGCGCGGCGCCATTGCCGCAAACCGTTATGATGTAACGCGTAAACGCCGGATTCTCGGCTACACAGAAGCTGGAACAGGAGAAAGTACGATTACCGGCTGGGGCGCGTCGCTGGAACTGGGGCAATCTTTCGACTTCGCAAATCAGGCGACACTTAGCTATTACGGTGGTCTGCGCTATAGCGATCTCAAAATGGATGGCTATACGGAGACCGGGGTGCATTTTCCATTCAGCTACTCGAATGTGACATCCGAACGCACAACCGCTTATCTTGGTGCTAATTACGCCGTGCCGTTAACAGAACGTGTGCGATGGGCCGTTAATGCGGAAATCGAGCAGGACATTAGCTATACGGACCCTGCTGTTGTCGCTGCTGCCGATTACATTGGAGCGTTGCGCTTTGAATCGGATGCGGCCCATACACGCGGCAGTGCTTCAACGACGCTTTCCTATCGGTTCAGCGATGGGGTCAGTATCGGCATCACGCCTTATCTTACGCGTACGCTAAACCGGGACACGGCTTATGGTGCAGTGATTGATGTGTCGGGGAAATTCTAAAGTATCTCCAGCAACAGTATGAAGCGTCTACGCAGGGAAATCAGTCCAGTGGACTGATTTCTGTTCCTGCTTCGATGCGTGAGGATAATACGATAAAACGAATAGATAAGGCGTTTCAGGCGTTCCCGTTAAACCTGATCCGCTCTAAGTGGAGACCTATTCCTTAGACGTTGCCTCGGCTCTTGTTTCTTCTTCCGCATCGTAAGGGCGGGGGCGGTGCACCAGCGTCACCAGCACGACCGAGATGATCATCAGAAGATACCATGAGCCGAGCTTGCTCATCGAAACCAGTTCCCAGCCATTGCGCTGGTTGGGATAAAGCCATGCCCTCGACCATGTGCCGATATTCTCGGCAATCCAGATGAAGAGCGATGTCAGCAGAAAAGCGATCAGCAGCGGCATCTTGTGGCGAAAGCGAAACACCCGGTAATGCATGGACGTGCGCCAGTAGAGCGCAAAAGTGAGCGCGAACAGTGCCCAGCGAAGATCCCAGACGAAATGATGCGCGAAGAAATTGATATAAATCGCGGTGGCCAGAAATACTGTCGTCCACAATGGCGGATAATGATTGAGCCTGATATCAAAAATACGGTTGATGCGCGCCATATAGGAACCCACAGCCGCATACATGAAGCCCGAAAACAGCGGTACGCCGCCAATGCGAAAGAAGCTTTCCTCCGGATAGACCCATGATCCGGCATGTGTTTTGAATATTTCCATGGCCGTGCCGACCACATGGAAGACGATAATGACCTTGGCCTCGCTCCAGGCTTCCAGTTTGAAGACGAGCATTGCAAGCTGGATGACGAGTGCTGACAGAAAGAGAAAATCATAGCGTGCGATGATGCCTGCACCACCATCCGGCCACACCCAGCGGGTAGCAATGATCAAGGCCAGCATGGCTCCGCCGAACAGGCAGGCCCAAGCCTGTTTGAGACCAAAAACCAGAAACTCGATCAGACTGTCGGCGATACGTCCTCGCGGAAGACGGGCTAGTATGCGGTGGGCTACCGCATCGATACGCCGCTCAAGCCCGGTGAAATGCCGATTCGTCTGCAAGGATGGTTTCCAGAAACTGTGTCAGATTATCGGTCACAAAATCGACCTGATCGGTAAATTTCGGATCGCTTTCCCATATTTCTGAAAATGTTGGCTCAAAATTGTTCGGGACCACCAGAACGGTTTTCATGCCGAGAGCTTTAGGCACCACGAGATTGCGCGCCAGATCCTCGAACATGACGGCGTTTTGCGCATTGATCCCGAAAGCATCCAGAAAACGATCATATGTCAGGCGCTCGGGCTTTGGCAGGAGACCGGCTGCGACGATATCGAAAATATCGTCGAAATCATCCAGAATTCCAAGCTGGCGTGCAGCGCGTTCCGCGTGCCCACGGTCGCCATTGGTGAAGATGAAGCGACGTCCCGGCAATGCCTTGATGGCTTCTGCCAATGCCGGATCAGGTTTCAACCATGAATAATCGATGTCATGGACTTTTTGCAGGAAATCATCCGGGTCGATATTGTGACATTCCATAAGACCTTTCAACGTGGTGCCATAATCGAGATAGAACTTTTTCTGGATGCGGCGCGCTTCCTCACGCGGCAATTGCAGCAGGTTTTCGACATAGGCGGTCATGCGCACATCGATCTGCGAAAACAGATTGACAGCATGCGGATAAAGCGTGTTGTCGAGATCGAACACCCAGTCCGTCACATGTGAGAAATGGGCCGAAAAATGGTCTTTGCAGGCAAGATTTGTCATGGTTTGCTTATGGCATGACGAACTGTCGTGAGGAAATGGAATTTTGCTTTGGCGCGCAATGGACTTGAGGTCAGGCACGTGATAGCGGCGGCATATGGAACTCTGGATACCCATCACCATCGCCGCCGCCTTCATGCAGAACCTGCGTTCGGCGCTGCAAAAGCATCTGCAATCATCGCTCGGCACGCGTGGCGCAAGTTTTGTACGTTTTGGCTACGGGTTTCCGCTGGCGATCCTTTATGTGCTGGTGCTTAACCAGTTCGTGGGCCTGCCGTTTCCGTCGCTGAATACCATATTCGCTTTCTGGGCGGTGATCGGCGGGCTGGCACAGATTTTTGCGACCATGCTTTTGGTCTATCTGTTTTCATTGCGCAATTTTGCCGTCGGTACCGCCTATTCGAAGACCGAGCCGGTGCAGGCGGCGATTTTCGGTTTCGTGCTCTTGGGCGAGCGCATCACCTTTGGCGCAGTGATTGCGATCATCGTGGGCGTTCTGGGCGTTATGCTGATTTCAGTTGCACGCACCACGCTTTCATGGCGCAACATTTTCGTGTCTTTGACGGGGAAGACCGCGCTGATTGGCATTGCATCTGGCGCAGTCTTTGGTGTGTCGGCGGTTGCCTATCGCAGCGCGTCCCTGTCTCTTGATGGATATGGGGCTCTTGATGGATCAGGCCCGATCATGAATGCTGCGGTCACACTCGCGTGTGTTACCACGTTCCAGACCATTTTCATGCTCGTGTGGATGGCATGGAAAGATGCGGGCGAAATCGTTCAGGTGCTCAAAAGCTGACGCACCTCGGCGCTGGTCGGCATTTCTGGCGTTCTGGGGTCTGCCTGCTGGTTCACTGCCATGAGCCTGCAACAGGTTGCCTATGTGCGTGCACTTGGCCAGATCGAACTGGTCTTCACCTTCATGGCATCGTGGTTTTTGTTCCACGAGCGGGTCAACCGGACAGAGGTGGCCGGTTGCCTGCTGATCGTCTGCGGAATTTTTGGCCTGCTGTTTTTGTAAAACGGCTCATGGCACGATGAGCGTGCTTTTTTGCTTTATGGCACGATGAGCGTGCCGGCACCATGTTCGGTGAAAAGCTCCAGCAGAACCGAATGCGGAGTCTTGCCATTGAGGATGACCACGCCTTCCACGCCACGTCGGATGGCGTCGATGCAGGTTTCCACCTTCGGGATCATGCCGCCGGAAATCGTGCCGTCTTTGATCAGCGCTTGTGCATCGGTAACCGACAATTCCTTGATGAGGTTCTTGTCCTTGTCCAGAACACCCGGCACATCGGTCAGGAACAGAAGGCGGGTCGCCGCAAGCGCGCCTGCGATAGCGCCAGCAAAAGTATCGGCATTGATATTATAGGTATGGCCGTCACGGCCCGGTGCGACGGGCGCGATCACCGGGATCATTTCTGAGCGTGAGAGAAGATCGAGAAGCGTGCGGTCGACTTCCGCCGGTTCGCCCACAAAGCCCAGATCAAGCACTTTTTCGATGTTGGAATCGGGATCGACCACCGTCTTGTGTGCCTTTTGCGCAAAGACCATGTTGCCGTCCTTGCCGCACAGGCCGATGGCCCATTCGCCTTCGGCATTGATGAGGGCGACGATCTCCTTGTTGATGGAACCGGCCAGCACCATTTCCACCACTTCGACGGTCTTTTCGTCGGTGACGCGCAATCCGCCCTCGAAGCGTGATTCGATGCCAAGCTTTGTCAGCATGGCCTGTATCTGCGGTCCGCCACCATGCACGACGATCGGATTGATGCCGGACTGTTTTAAAAGCGCGATATCGCGGGCGAAAGCCTTGCCCAGTTCCGGGTTACCCATGGCGTGACCGCCATATTTGACAACGACGTGCTTGTTTTCATAGCGCTGCATATAGGGCAGGGCCGCAGAAAGAAGTTGCGCTTGCATTTCGGGATTTTCCAAGGTCGTCATCGCGGGCTCCGGGCTTGCGACAGGGGCGTATTGGAATGGCTTTGTAGGCAAAATGATCGGCGCTGTAAAAGGTTTTCTGTTTTAAAACTATGCTGCCACTCATTGCCAAAGCTATGTCGTCAGAGGAAGCGTCAGCCTTCTTTCACCACCAGAGCAATTGCTGCACGCAAATCGTCAAGGCCAAGACCTTTTTCCGATGAGGTGGCGATAATGCCGGGAAAACAGGCGGCACGGCGCATGGTGAGCTTGTGCGTCTCTGCCATAAGAGGGGCGATGCCTGCGGCTTTGATCTTGTCGATCTTGGTCAGCACGATCTGGTAGGAGACGGCGGCCTTGTCGAGCAGATCCAGCACTTCGGCGTCATTTTTCTTAATGCCGTGGCGTGAATCGATCAGCACATAAACGCGGCGCAGCGTCGTGCGCCCGCGCAAATAATCGAACACCAGCCGTGTCCAGGCATCGACGTGCGCCTTGGGTGCCTCGGCAAAGCCATAGCCGGGCATGTCGACCAGCGCCAAAGGGGGAAGGTCGTCTTTTTCGCCGGAATAGCCATCGGGAACAAAATAATTAAGTTCCTGTGTGCGGCCCGGTGTGTTGGAGGTGCGAGCCAGCCCTTTTTTGTTGACCAGCGCATTGATGAGCGAAGATTTTCCGACATTGGAGCGTCCGGCAAAGGCGATTTCCACCGGGCCTTCGGGGGGCAGGAACTGCATCGACGGCACGCCGCGGATAAAAATCCACGATTTCTTAAACAATGCGCGACCTTCCGCAACGAGAGCCGCCTGTGCTGCCCGCGTTGCATCCGCTGCTGCCTGTGCGGCATCGATCGCCGCCTGTTTCTTGTTCTGATCGCTCATTGCTCGTTCCGGTCACTATGTTGAAAGACACGCATCAATGGTATGGGCGCACTTGTCAACATGAGGCTATAAAAAACCCCGCCTGAGCGGGGTTTTGGTTGTTATTTCTGTTTCTCGGTTTCTTTTGGCTTTCGCTTGAGGAGATCGCGAAGATTGTCCCAGAGCTCGATCTTCACGCCCTGACGCTTCATGATGATGCCTTGCTGGGTGATCGAAAGCAGGTTGTTCCATGCCCAGTAGATCACCAGACCAGCCGGGAACGACGCCAGCATGAAGGTGAAGATGATCGGCATCCAAGTGAAGATCGCAGCCTGCGTTGGATCGGGTGGTGTCGGGTTCATACGCATCTGCAGGAACATGGTAATGCCCATCAATAGCGGCCAAACGCCGATCATCAGGAAGGCCGGAACGCCGAAGGGCAGAAGGCCGAACAGGTTGAAGATCGAGGTCGGATCGGGGGCTGCCAGATCCTGAATCCAGCCGAAGAACGGCGCATGGCGCATTTCGATGGTGACGTAAAGCACCTTGTAGAGCGCGAAGAATACCGGAATCTGCACCAGCACCGGCCAGCAACCCGCTAGGGGATTGATCTTTTCCTCCTTGTAGAGCTGCATCATGGCTTGTTGCTGCTTTACTTTGTCATCCGCGTGTTTCTCACGGATTTCCATCATTTTCGGCTGCACCAGCTTCATGCGCGCCATCGACTTGTAGGACTTGTTGGCGAGCGGGAAGAACAGCCCCTTGAGAAGGACGGTAACGACCAGAATGGCCACGCCGAAATTACCGGCGAATTTGTAAATCCAGTCGATGAGATAGAACATCGGCTTGGTGATGAAGTAGAACCAGCCCCAGTCGATCAGAAGGTCGAACTGCTTGATGCCAAGCCTGTTCTGATAATCCTGAATCTGCGTGACGACCTTGGCACCGGCAAAGACGTGGTTCTTGAGCGTCTGCGACTGGCCGGGTTCGATGGTCATCGGAGCGCCGAGGAAGTCGGATTGATAACGCGGACGGTCATTGGTGAAGTGCGAGAAACGCGCCGTGAACTTTTCGTCTTGTGGCGGCACAAGCGTTGCAGCCCAGTACTTGTCTGTGATGCCGAGCCAACCGCCATTCACGTCTTTGAACGAAATATCCTTGTCGTCTTCGACCTTGGAATATTTGATTTCCTGCAGGCCATCCTGTCCCATGACGCCGATCAGGCCCTCATGCAGCACGTAAGTTGCGCTGGCGTGTTCTGGTTGGTTAAAGCGGGTCACGCGGCCATAAGAGGCGAGCGAGATCGCGGTGCCTGCATTGTTGGTGATGGTGTCATCGACCGAGAACATATAAGCGTCATCAACCGAGATCACGCGCTGGAAAGTGATGTTCTTGTCGTTGGTATAGGTGAGCGTCACCGGCGTGGATGGTGTAAGCTTGTCGTTGCCTTCAACACTCCACACGGTGGTTGGACCGGGTACGACACCGGTGGTATCGTTGCCGGTAAAGCCAAGCTCAACGAAATAGCCCTGCTTGAGCGCGGAAGGCGCCAGCAGTTCGATATTGGGCGACTTGTCGTCGACAGTCTCGTGGTAATTCTTGAGGAACAGATCATCAAGACGCGCGCCGGTCAGGTTGATCGAGCCGCGCAGAGACGGCGTGTCGATATCGATGCGCTGCGTCTGGGCAACCGCTGCCTCGCGGGAAAGGGTGCCGCCTGCAACGCCGTCACTTTGGCCCGGAATATTTCCCGAAACTGCGGGCGACTGTGGAGTATCGCTGCTCTGACCGCCTTGTGCTGCCTGATTTTGCTGGGCTAGGCGCTGCTGTTCTTCAATGCGCGCCTGTTCCTGCTGGGCTTGCGTTTTCGGCCCCAGATAGAAGACTTGCCACAGCGTCAATATAAGAATGGACAGGGCAATGGTGATGAAGAAGTTACGATTTTTTTCCATTGACGGGTCCTGATTCCGGTCTTTTTGTTCCGCGGCTTCTTTCGTCTTTCCGATCGTCTTTCGCCGCAATGCGGCGGGAGAGTTCTTCGGTCAGTCGCGAGAAGGGCGCTGTGAGAGCTTTTTCGCGCGCAACAATCACATAGTCGGTTGAAGGCGCCATGTCATGCCCTGCGTGACAACGAACCGCTTCTCTCAGCCTGCGGCGGATGCGGTTGCGTATCACGGCATTGCCGTTTTTCTTGGTGACGGTAAAGCCAGCGCGGGGTTTGTCGCCAATTTTGGCAATTGCCGATTCTTCTTGCGTCCGCTCCCGGACTTCGAGAAGAAACAGCGGGCCACGCCGCTTTTCGCCGTTCCTGACAGTCAAAAACTCCGCTCTCTTGCGAAGGCGGAGTATTTGTTTATGCGATTTCATTTCATCATCACCGCGCTGCTGCGCGGGACAATCAAGCGGAAAGCCGCTTGCGACCGCGTGCACGGCGAGCGGCTAAGACCTTGCGGCCGCCGGTGGTTGCCATGCGCGAACGGAAACCGTGACGACGCTTGCGGACGAGCTTGGATGGTTGATAAGTGCGCTTCATTTTTTTTTAATACCGCGGTGTGCGGCCCTTCTTGGTTCTGTTTTTCTTTCAAGCATGATTTTAACCGAAAACCGGTTCCCACTTTTCGGGATCATGCTCTATTGAACAGGAGCTGGTTCTTCCGCACGAGCAGACAGCACAAAACTATCCGCAAAGCTGTGCGGCGAACGTGACGCGGCTTATAGGGCGAGGGGAAAAAAGAGTCAATGCTCTGGATCTTGTATCATTGACTTGTCCAAGTTAGGCAAAACGGCATTGCCAAAACGCCTGGTGGCTTTCATAACAGGCCGCATCTTTCCAAGTGGCAAATCGTCAAGCTGCATAATCCAGAGGAGTTCCCCATGAGCATTCGTCGTATCGGCACCGGCCCGCGTATGAGCCAGGCTGTCATTCACGGCAACACCGTTTATCTCGCCGGACAGGTCGGCAAGCCCGGCGACAGCGTGACCGAGCAGACCAAGGCTGTTCTGGTCGAGGTGGACCGCTGGCTTGCGGAAGCGGGTTCAGACAAGTCAAAAGTTCTTCAGGCAATCATCTGGCTGGCCGACATGAAGGACTTTGGCGAGATGAATGCTGTCTGGGACGCATGGGTCGACCCGACAAACACACCAGCGCGTGCGACCGGCGAGGCAGCGCTTGCAACGCCTGAGCACAAGGTCGAGATCATCATCACCGCTGCGATCTGATCGGTATCTGCCTGTAAAAGCCCGTATAGAGCGATCTATGCGGGCTTTTTTTATTATTCACGAATGCGCTGCGAATAACCTTCACGTCCGCCAGCTTGCGCCTTGGCGTCGATGGAAGCGCGCTTTTCCACTTCTTCCAAGGTTCCGTTTTGCTCGATCCATTGATGGTCGTAGAGGTAGCCCGGCAGATAGCCGGACAAAAGAATACGGTGGTCGAACGGCAAGCCGGGATCGAGAATGCGCGCCATATTAAAGATAATGGTCGTGCAATTTGTGGTCAGCGTGTTGTAAAATTTCGGTTTTGCGGCAAGCTCGTTACCGATCTCCACATAGGAGAGAAACATTTCTCTGGCCCCTGCCAAAGAGACATCAATGCGATAGCGATAAACGTCTTCCTTGCGGACATTGGTGCGCAAATAAATGATGTCTTCTTCTTCGGCGGCGATCATCGCCAGTTCGAACTCGCGGAAAAATCCGCCAATGGACGAGAAGACTTCATGATGCTCGCGGCGAATTTCACCGGAAAAGACCACATGGTGACCATCTTCAAAACCGAATGAGACCAGCGTGTGGGCGATCGCCGGGCCTGACCAGTAGGAAAGATAGACATCGACTGATGTGATCTTGCTCAGATCGTAGGTTTTCTCGTTCCAGATTTCGGTCGCTTCGTCCGTAGTGCGCCATTTAAAATCACGGACATTGGAAAGCGTTACGATATCACCGTTGATTGTGCCGGTTACGGTACGTGACACATCGGGCGCCCAGATGCGGCCCAGCGAAGGGCGGATCGTCGACCACCAGCCAAGAATGACCAGCGCGAGCAGGCAGAAGAACAGCCGTTTGCGCCAGCAATGGAAGCGGCGTTCGCCTGCAATCACCCAGAGCGCCACAAGCACCAGAAGTGTAATGAAGGATTTGCGCATGGCATCGCCAAAGGGCAACTGATACCATATGGCGAAGCTGGCCCAGATGGTGAAGATCAGAACGAATAATATAAAGACAAGTTTGCCTGTGATACGAACGGGTTTTGATTGAAAAAAAGAAGATAGGAACATTTCGTATTCGCCCGTACCGCTTGCTAAAATTGAAATGAATGCGAAAGCGTAACGATACTGACATGATTTGCCTGCTCATGTCATCGGCTATTGGTAAAAACGATAAAGTCATCCTGATATATTAGAAATAATAAAAACTGCGCTGCGTATAAGGGCGTTAATTCGCCTCGCTTCTGGTCGATAATGCAGCTGATGGTCGGGTGCTGCGCAAAATGCTGCGTGCCAACCGCCAAAGGAGCAGAAGCGCAACGATTGCGGCATAGATAAGCGGTTCGGCAGGCCAACTTTTGACCGACATGATAAAGTGGATCGCTCCGCCCGCCGCCGCTACATAGATGAGCTTGTGTAAGGTGATCCAGCGTCGACCAAGTTTACGGATCGACCAATTGTTGGAGGTGATTGCGAGCGGCAGCAAAAGCATCAGGCTCGCCATGCCGATGGTGATAAACGGTCTGCGGGTGATGTCGGTTATAATGGTTGCAATATCAAGTGCTTGATCGAGCACCATATAGGTCGCAAAATGCAGAAACGCGTAATAGAAGGCAAGAAGGCCCAAAGCGCGGCGATAGCGCAAAAGACCGATGCCGGTGAGATTGCGAATGGGAGTTATCAATAGCGTCAGAATAAGAAGACGAAGGGCCCAGAGGCCGAGCGTATGCTCGAATGTCTTGACCGGATCGGCACCGAGGCCACCTGTCGCGCCAAGATAAAAGGTCCAAATGGCCGGAACAAGCCCTACTGCATAAAGCAGCCAGACTTTCCACGCGCCGCGCCGGCGAGATTTTCCTGCGCGCGCTTTTACCATCAATAATTCGCCCTCAGATCCATTCCGCTATAAAGGGATGCGACCTCTTCTCCATAGCCGTTGAAGGGCAGGGTGGGGCGGCGAGCAGAACTGAAAAAGCTGCTTTCGCCGATTCGCCTCTCACTGGCCTGACTCCAGCGGGGATGGTCGACCTCAGGATTGACGTTGGCATAGAATCCATATTCGTTTGCGGCCTGAAGGTTCCACGATGTCGGCGGTTGTTTTTCGACAAAGCTGATGCGGGTAATGGCCTTGATGCCCTTGAAACCATATTTCCATGGTACGACAAGCCGGATCGGTGCGCCATTGGCATTGGGCAGCGTTTCGCCATAAAGCCCGACCGCGAGAATGGTCAACGGGTGGCGGGCTTCATCGAGCCTGAGCCCTTCGACATAGGGCCAGTCCAGTGCCTGAAAAAGACCGGTCTGGCCGGGCATTTCTTCCGGGCGCTTGAGGCCGGTAAAGGAGACATATTTGGCCGACCCCAGTGGCTCGACCTTATCCAACAGGGTTGCAAGCGAAAATCCGATCCATGGAATAACCATCGACCATGCCTCGACGCAGCGCATGCGATAGATGCGCTCTTCAAGCGGCATTTGCGTGATCAGATCGTTGAAATCGAAAGTTTTCGGCTCTTTGACCAGACCATCAATGGTGAGCGTCCACGGCAAGGGCGTGTAATGGCCCGAATTGGAAGAGGGATCGCTTTTGTCCGTGCCGAATTCATAGAAATTATTATAGCTGGTAACCGCATCCTTTGGCGTAAGCTCTTCATCCACCCTGTAAGCGGAGGATGCAGCTTTCAAGGGAGCAGCCACAGCGGAAGAGGCTGCCAAGCCCGCCGCAAACGTCGCGGCTCCGGCCAAGAATTCGCGTCGGCGCAGATAGGTGGTCTTGGGCGTTACCCCATCAGAAGTCAGATAAGCTGATGACAGTTGGCTGAGTTTGAAACTGCGCATGATTTGACCCCCTTGGTGGATTAAGGACCAATTTTGACCCTTGATCACGACGAAAACGTGGATTTGCTGCCGTTTGATGCATTGCTCACGCTTAATTGATGCAGATACGATGTGTAACGTAATTGTAACACGGTGTAATTTTTTGTGTATCCTGCCATATTCTCGCTCAATCTGTCCTGTTAAGAGACCTGCATTCACCGAGCGGGCAGCTGGCTACAGGCTGCCGTCAAACCTTCGTTAACGTCTCATTGTCTAAGTTGGGAACATGGTAAAGAAAATGCTTATTGCCGCTTTTGCGGCTGCATTCGCGCTTTCGGTATGTCCGGCATCGGCGGGGAGCCAACCTGTTGCTGTCAAGATTCAGGCGCGGGCGTTGGATGGCATTGCGGCTTCCATGAAGGAAGAGGGAGCTCCGCGGCGGGGGGAAGGTATAATCATGCGCGAGAAGAAGACCGAAAAGACCATTACGCCGGAACAGAATTTTTCACGCAGCCGGCAGTTCATTCATCGATTCTACACACCGGAAAATGTCTCCGATGAATTGGTTATCCTGCTGCACGGCTCGGGCGGTAATGAAACCAGTCTGGTTCCTATGGCCAGCAAAGTATGGCCGCGCGCGACTTTGCTTGGTATCCGCGGTCGTGTGCTGCAGGACGGTGGCACCCGTTGGTACAAACGGATTACTGCGGTCAAGTTCGATCAGAAAGATGTCAAGCTTGAGGCCAGCGCTTTTGTGACCTTCCTCACACGTCTCGCCGACCAGAACGATCTAGATCTGACAAAAGCGACTTTCGTCGGCTATTCCAACGGTGCCAATCTTCTGGGTGCAACTATGATACTGCATCCCGATCTGGTTAAACGTGCCGTTTTGATGCGCTCGATGCCTGTTCTCGATGATGCGCCGACTGCCAATCTCGGCAAGGCAAAAGTGCTGACGGTTTCGGGCGAAAATGACAAGCTTTATTCGCCCTTTGCGCCTGCGCTCTCGTCGCTTCTTCGTAACAGCGGTGCACAGGTTGAGGCCCGCATGATCCAGGCCGATCACATTCTCGGTGACACGGATGTCGCCACACTTAAGGAGTGGGTAGCGGCAACGGGTGCGAAAACGCCGCCGGATGTTACGATGAAACGTCCTTGAGACCGGTAAAAATTTCTGAAAAAACTTGCCGCTTTCAGTTTCTGATGTCCACGACGCCGCAATCGCCGACTTCAGAACCAAAAGCAAGACGGTGTCCCTGATCGTCCCACCCCATGCTGGCAATAGCACCCTTGCCGGGGCGACGCAGCAGGACTTCCTTACTGTCGGCAAAACGAACCAGTAGAATCATGCCATCATTATAGCCGATGGCCACGATATCCTCGACCGGGTGACAGGCGACCGCTGTCACCATACTGTCGCCGCGTAGCCCCAGTTCCAGCGGCGCCTTGCCCATCGGGCCGTCCTTGCCGGCAAAAGGCCAGACGATAGCTGCTGGCGCACCCGATGTTGCGAGCCACTTGGCCTTGGCACTCCATGACCAATCTTTTACTTTCGCCGGATAGCCGGTCATGCGCATATGGCGTGCGTCTTCCAGACGCCAGCCATGCAAGGCGTTTTCCTGCATCGAGGTGACGAGAAAGCGCCCGTCCGGGGAGAAGGCGATGCCGATATGCGCGCCCTTCCATTCAAGTTCTGCGGGCTTTGCCGCAGTGCCCGTCCAGATCAGGGTTGCACCATTATAGCGGGCAATGGCGAGGCGCTGGCCTTTCGGCGCAAAGGCAATGCCTTCGACGCTGCGCTCCTGCGCGAATTCCTGTTGCCTGCCATCGGATGTCAACACCCAGGCCGAACGCCCAGAGGCAAAGCCGATGGTGCCGCCGGGACCGCTTGCAACCGCCGTCATCCATTTGCGCGGAATTTTCGCAAGCTCGGTGACTGTTCCAGCCGCATCGATGCGGCAGACTCGCCCATCCTCACCCCCGGTGATGAGCGTCTTGCCGTCTAAGGCGAGGCAGGCGCTCAGCAGACCGTCATGCGCCGACGAACTCTGATGGCCGTCATCGAGACGATGGATCGTGCCATCGGCGAGGGCGAAAAATGGCGTGTCGCCGATGAAGCGCACATAGAGACAATGACCATCAAGGTCGAATGGAGCAACTGTAGGCATTGGTATCCGGTATTATTTCGTTCAGGCTTGGCAATTTTCGAAACCGGCTTTCAGCGCAGTCGCGTCAAGTTCTCGTCCGATGAAGACAAGACGGCTTTCATGTTTCTCGTCGTCCTTCCAGGCACGTTGGTGATCACCTTCGATGATCATGTGTACGCCCTGCACCACGTAGCGATCCGGGTCATCTTTGAACGCGATTATGCCCTTGAGGCGCAAGATGTTGGGTCCCTGCGTCTGGGTGATATTCTGAATCCACGGGAAGAATTTTGCCGCGTCTATTTCGCCAGCTCGAAGCGAGACCGATTTGACCGTCACATCGTGGATCGGCGAGGCATGATCGTGGTGATGGTGCTCGTGGTCGCAATCGGGACCGCACTCATGGTCATGATGGTGATGATCGTGCCCGTGATGATCATGAGCATGGTGGTCATGATCATGATCGCAATCCGGTCCGCAGACATGGTCTGGATGATCGTGATCCAGGAAATGCGGATCATTGTCGAGAACGCGCTTCAAGTCAAAGGCACCGCGGTCCAGCACTTTGTCCAGCGGGATTGCCGCACGTTCGGTGCGATGGATGATGGCATGCGGATTGATGGCGCGCACGGTCGCTTCCACGCCAGCCAGTTCCTCGGGCGTCACAAGGTCGGTTTTGTTGAGAAGAACAACATCGGCAAAGGCGATCTGATCTTCCGCTTCGCGGCTGTCTTTGAGGCGCAGCGGCAGGTGCTTGGCATCGACAAGGGCGACAACGGCGTCAAGGCCGGTCTTGGCGCGCACATCGTCATCCATGAAGAAGGTCTGTGCGACCGGAACGGGATCAGCAAGGCCGGTGGTTTCTACGACGATCGCATCGAAACGACCCGGACGGCGCATCAGTCCTTCCACCACGCGGATGAGATCGCCGCGCACGGTGCAGCAGATGCAGCCATTGTTCATTTCGTAGATTTCTTCGTCTGATTCGACGATCAGATCGTTGTCGATGCCGATCTCGCCGAATTCATTGACGATGACCGCATAACGCTTGCCATGGTTTTCGGTCAGGATTCGGTTGAGGAGTGTGGTCTTCCCCGAGCCCAGATATCCGGTCAGAACGGTAACAGGAATGCGGCCGGCTTCAGTGGTCGCTGTTGCCTCAGCTTGGCTCATTGCGGGTGCCTCTTGCAGTTGTGGTCCCTGATTGATTAGAGCATGTCTCCCAAAAATGGGAACCGGTTTTTGGGATAAAGACATGCGTAAAAACGAAAACTTAAAACGTGTTTCCTGAATACCATTGAATGCAACACGCTTTAACGGGTGAAACGGGACCTCGGACAGGACAATTCATATAAGGGAACGCGCCAGCGAATGCTACATGCAATGCTATAATATTACATGCTGCTGGATCACATTCACGCCATTGCCTTTGCATCCATACCGCTCAATCTTGCAAGATCAAAGCGATCGACGTCATGCAGAAGATCGATGAAGCCGGAAACCGCATGCCCTATAAGCTTTTCGCCCGCTTGCGCGGTGGCGCGTGCGGCGTTACCCGCAACACCTTCCGGGTTCAGATCATGCATCTTCCAGCCGAATGCATGAGGGCCATAGGCGCGCAGATACTTGAACTCATGGCAGAATTGCGATTGCGCGTTGGAGAAATCGCACGCCTTCGTCATATCCACAAGATCGGGCCGCAATGCCAGCATGGCTGACGTTTCTATGAAGCCACCATGGATGTCGAGGGCTTTTTCCTCCGGCGAAATCAGCCCCTCCGGCAGGCCGAAACGCGTCCAGCTCGTCGCCACCACAAGCATATTGAGCCGGGCGCGCAATTCCGTTGCCACAATGGTCATGAGCGGTGAATTGCCGCCATGGGCATTGAGCATCACCAGTTTGCGGATGCCGCCGGCATGCAGGTTTTCTCCGATACCGATCCATTGATTGACGGCTTCGGAAAATGCGAGTGTCTGTGTTCCTTCGCTGTCCATGTGCTCAATGGAATAGCCAACGGGTTGAGCGGGCATAAAATTGACATTCAGTTCGCTTTGGAAGCCATCATGCCCGCTGGAAAGCGCGTCCCTGACGCGTTCTGCAATGCCTTCGGCGATGATCGTATCGGTCTCGAACGGCAGATGGGGACCGTGCTGTTCATGTGCGCCGAGTGGAAGGACGACAATCATATCTCGGTTGCGCTCACGCAGGTTGGTCATGGTTTCCTCGCTGTTTTTCATTTGTGAAAGAGCCTAGCGCCGGTTCCGCGGCGAGGCAACCCGATGCAAATTGGGTCTGGACCGGATGACGGCATGACTTTTGTCATCTTGTTGTTTCATAAGTCGGACAACATTTTACATTACAAACAATGCTGAAAGTGTCGATGGAACGACCAAATGAAGTCGCAACAAGGGGCGATGGGCGATGAACAAGGATAATAAGGTGGCTGTGCTTTACCGACTGCAATCCGTGGCGCGGCTAACGAGAACAGTGCTGGCGACACGGCTTCTGCAACAGGGGCTTTACGCCGGGCAGGATGCGGTCATGCTGCAGCTGGCGGCCGATGATGGCCTTTCCCCCGGTGTTCTGGCGCAGCGCCTCGGCGTGCGTCCACCGACCATCACCAAGACCATTGCCCGTTTGCAGGGACAGGGTTTTGTCACCAAACGCGCATCGGAAACCGATCAGCGTCAGTCGCATGTCTATCTCACCCAGCTCGGTCTGGAGACGATCAGGGCCATCGAGAAATCCATTCGCAAGACGGAAAAGGATATGCTCAAGGGTCTCGACAAGAAGGAACGCAAGGCGTTGCTGAAGATGCTGGGGCGTGTGGAAGGTAATCTTGCGCTGCGTGGCCTGTCGCGACTGGTCGATGATGCGACCATTGATACAGACGACGATGAGGTTGAATAGCGCATCGCGGTGCCAGCTTGCCAAAAATACTTTCAATTCAATAATTGCAATGGCATAACCCTTCGAGTGATGGGGATGACGCGCTGTTCGATTTTGACGCGTCTTCCATCTATAGATCGTTTGGGGAGGCGTTTTGGCCCAGAAAATCAAGCTATCGACCATCGCCGACGCGCTCGGCGTTTCGACGGCAACCGTCTCGCTTGCGTTGCGTGACAGCCCGCTTGTGGCCGACCAGACGCGCGACAAGATCAAGGAACACGCCCGGGCAATCGGTTATATCTATAATCGCCGGGCCGCCAGTCTGCGCACGTCGCGATCAGGTATTATCGGGGTTGTCGTTCACGACATCATGAATCCGTTCTTCGCGGAAATCCTGAAATCGATCGAATCAGAGCTTGACCGCTCGCGCCAGACATTCCTTCTTTCCAACCATTATGATCAGCTTGAAAAGCAGCGAACCTTCATGGACACGCTCCTGCAGCTTGGTGCGGACGGGGTGATCATGTCGCCAGCCATCGGGACGCCGCCGGAGGATATCAAGCTTGCCGAGGACAACGGGCTGCCGGTCGTTTTCATTGCGCGCAGTGTTGAAGGCGTTCATGCGCCGGTTTTCCGTGGCGATGATGCTTACGGTATCGGGCTTGCCACCAATCATCTGATATCGCTGGGGCACACGCGTATTGCCATGATCGGTGGCACCGACCAAACATCGACCGGACGCGACCGTTATCACGGTTATGTCCAGGCGATGGAAAAGGCCGGGCTCGATGTGCGCGCCGACTGGCGCATTGCCGGGCCGCGTACCAAACACGCAGGGTTTGAGGTTGCGCCACAGTTTCTGGCCTTGAAAGACAAGCCGACAGCGGCAGTATGCTGGAACGATCTGACAGCCATTGGTCTGATGAACGGTATTGCCCGCGCCGGACTGGTGCCGGGCGAGGATATTTCGGTGACCGGCTACGACGATCTGGAGGAGGCGGCGATCGCGACACCGGCACTGACCACGGTCTGGAACGGTCAGCGCGAAGTGGGGCGGCGCGCGGCACGTGCGCTTCTCGATCAGTTGAATGGCATCGACGTGGCTTCCAAGCAGGAGTTGATCAAGCCGGAACTGCACATAAGGCAATCGACATCAAAACCCAAACACGCCTGATGAATTCGGTGATGATTGCGTCTTGCGCACGTCGCCATTTGTAGAACATGCCGGAGGATGATGATCATGACCAAGCGCAATGCGACCGTTCTGGTGGTCGGTAATTTCGACGATTACGCCGTCGAGCGATTGTCGCGGGAGTTTTTGGTCGAGAGGATCGCGCGCGGCGATGCCGCACTTTTGGATGCGGTCTGGGCTGGAAATGTTCGCGGTATTGCCAGTATGTCGACCATCAATGCCGGATTTATTGATGCCTTGCCTAATCTGGAAGTTATCGGCAATTTCGGTGTCGGCTATGACGTTGTCGATGCCAGCCACGCCGCCAGCCACAATGTCATGGTTACCAACACGCCTGATGTGTTGACGGATGAGGTAGCCGACACTGCTATCGGCCTGCTGATTGATACGGTGCGTGAACTGACAAAGTCTGAAGCGTATCTGCGCGCCGGGCGCTGGGAGAAGGAGGGTCGTTATCCGCTCTCCAGATTGTCGCTGCGCGGGCGCAGCGTCGGGATTTTCGGTCTGGGTCGCATTGGCAAGGCCGTTGCCCACCGCGTCGAGGCGTTCGGTCTGCCGGTGGCCTATTACAATCGACGCAAGGCCGATGGCGTTGCTTATGATTATTATCCAAGTCTTCTGGACCTTGCCAAGGCGGTCGACACGCTCATTCTGGTGGCACCTGGCGGGGCGGAAACGGCGCGTGCCGTCAATGCAAAAGTGCTGGAGGCGCTTGGCCCTGACGGTGTGCTGATCAATGTCGGGCGCGGGACGCTGGTCGATGATGAGGCGCTGATCGCCGCCCTGAATAACGGTACTATTGCGGCAGCTGGTCTTGATGTCTTCACCAATGAGCCGTCGGTGCTACAGGGTCTTTTGGATGCGCCCAATACGGTGTTGCTACCGCATATCGCCTCCGCATCGCACAAAACCCGTCAGGCCATGGCGGATCTGGTGATCGACAACCTCATTTCATGGTTCGATACAGGAAAGGCCATCACGCCGGTGCCTGAGACGGTACATGTAAAGCGATAGGTTCAGCTCTTCCGCTCTGCCTTGTGTTTGCGTACGGCTTTGCCAAATGCTTCGAAGATTTTACGCGAGGGGGCATCGGTTGCAGCCCAATATTCCGGGTGCCACTGAACGCCGACGACAAACCCTTTTGCATCGGTGACGGAGACCGCTTCGACCGTACCGTCTTTTGCGACAGCTTCCACGGCAAGACGCGGCGCGAGCCGGTCGATTGCCTGACGGTGAACGGAATTCACTTCTACGCTTTCTTGCTTGAGGATTTGTCCCAGGCAGGAAGTGGGCTTGATTGTCACCGGATGCTGGATGGCGAAGCGTTCGTGCTGTTTGTCTGATTGCGGGGCACGGTGATCCATTCGTCCCTCCAGCGCCTGGATCTCGGTGGCAAGTGTACCGCCGAGCGCAACGTTGAGTTCCTGAATGCCCCGACAGATGGCCAGCAGCGGCACGCCCTTCTCGATAGCCGCGCGAATCAATGGCAGTGATGTGGCGTCACGGGCATCGTCATAGGGTTCGAATGCCGGATTTGGCTCCACGCCGTAAAGGGCTGGATTGACGTTCGATTTCGCACCGGTGACCAAAACGCCGTCCACAGCGTCGAGAATGGCATCGAAATCGATCCTGTTACCGAAGCTGGGCACGAGAAGCGGTGTCACGTCGGCAACGTCGATGGCGGCTTCCAGATATTGATCTGGTGCTGCGTGCCAGGTGTAGTTTTCAAATCGTTGTACGTCGGTGGGCACGGCAATGAGGGGAAGAGGCTTCGGCATTGTTTCATATCTACCGGTTGGTGCTGGTCATTATCGATCCTTATCGCTGTGTTGTAGAAGGCGCAATCGGCAATGATTATCGTGTTTTTGCTTTTGTGCGGGTTCAAATCATAAAAGGGAAGCTCTACTAAGACACATATGCAGGAACGCTACGGGAATGCCACCGGAACGCCATTGAGGGGATTTATGGCTGACAATGAGATTTTTTCCGTCCGTGACAAGGTTATAGCGGTAACCGGCGGTTCGTCGGGGCTCGGCCTGCGCATGGTTCATGTTCTGGCCGGTCATGGCGCACGGGTCGTATCGATTTCGCGCACGCAGGCAGGCGAAAGCCTGTGTCCGTCGGGCGGCGAGGTGTTGGAAATCATGGCGGATGTTACCCGCCCGGACGAGATCGTCACAGCATTTGATGAAGCGGAAAGCCGCTTTGGCCCTGTTTCCATGCTGTTCAACAATGCTGGCGTCGCGCATATGGCGCGCGCCATAGATACCACGCGCGACATGCTTGACCATATGTTCGAGGTGAACGTAGCTGGTGCCTTTTTCGTGGCACAGGAAGCAGCGCGCCGCATGATCGCAAACGGCAAGGGCGGTGCTGTTGTCAATACGACCAGTATTCTGGGCGAGCGTCCGCAGAAGGGGGCCGCCGTCTATGCCATGACCAAAGCCTGCATTGCCCAGATGACGAAGGCACTGGCGCTGGAATGGGCGCAGCATGATATCCGCGTCAATGCCATCGCGCCGGGCTGGTTTCCGACGCGAATCAACGAGGAACAGTTGAGCGGCCCGGCAGCAGGTTATTTCAAGGGCCGCAATCCTCTGCGCCGTCTGGGTGAACCCAACGACCTGGACGGTGTCGTTCTGATGCTGGCGTCAGATGCGAGCCGTTATATGACTGGTACAATCGTAACGGTTGATGGCGGCCATAGCCTTTAAAGCTTTTGCTCCTAAACATTTAAATCTGGCACGGGCGACGAATTCATCGTAATAAGAAATTATGCCGCTACGTGCGGGGAGAGGAATGCCGCGACAAAAGATTTCCCGAAAAATTGGGTTTTGTCGTGCATGTATTGAAGATTGGAGATGTTTTCGCTTAACATGGCAATGTTGGTGGAAACCGAGGGTGGAAGACAATGGCAGAACATCATACGACGGCGCAGGCTGAGCTTGGTGCACCGATGGATTATTCCGAGCATGAGAAAACCTATGCAGGGTTCACGGTGCTGGTCAAATGGGGCACGGTGTCACTTGTTGCGCTCATGACTGCCATGGCTTTCGGCTTTTTCGTTGGTGGTTTTTTCTCCGCAGCCATTGTGTTCGTTCTCGTTTGTGTCGCTGCCTGGTTCATTCTTTAGGGTGCCGTGCGTTCTTTTGGACGCACAAAGGTCGCTCTAAGCTGTTGAATCTATGCATTGTGTTTCCAAAAATCTGATTTTTGGATCTATGCGGTAGAGCAATCGTAGCTCACGTCGAGATAGACTGAACCGGAAATAATCCGCGTGATGTGATCGAATGCCTTGGTATGGTTTGACCGTACTGAGGGTTTGTGCGTGCCTGTATCGCAGTTTTCAAGGGCATCTTTGCTGAGGCCCAAATGCAATTATGCCAAATGCCAAGTATGCCAAACGAAAAGATGAAAGGGAAACCAGATTGGCCCAGACGCTATTCATCCCGAAAGAGAGTGATCCAAGCGAAACCCGCGTTGCGGCGTCGCCGGAGACGGTGAAGAAATTTGCAGCACTCGGTTTCGATATCGTGGTCGAGAAGGATGCGGGTGAAAAATCGCGGATTCCCGATGCCGAATTTGTCGCTGCAGGTGCACGTATCGGCACGCTGGCGGATGCGGGATCGGCAGACATCGTGCTCAAGGTACGCCGTCCGGGCAACGCGGAAATAAAAACCTATAAATCAGGTTCTGCCCTTTTTGCCATGCTCGATCCTTACGGCCATGAGGACGCGGTGGCGTCTCTGGCGAAGGCGGGAATATCAGCTTTCACGATGGAATTCATGCCGCGCATCACGCGCGCGCAGGTGATGGACGTCTTGTCATCGCAGGCCAATCTCGCCGGTTATCAGGCTGTGATTGACGCGGCGCAAGTCTATGACCGCGCCATGCCGATGATGATGACCGCAGCAGGCACCGTTCCTGCTGCGCGTGTTTTCGTGATGGGCGCAGGCGTTGCTGGACTTCAGGCGATTGCTACTGCGCGGCGGCTCGGTGCGGTGGTGACGGCGACCGACGTGCGCCCGGCGGCCAAGGAACAGGTCGCCTCGCTTGGCGCCAAGTTCATCGCGGTCGAGGACGAGGAATTCAAGGCGGCGGAAACCTCAGGCGGTTATGCCAAGGAAATGTCGCAGGATTATCAGGCGAAGCAGGCGGCGCTGGTTGCCGACCATATCGCCAAGCAGGACATCGTGATCACGACCGCACTCATTCCGGGACGCCCGGCACCGCGTCTCATCTCAAAGGACATGGTTGCGTCGATGCGACCGGGTTCAGTGGTGGTCGATCTCGCCGTCGAACGCGGCGGCAATGTCGAAGGTGCTGTTGCCGGTCAGGTTGCCGATGTGAACGGGGTGCGGATCGTCGGCTATCTCAACGTGCCGGGTCGGATCGCTGCGACCGCTTCACAGCTTTATGCGCGCAATCTTTACGCTTTCCTCGAAACGCTCACCGACAAGGATGCGAAAGCGCTTAGAATTGACCCTGAAGAGGAACTGGTAAAGGCAACTTTGCTTACTCATCAGGGTGCAATCATTCATCCAGCCTTTGTCAGCGTGTCGTCAGCGTCTGATGCTAATGGTGCAAAACCGGCCAAGCCGACAATAAAGCCAAAAGCGGCAGCTCCGAAAGCAGCGAAACCAAAAGCCGTTCGCAAAAAGCCTACGGCGACGGCAAAAGCGCCCAAAATTTCCCCGAAATCTCCTGTTGATGGAGGAGAGGCATAATGGCTGAAACAAATTTCGAAAAAGCTCTGGACAGTCTCGATAGGGCTGCTGAGGCCGTGCGCCAGGCGGCTGAGAATTCAAGCGGTCTTGGTGATGCTGCCGCTGCCGCCGTTCATACGGCGAGCGGCGGTGTGATCGATCCGTTTATCTTTCGCTTTGCTATTTTCATTCTGGCGATTTTCGTGGGCTATTATGTGGTGTGGTCAGTGACGCCGGCGCTGCACACGCCGCTTATGGCCGTCACCAATGCCATTTCCTCGGTGATTGTGGTCGGAGCACTTCTGGCCGTTGGCCTTTCGCTTTCCGGCTGGGCAACGGGGTTCGGTTTCATCGCGCTCATTCTGGCAAGTGTGAATATTTTCGGTGGCTTTCTGGTCACCCAGCGCATGCTCGCCATGTACAGAAAGAAGGACGGACGATGACTGTTCTTGCAAGATTTTTCGTTCTCGTCCTGCTATTGGCCGCGCCGGTCAGCGCAGCGCAAGCCCGCGATGTGACGGCTGAGGAGAAGCAGAAGCTCGAAGCCACCATCGCCTCCTTTGACAAGGCAATGCGTAATGAGGATTACGAAAGCATCACAGACACGATCCCGCCGCGTGTGCTGGAGTTCATTGCCAAGCAGGCCAATGTTGATGTCGATACGCTGCGCGGCGTTGTTATCCAGCAGACGAAGGCGGCGCTTGGGTCGGTAAAGCTGGAAGATTTCGGCATGGATACTGCCGCGACCAAATTTGAAACCCTTTCGAACGGCGAACCCTTTGCGCTCATTCCGACCAAAACGGTCATGAACAGCGAGGAAACCGGCAAGATAGTCGCCAAAGCGGATACGCTTGCCGTCCTGGATGGTGGCAACTGGTATATGGTGCGGGTCAGCGAGGTTCAGCAGCTTGCGATCCTGCGCAAGGCCTATCCCGAATTTGCTTCCGTTGAATTTTCGAACAGCACGATGGAGGCTGTAGAATAGTATGTCCGTCAATTTAGCAGCCTTTCTCTATCTCGTCTCCGGCGTCCTTTTCATTCTGGCGCTGCGCGGACTCTCTCATCCGACCACCAGCCGTCAGGGCAATACTTACGGTATGATCGGTATGGCGATTTCCATCGTCACCACGTTGTTGCTGGCGCGCCCGAGCTTCGGCGGACTGGTGCTGATCCTGATCGGTATCGGCATTGGCGGTGGTATTGGTGCTGTCATCGCGCGACGCATCGCCATGACGGCGATGCCGCAGCTCGTCGCCGCCTTCCACTCTTTGATCGGTCTGGCCGCCGTTCTGGTGGCGGCTGCCGCAATCTATTCGCCGCATTCCTTCGGGATTGGCGAGATCGGGCAGATTCACGCCCAGGCGCTCATAGAAATGTCGCTTGGCGTCGCTATCGGCTCGATCACCTTTACCGGCTCGATCATCGCCTTCCTGAAGCTTGATGGCCGCATGTCGGGCAAGCCGATCATGTTGCCTTCGCGCCATATCATCAATGCCGGGCTGGCGGCGGCAATCGTCCTTCTCGTCGTCGTTCTGGTCAATACCGAAAGCCATTTCGTCTTCTGGCTGATCGTGGCCCTATCGCTCATTCTCGGCGTCTTGATCATTGTGCCGATCGGTGGTGCGGATATGCCGGTCGTTGTCTCAATGCTCAATTCCTATTCGGGCTGGGCTGCGGCGGGCATCGGTTTCACGTTGGGCAATCTGGCATTAATCATTACCGGCGCACTGGTTGGCTCGTCGGGCGCCATCCTTTCTTACATCATGTGCAAGGGGATGAACCGGTCGTTCATTTCAGTCATTCTTGGCGGGTTTGGCGGCGACACATCGGCCGTCAGCAGTGGCGAAGTCGAACAACGTCCGGTCAAGCAGGGCTCTGCCGACGATGCCGCCTTCATTATGAAGAACGCGTCAAAGGTTATCATTGTGCCGGGCTATGGCATGGCGGTTGCACAGGCGCAGCATGCACTGCGTGAAATGGCCGACAAGCTGAAAGCTGAAGGCGTGGAAATAAAATATGCGATCCATCCCGTCGCGGGTCGTATGCCGGGCCATATGAACGTGCTTCTGGCCGAGGCCAATGTGCCTTATGATGAGGTGTTCGAGCTTGAAGACATCAATTCGGAATTCGCGACAGCCGATGTGGCATTTGTGATTGGTGCCAATGACGTAACCAATCCGGCGGCAAAGACCGACCCGAAATCGCCGATCTTTGGCATGCCGATTCTCGATGTCGATAAGGCTGGAACGGTTTTGTTCATCAAGCGTGGCATGGGGTCGGGCTATGCAGGCGTGGAGAACGAATTGTTCTTCCGCGACAACACCATGATGCTTTTCGCTGACGCCAAGAAGATGGTGGAGAATATCGTCAAGGCTCTCGATCACTAGAGCGATCAAGGTTTAGACGGAAACGTCTGAACCGCTCTATCGATTTGTTTTATCGCATTATCCTACGCAAAACCGCTTCGCACTTTTGCTGGGAATGCACTAATAAAAGGCCGGCTTCACGCCGGCCTTTTATTTTCTTAAATGATCTGGAATCAGCCGTAGACCATCTTGTCTTGCAGGGCGCGCAGTTCGGCGATTTTTGAACCGGACGGCGGGGCCGCATTGGCATAGGTGATGAGCTCACCCTTTTTGATCGGTGCCTTGACGGTGCCATTCTGCAGTAGCCCGCAAGGAATTGCATCGGCTGCACGGGCTTCCGGTGTCGTCATGATCCATGAGCGGTAGCAATACTGCCCAATGGCGTCGAGCTGTTCGCCGGGTTGCATGTCTTTCTTGGCAACCGCACAGACTTCAGCGACCGGCTTTGGCAAAGGCACCATATCTGTCTTGCCATGGAGCACCACGCGGGCAACCGTCAGCGGTACTTCGAGCGATGTGAGGTGATAGGGGCGGTGGAAGGTAAAATAGGGACCTTTGCCGATTTTAAGATCTTCCAGACGCTCGTTGAGGCGGGGATGATCCATTTTTGCCACGACGAAGACGCCGGGTGATACACCCTTGCCGATGGAATAATCCACCACACCGCTTTTATTGAGCACGCCGCCGTCTGCTTGGGGAATAAGTGTGCTGCTCAACTGGTCGATGGAAGCGCGTGGACCATGCATGCCTGCGATATCCGGCACAAGGCCAGTGGCGTTGGCGATGGCTGCCATTTCCACCATGGTCTTTGAGCCGTCGATGAATTCCACCAAGAGCCGCACATTCATGTTCCGGCGGTCGGCTTCTTGCGCGTAGTCATCTGGAACGGCATCAAAATTGAGTGGATTGTTCTTGCCCTTGCCGGCTGAAACGATTTCATAGCCAAGCGTCGAGACGAATTCGATCAGTTCCATGCATGATGATGGCTCATCACCGGCGCCGAGTGAATAGACGACGCCCTGTTTGTCTGCCTGTGCTTTCAGATAAGGGCCGATGGTCACATCGGCTTCGACATTCATCATGACGAGATGCTTGCCGTTTTCGATGGCCTTGATGCCGGTTGCAGCGCCCACCTCGGGTATGCCGGTCGCATCGATGATCACATCGATCAGTGGATTGGAGAGAATAAGATCATTATCGCCCGTGACCGCGATCTTGCCGGATTCGATTGCCGCCGTCATGGCGCCCTCGTTTTCGGCTTCCTTCGCATTATCGTCCTGGCCATAGGCAGTGCGCACAGCTTTGAACGTGTTTTGAACGCGCCGCGCGGAGAGTGCGCCGACTTCGATGCCGGGCATGCGGGCGACTTGCGTGACGATGTCTGTGCCCATCTCTCCGGCACCGATCAGTCCGATGCGGATCGGTTTGCCGGTTTGCGCGCGCTCGTGTAAATCACGTGCCAGTCCGACCAATGCCACATTTGTCGCCATAAAATTCTCCGCAAAATTCGTTCACCGTCATTCGGCGGTAATCTGTCACGCTTGTGTTGAATTGGATGCGTAATAGACGAACAGTCTCTATATGAACCTAGACGGGTGCGCACCCGAAAACTGCGCGACATATATGCATTCCACCGGAGCCTTCATGACGAACATATCCCCTTTCGATCTGGTTATCTTTGACTGCGACGGCGTGCTCGTCGATAGCGAGCCGCTTTCCTGTCAGGCCTTCGAGCAGGTTTATACCAATCACGGTATGACGCTGCCGGAGGGGACCGTGGCCAAGGGCATCGGCATGAAGATTGCCGATATCGTGAAAATGATCGAAGATATGACCGGTCACCGGCTGCCCGATGGGGCCGAAGCCGACTTCTGGCCGATCACGCGGGATCTGTTTGCGCAGGGCTTGCAACCAACGCTGGGGATTGCAGATTTTCTCGAGCAATTGCCGTTGAAGCGCTGCGTGGGTTCATCCTCGCATCCAGACCGCATTGCCTTTAGTCTGAAAAAGACCGGTATCGACCATTATTTCGGTGAGGCTGTCTATTCGTCTTCCATGGTGAAGCGCGGCAAGCCTGCACCAGACCTGTTTTTGTTTGCTGCGGAAAAAATGGGTGTCGATCCGGCGCGTTGCTTGGTGATCGAAGATTCGCCCTTTGGCGTTGAAGGTGCTGTGGCAGCCGGTATGACGGCTTTTGGTTATATCGGCGGCGGACATACCTATCCAGGCCACTCCGAGCGTCTTGCCGACAAAGGAGCGAGCCGTGTTGCTGCACATTGGCGTGAAATCGCGCAAGGGATAGGACTTGCCGATGCGGCCTGAACGGTTAAAGAGAGTATGGAGAGAACAGCAACAGGGAAAAGCCGACGCATGAAAGATCCCATTACGCTCGACCAGTTGCGCGCTGCAATAGGTACAGAGATCGGATGTTCGCAGTGGCGCGAAGTCACGCAGGCGATGATCAACCAGTTCGCCGATGCGACGGATGATCACCAGTTTATCCATGTCGATCCAGAGCGGGCGGCGACTGAAACGCCGTTTGGTGGCACCATCGCACATGGCTTCCTGACGCTTTCTCTGCTTTCGACGCTGGCTTATGACGCCTTGCCGATGCTTGAGGGGGCTACGATGGGAATCAATTACGGATTCGACAAGGTACGCTTTCTATCGCCGGTCAAGACCGGTGCGCGGGTGCGCGGGCGTTTCAAATTGGCCAATGCCGATATCCGCCCCTCGGGCCGTGTGGTCAATTATTACGATGTGACTCTGGAGATTGAAAACGCGCTCAAGCCCGCCTTGACGGCGACCTGGCTGACCATTGCGGTCATTGAACCGCCGGAAGAATGAGGAACCACCGGAAGAATGAGCTATTTCACATCGAATAGCCGTGAATCTTCTATCTTGCGGTGGACAGGTGGTGCTGTTTCTGGTAATAGCCAGCACCAATTTGCAGCGTTTGAGTTGCGAAGCTTGGGAGCCTTAGGGCGTTGCTTGGCCGGTTTGACCGGCTGATAGCGTTTAAAGACCCCCGAATGGCCTCAGGCTTATCCGAAATTCTAACCGATACGGGAATACACGTGCAGGTACTC
The DNA here is from genome assembly GCF_039545455.1 of Brucella sp. BE17. Lineage (NCBI taxonomy): Bacteria > Pseudomonadati > Pseudomonadota > Alphaproteobacteria > Hyphomicrobiales > Brucellaceae > Brucella > Brucella sp. BE17. Next base: position 1,438,154 of record NZ_CP154467.1, on the reverse strand, counting down.
GTCCGCGATAATAATGTTGATCAGGCTCTCCGCGCTCTCAAGAAAAAGATGCAGCGTGAAGGTATCTTCCGCGAAATGAAGATGCGTGGCCATTATGAAAAGCCATCTGAAAAGCGCGCCCGCGAAAAGGCAGAAGCCGTTCGTCGCGCCCGCAAGCTGGCTCGCAAGCGCGCACAGCGTGAAGGTCTTGTTGCCGGCGGCCGTAGCGCGCCCGCTCGCTGATCGACTTAAACGAATAAGGCGTCGTCCTGATGATGTCTTTGCTTTCCGGTGCGGCTTCTGGCCTGCGCCGGATTTTGCATTTGTGGAATTGATTATTAATAGTTGGCACAGGCGAAAAACCAAAAACTTAAAGCGTGTCTTCTGAATACGATAAAATGCAACACGCTTTAGAATAGCCATCTTTTATGCGGCCTGTTCTATGATACTGTTCTTTTGCCGCCTTCTGCCCGTTATCATTCGGCAATTCAGAAGTGTAGTGCATGATTGAAAAGAAACGGAGCAACTGCGCTGCCGTTTCGATGGACTAAAAGGAACGCTGCCGTTGTCAACACGCTTTGAGGTGATTCAACCCCCTGAAACGATTGCTTCAGGATATGACACAGTGAGTGGAGTACGTATCGCGCGTCATGGTCTGATCATAGCGGGTTCGCTTCTGGCATTGAGCCTGGCTGGTTGTCAGAGTTCCAACATGTCGGCTTTAAGCTCAGTTGATCGGGCGCAGGGTTCCACTGAAAATATCAGTTCGCTCAGCAGCGTCATCCAGAGCAACCCTCGTGACCCGGAAGGTTATAACGTTCGCGGTTCCGCTTATGGCCGTGCCGGACGCAACAAGGAAGCGATTCGCGACTTCGACCAGGCGATCGCACTCAAGCCGGATTTCTATCAGGCTTATGCCAATCGCGCGCTTGTTTATCGTGCCCTTGGCGACAGCACCAGAGCGGCGCAGGATTATAGCAAGGCGATCCAGATCAATCCGCAATATGACGGTGCCTATATCGGTCGTGGCAATGTGTACAGACAGGCCGGGCGTCTCGATCAGGCGTTGAGTGATTTCAATCAGGCTATTGCGTTGCAGACCACGGATGGTCGTGCCTATCATAATCGCGGCCTGATCTATCAAGCCAAGGGGCAGCACAAGCAGGCTATCGAGGATTTTTCGAGGGCCATTTCGCTGAACTCGTCGGCACCTGAACCCTATAATGGCCGTGGCATTTCCTATGTGGCGCTCAACGACTATGACAATGCTTTCGACGATTTCAATACGGCCATCACGCTCAATCAGAATCTGGCGGAAAGCTGGGCTAATCAGGCGCTTGTCTATGAGCATCGTGGCGACAAAGCGAAGGCGTCGACATCCTATGCGCGTGCCGTGCAGCTGGATCCAAAATACCAGCCTGCCAGGGACGGTCTGGCGCGTGTGCGCGGCTAAGTGAAAGATTATAACCGCTTTTTTTATGTGGCAATAACGTCTCCTGTTTTAGTAAAAGCGGCTATTGCATTTAAATGCAGTGGCCGCTTTTCTTTATCACGATGCGATATATATTTATTATATGTCTGTGTTTGATCACATCGCTTTCAAAGTCAGCAATATCGGGCGCAGCCGTTCATTCTATGAAAGCTGCATGCCTAAACTTGGATTGAGTTTGATTGCCCGCTCTAGCAGTGGTTTCTTCATCAATGGCGGAAAAAGGGCGCCCGTGCCGTTTATGTTTGTTTCGCAGTCGGCACATGGCAATGCTTCAGCTGACATGAAACCGGGTAATCATTTGCATCTGATGTTTGCTGCGACAAGTCGCGAGGCTGTTCAAGACTTCTTTGAGGCGGCTATGAAGGCAGGCGGCACGGATAGTAGCAGGCCCGGCTATCAAGGGGCCGAAGAGATGGGCTATTATGCTGCCCTTGTCCATGATCCCGATGGCAACACGCTGGAAGCGGGTTTTCGTGAGAGAAAGCGTTAATTTACGGTCTTATCTTAGCTTTCAGGCGCGTAGATTGCGCTTGTCGAGATGGCTGACCAGGCGATCGCCGATCCACTGGATGCCGCAGACCATGATAATGAGAACCACGACCACCGCAAACATGATCTGTGTTTCAAAACGCTGATAGCCATAACGGATGGCGAGGTCGCCCAAGCCTCCGCCACCGATGGCTCCGGCCATTGCAGAAGCGCCGATAAGCGTGATGATGGTGACCGTGAATCCCGCAATGATGCCCGGAAGCGCTTCGGGTACCAGCACGTCGCGTATGATGGTCCAGCGGCTTGCGCCCATTGAACGGGCGGCTTCGACCAGCCCATGGTCGACTTCACGCAGAGAGACCTCGGCAATACGCGCATAATAGGGAATGGCGGCAATTGAGAGCGGCACGATAGAAGCCCATGTACCAATCGAGGTACCGACGATAAAGCGCGTGACCGGAATGAGCGCCACCAGAAGGATGATGAACGGCACGGAGCGAAAGCCGTTGATGATCGCGCCCAGAATGGAATTGACGGTCAGGTTCTGCGCCAGCCCTCCGCGCTCGGTCATGATCATGATGAGCGCGAGCGGCAGACCGACGACAAGCGATATCAGGCTTGAAAAGCCGGTCATGATCATGGTTTCCCAAAATGACTTCCAGAGAAGATTGAGCATGGCATCAGACATAGCCGAGCACCTCCATGGCATCCGTATGGGTATTGAGATAGCCAATGGCGGCTTCAAGCTTCGTTTGGTCTGTTGCGGGCAGGCCTATGAAAAGTGTGCCGACCGGCTCACCCTGAATGGTGTCCATGCCACCATGGATGAGCTGCGGTGCGACGCCGGTGGCGGTTGTGACGTCGCTGAAGAATGCGCCTTTTGCCGCCGCACCCGACAATTTTACCTTGAGAATGGCAAGCTCACCGTCGTTCTCTTTGAGGCGCTCGCGCCAGACGAGCGGCAGTTCCGGTGTCAGCACCTGCAACATGCTCTGCGTGACAGGGGATTGTGGATTGGCAAAGACTTTCCAGACCGGGCCTTCTTCTGCAATCGCACCGCGATCAAGCACGATAACCCGATCGGCGATGCGGCGGATCACGTCCATTTCATGCGTGATGAGTAGAATGGTGAGGCCAAGCTTGGTGTTGATGTCCTTGAGCAGTTCCAGAATAGACTGCGTTGTTTCGGGGTCGAGCGCCGAGGTCGCTTCGTCCGAGAGCAGAACAGCGGGTTCGGCGGCGAGCGCGCGCGCTATGCCCACGCGCTGCTTCTGCCCGCCCGAAAGCTGTGCCGGATAATGGTTTGCTTTATCGGAAAGACCGACAAGATCGAGAAGTTCTGCGATACGTTTTGCGCGTTCGAGCTTCGATTTGCCCGCGATCTTAAGCGGCAAACCAATATTTCCAGCAACGGTTTTTGCAGAAAGCAGGTTGAAGTGCTGGAAAACCATGCCGATGCGGCGGCGAACGGGGCGCAACTCCGTTTCAGTGAGCCCCGTGATCTCATGGCCTTCAATGCGGATCATACCCGAATCGGGCTTTTCAAGGCCGTTGACGCAGCGGATCAGTGTGGATTTTCCAGCGCCACTGCGGCCAATAATGCCAAGAATTTCTCCGCGCGCCACAGAAAGCGATACACCGCTGATCGCTGCCGTTTCGCCAAACATGCGCTGCACGTCCTGCATTTCGACGAGGGGCGCGGATGCGGCGGATGACGGTTCAGTGCTCACGGTTGTTTCTTCTGTGTGTTGATATGCCGGTTTGAACAGCGGCTACCGGTTTCAATACGGTTTCAGGAAAAGATTAAGGCGGCCAAGGCAAGCGCCAAACCGTTGGCGATGCTTTTGGGCAATTTTTGTCGGCACGTCAATAAAAGTCGCGCCGGAAAGTGGTTCCCGGCGCGGTCTTTCATTCGTTTCGATTGTTTATTTCCAGGCCGGAATGCCCGTACCCTTATAGGCGCGGTCGAGTTCGGCCTTCACAGCATCGTTCTGGAAAGAAGCGACAAGCTTCTTCACCCAATCCGCATCCGCATCTTCCGTGCGCACGGCGATGAAGTTGTTGTAGGGATTGTTTTCGTTCGATTCCCAGCCGATGGCTTCTTCCTTTTTAAGGCCCGCTTTGGCAGCCCAGTCATTATTGACGATTGCCGCATCAAGATCGTCAATGGAACGGCCAACGACACCGGCGTCGAGTTCCTTGATTTCGATCTTCTTGGGGTTCTCGGCAATATCGATAGGCGTTGCCAGAATGCCTGCATCGGGCTTAAGCTTGATCAGCCCCTTTTCCTCCAGCACGCGCAGCGCACGGCCTTCGTTGGATGGATCATTGGGAATGCCGACAACAGCCCCTTCCTTCAATTCATCAAGGCTTTTATGCTTGCGTGAATAAATGCCGATCGGCCAGACGGCAGTGTAACCGGCGACGCTGATTTTGTAGCCGTGCTGCTTGATCTGCTCATCGAGAAACGGCTTGTGCTGGAAAGCGTTGGCGTCGATTTCCTTGCGCTCAAGCGCCTCATTGGGCTGGTTATAATCGTTGAAGGTGACGCGCTCGATAATGAGGCCCTGCTTCTTGGCTTCCTCGGCAACGATTTTCCAGACGTCTTCGTCCTCACCGCCCATGATGCCGACCTTGAGGGTTTTGTCTTCTGCGTGGCTCGGTGCGGGCGCAAAACTGATGGTGAGCGCTGCGGCGGTGAAGACGAGAGCTTTTAAGCCAGCGCGGCGGGTCAGCGTGTAACGGGAAAGGACTGACGACATGTTTGTTTTCCTTGTTCAATGATATGGAAAGCCGGTCCCGGATGTGATCCCCGTTGCAATCAACGAGATGATCTTTCTCCCCAGCCCTCCTTAAAGCCGATCATTCCTGTTTGTCAGAGAATAAACAAGGAAAATTATTTCACAAAACCGCGCATAAACACATCTTAAATTGCGTTCGCGTAAACAAGAGCGAATTGTCATTTCCACATTGTGTGCCAATCCAAGCTGCCTGAAGAGGTTTTACATATTGTAGATAAGCCCCTTCTGCGAACTGGTGCTTATTGCTTCTTTTTTGCCAGTCCTTGCTCACGCATCTCGCTCAACGACATTTTAGGAGACAGTGCTTCGGGATCAATGCGAATTTCAATCAGCGCAGGCTTGCCCGAATGTTCGCACCGCTCAAAGGCGGGTGCGAAATCACCGGTGTTTTCGACGGTTTCGCCGTGCAACCCATAGGCGCGCGCGAGGCTTGCAAAGTCTGGGTTGGCAAGGTCGGTTCCCGATACGCGACCGGGATAATTGCGCTCCTGATGCATGCGGATGGTGCCGTACATACCGTTATTGATGACGATAAAGATGGCGTTGGCGCCATATTGTGCGGCGGTCGCTAGTTCCTGTCCGTTCATGAGAAAACAGCCGTCACCGGCAAAAGCCACTACCGTGCGTTTGGGATCGGTGAGTTTTGCCGCAACGGCTGCGGGCACGCCGTACCCCATCGAACCGTTGGTCGGTGCCAATTGACTGCGATAGGTGCGATACTGATAGAAGCGGTGCGGCCATGCCGAGTAATTGCCTGCACCATTGGTGATGATGGCGTCACTTGGCAAATGTTCGCGCAGCCATGCCATGATCTCTCCCATCTGGACAGGCCCAGGAATCGTCGGCGTTTCTATATTGGCGCGATAATCGGCATTGACGCTTGCAGCCCATGCTTTTGCGCGGGGATCTGAAAGAGCTGGCAGGGTTGCGCTTGCGCGCGCAAAGGCGGGCATGCTGGCATTGATCGGAAGGTCGGCATGATAGACGCGGCCCAGTTCTTCCGCGCCGGGATGAATATGGATGAGCTTTTGTTTTGGTACCGGAATATCTATGAGTTCATAGCCCTGTGTGGTCATTTCGCCCAGACGAGCACCGACCACCACCAGAAGATCGGCATCGCGCACGCGCTGTGCCAGTTTTGGGCTGATTGAGGTGCCCATTTCACCGGCATAAAGCGGATGCGTATTGTCGAACATGTCCTGACAGCGGATCGAGGTCGCGACCGGCAGATGCATGTTTTCTGCGAATGTCTGTAAATTTGCGACCGCTTCGCTGTTCCAGCCGCCACCGCCGACAATCATCAGCGGGCGTTCGGCTTTCTCGATGCGGTTTGCCATATCCTGTAATTGCTCTGCACCGGGATGCATCTCGACAAGCTTATAGGCGGGGGCATCGTCAACCGTTGCATATGCGCTCAGCATGTCTTCGGGCAGCGCCACCACGACCGGGCCGGGGCGTCCATTGACGGCGCGATGAAAGGCTTGGGAAACAAGTTCGGGAATACGTGCCGCATCATCAATCTGTACAACCCATTTGGCCATCTGGCCGAACATTCGACGGTAATCAATTTCCTGAAAAGCCTCGCGCTCGACCTGATCGCTCGCCACCTGCCCGATGAACAACAGCATGGGTGTCGAATCCTGAAAGGCGGTATGCACACCGATGGATGCATTGGTCGCGCCCGGTCCACGCGTGACGAAGCAGATGCCGGGTTTTCCGGTCATCTTGCCATAAGCTTCGGCCATATAGGCGGCACCGCCCTCCTGACGGCAGACGATCAGGTCGATTTCATCGTGAACATCGTAAAAGGCGTCGAGCGCTGCCAGATAACTTTCGCCCGGAACACAGAAAACGCGTTTCACGCCGTGAATGCGTAATGCATCCACCAAAACCTGACCACCGTGGCGCGAATTGGATTGGCTTGTCATCGGGCCGGATTCTCCCATGTTAGTATGATTAGCATGTTGATATCGTGACTATATGCATATGAGCACGGAGCACACATAATGACCAAATCAGATGATCTTATGTTGCAAAGGTATGGCGGGAGGGGCCAATGACTAGGGTGGATAAAGGTAAAATATATGTCGGGATCGGCGGCTGGGCCTATGAGCCGTGGGATGAAAGCTTTTATCCAGAAAAACTCGCCAAAAAGCGTCAGCTCGAATATGCATCAGGCAAGCTCACCTCCATTGAGGTCAATTCAACCTATTATGGTCCGCAGAAACCGCAGACTTTCGCACGATGGCGTGATGAAACGCCTGACGGCTTTGTGTTTTCGCTCAAAGCGCCGCGCTTTTCCACCAATCGCCGCGTGTTGGCAGAAGCAGGTGCCAGCATCGAAAAGTTTCTGACTGGCGGGGTGACAGAACTCAAGGAAAAGCTCGGCGTCATCAACTGGCAGTTCATGGCAACCAAGAAATTTGATCCAGTTGATTTCGAGGCATTTTTGAAATTGCTGCCCAAATCCGTCGATGGCATTGATCTGCGTCATGCTGTCGAAGTGCGCCATGACAGTTTCAATTCAACGAATTTCATCGCCTTGCTGCGAAAATATGGTGTGGCGGTGGTGATCGCCGGTGACAGTGATTTTCCGCAATTTGCCGATATGACTGCGCCTTTCGCCTATCTGCGTATCATGGGTACGACGCAGCGCGAATCGAAAGGCTATAATGATGAACGGCTTGATCAGTGGGCAAAGCGTGCTCATGCGATTGCCGTCGGTCACGTACCCGATAGCATGAAAAGTTTGACGCCGCCCATTCCCGATAACGTCGCACGCGACGTCTTTCTCTATATCATCAGCGGTTACAAGGCGCATAATCCGCAAGCCGCGATGACCCTGATCGACCGGATTGCGTAGAGTGAAACTCCTGCCTCAGATTGCTTCGCGGATGCGTTCGACGCCAACCTGGATGACGCTTTCCATAGCCGCACGCGCTTTTTGCGGATTACGCGATGCAATAGCATGGGCAATGCGCAAATGATTGGCGGCACATTCTGCAATGCCTTCCCGTGATGCGGCAGGCGATGACAGTTTGAACGAAATCGCCAGGGCAGCTTCGATCAGACCGCTGACGGAGCGCATGAACGGGTTGCCCGACATGCGAGCGATTGCGAGATGGAATTCCAGATCGACATTGGCAATCGATTCGGGCGTGTGATCCGGATTATCGAATTTTTCTGCCAGTGCATAAAGTTCGACAAATTCATCGCTGCTGGCGCGCTCTGCAGCCGCTGCGGCTGCTGCAGGTTCCAGCGCCATACGCATCTCAGCCAGATGATCGACGAAATCCTCGTCAAAGCCTGCTTCAAAACGCCATGTCAGGACATCGGGGTCAAAGAAATTCCAGCTTTCATGACCCAGAACCCGGGTGCCAACCTTGGCCTTGGGTTCAATCAGCCGCTTGGCGGCCAGTGTCTTCATTGCTTCACGCAAAACCGTGCGCGAAACCCCGAAGCGCAGCGACAATTCATTATCGCCGGGAAGGATCGAATCTTCCGCAATCGTTCCTGCGACAATCCCGCGCCCCAGATCACCCACGACAATGGCGTGGCTGTTATGCCGCTTGCGCCCGGTTATCGCTGTCTCCAGTAGTCCCAATTCAGGCCTCCCTCATGCGTTGCCGAGCTATTCTCAAATCGGAAAACCACACAAGTCCCCGCTGTAGCGCAATGAACAGGAAGAGCAATATGCCGATTGCAATTTTTGTCCACCATGAAGACAGGGTTCCGTCAAAAACAATATAGGTTTGTATCAGCCCCTGGATCAAAATACCGACGAAAGTTCCGGCCACAAGCCCGGCGCCACCGGTCAAAAGCGTGCCGCCGATGACGACCGAGGCAATGGCGTCGAGTTCAACGCCCACCGTTGCCAGTGAATAGCCCGACGAGGTGTAGAGCGTATAGACGATGCCCGCGAGGCCCGAAAGAAGCCCCGACATCGTGTAAATACCGATGGTGGTGCGCGCGATTGGAACCCCCATCAGTTCTGCTGATTGCGCATTGCCGCCCAGCGCATAGATGTTGGCCCCAAAACGCGTGCGATGCGCGATGATGCCGCCAATGATGAAGATCGCCAGCATCAGCATGGCGATGAAAGTCAGCCGCCCGCCGCCGGGCAGGCGGAAATACAATCCCTGCAATGTGTTGAAGAAAGGATGGGAGATCGGCACGGATTGCGTCGAAATCAGGAAGGCGGCGCCACGCGCCAGAAACATGCCCGCAAGCGTTGCTACAAAAGGCGGGATACCAAGATAATGGATCATCATGCCCATCCATGCCCCAAAAAGGGCGGCAATCACCAGAATGAGCGCGAAGGCGATGAGCGGATGCAGGCCGAGCTGGCCGACGGTTACGGCGACGAAAACGCTGGTGAAGGCAATCACCGAGCCGACCGAGAGATCAATGCCGCCCGACAGGATCACGAATGTCATACCCACCGCCGCGATGCCGAGAAAAGCGTTGTCGGTCAAAAGATTGCCAATCACCCGCGTCGAGAGCATGTTTGGAAACTGGATGACGCAGAGCGCGTAGGCGAGCAGAAAAATTGCCACCGTGGTGAGAAACGGCAAATTGCGAAGCACTCTCATGATCGTGCTCCCGTCTGTTTTTTGCGCTCGAAGCGCAGGAAGGTGATGAGGTGTACCAGAGCTGGCGACTGGAAGGTCAAAACGATGATGATAATGCCTGCCTTGATGATCAGGTTGAATTCCGGCGGAAAGCCAGCCATCAGAATGCCGGTATTGATCGACTGGATGATGAGCGCTCCCAGCAAGGAAGCCATGATCGAGAAGCGTCCGCCATTCAGCGATGTGCCGCCAATGACGACCGCGAGAATAGCGTCGAGTTCAAGCCACAGACCGGCATTATTGGCATCGGCACCCCGGATGTCGGCAGTGGCGATCAGTCCTGCAAGTGCTGCTCCCAGTCCTGACACGGCATAGACGCTGAACAAAAGAAACCGCGCCTTGACACCTGCCAGCATTGCCGCTCGGCGGTTGATGCCGGTAGCCTCGATCAGAAAACCGAGCGCTGTGGAACGCACGATCAGTCCCACGGCAAGCCCTGCAAAAATCCAGATCAGTACAGGGAGAGGCATGCCTAAGAATGATCCGGAACCCAGCGCTGCAAAGGAATCATTGTTGAAGGTGAGGATCACGCCTTCGGTGATCAACTGCGCAATACCGCGTCCGGCCACCATCAGGATAAGCGTTGCGATGATCGGTTGAATGTCGAAGACGGCAACGAGAAAGCCGTTCCACAACCCGCATAAAAGCCCCGTGCCGAGGGCCACGGGAATGATAATAGCGAGCGGATAGCCTGCGACGATGAGCGAGGCTGCCGTCGCACCGCTGATCGCCATGACCGCGCCGACCGAAAGGTCGATGCCGCGTGTGGCGATGACCAATGTCATGCCGATGGCGAGGATTGCAACGGGTGCCGCACGCACGAGAATATCGATCAGACTGCCGTAGAGGCGCCCATTCTGGAACGATATATTCAAAAAGCCTGGCGAGATGATGGTGTTTGCTGCCAGAATGAGCGCTAGCGCTGCGAGTTGCGGGCTTAGCCTTTTCAGTTTTCTACCAATAGATGTCATCATGCAGCGGCCTCATTTGCGGGGCCGGTTTCGGCAATTGCGCGCACGATATTGTCGGCGGTGATTTGTGTGCCGTTAAGTTCCGCGATGTGGCGGCGATCGGAAAGCACCACCACACGATTGGCAACGGCGGCCAGTTCCTCGAATTCCGAGGAGATGATGACCAGCGACATGCCTTGCGCGCAGAGTTCCCCGATGAGTTTGAGGATTTCTGCATGGGCGCCGATATCGATGCCGCGCGTCGGCTCATCGAGAATGAGCAGGCGCGGATCGGTGGCAAGCCAGCGCGCCAGAATGGCCTTCTGCTGATTGCCGCCCGACAGAAGCTTGATGGGTTTGTCGGGATCGGGCGGACGGATGTCGAGTGTCTTGATATAACGTTCTGCCAATGTGGCCTTTTCGCGTGCGGACAAGGGTTTCGACCAGCCGCGCTTGGCCTGGACTGCGAGCGCAATATTTTCGGCGACCGAAAAATCGCCGATGATGCCATCGCTCTTGCGCTCTTCGGGGCAGAAGGCAAAGCGCTCGGCAATGGCGGTTACGGGTGAGGAAAGCTTTATCGCCTTACCGTCCACGGTGAGGCTGCCGGCGTCGGCATCATCCACACCGAACATCAAAAGTGCGGTTTCGGTGCGGCCTGAACCGAGTAAGCCCGCAACGCCGATGGCTTCGCCTGGTTTGATGGCAAGATCAAAGGGCGCAACGCTACCCTTTTTGCCAAAGCCTGAAAAATGGATAGGGGCGGTTGAATTGTCGCTGACCTCTTCGGTCAGTTGCCGACTGACCGTTTCCTGCAATTGATGCCCAAGCATCATAGAAATGAGATCGGTGCGCGGCAGGTCCGAAAGATGACGGCTGCCGACAAGCTTTCCATTGCGCAACACGGTTACGCAATCAGCAATCGCGTAAACCTGTTCGAGAAAATGCGTGATAATGATGATGCCAAGCCCTTGCGCTTTTAGTTGCTGCAAAATGCCAAACAGCATCTTGACTTCGCGCGCATCCAGACTTGCGGTTGGCTCGTCGAGCACCAGTACCTTGCCGGAAAGATCGACCGCACGTGCAATGGCAATGATTTGGCGGATGGCGACGGAATAGGCCGACAAGGGTGCGCCGACATCGATATCGAGACCATAACGCGCCAGCAGGACGGTTGCGTCTTTTTCCATGCTGGAGCGGTCGATAAGACCGAACCGACGTGGCTGTCGTCCGAGATAGAGGTTTTCGGCAACGCTCAGGTTTTCAAGCAGATTGACTTCCTGATAAACCGTGCCGATGCCAAGCGCCTGCGCTTCGGCGACCGATGAGGGCGCAATTGGCTGGCCGTTGAGCACAATGGAACCGTCAAAGCCATGATAGGCACCGGTCAATATCTTGATGAGTGTTGATTTTCCCGCGCCGTTCTCGCCGAGAAGCGCGTGAATTTGTCCGCGAGAAAGCGCGAAATCGACGTGATCGAGTGCTGTCACGCCTAAAAAGGATTTGGTAATCGAGCGGGCTTCAAGAAGTGACGCAGGCTCGATCGGTCGAACGCCTGTTTCCGGGCGTGCCATGGCAGTCTCCGGTTCAATAGTGTCAGTATGACTTGCTGGGATCATCCGGGCTGCACTATGCAGCTCGGATGAAAGAAGATCAGTAACCCCAGATCAGTAACCCCCAGATCAGTAACCGAGGCCTTTTTTGGCTTCGTACACGGCCTTGGGATCGTCAGCTTGCGTATAAAGCTTGGATTCCGTCTGGATCCACTTCGGTGGAACGGTTTCCTTGTCCTTGAACGCCTCAATGGCGTCGAATGCCGGTCCGGCCATATTCGGCGTCAGTTCCACCGTAGCGTTGGCCTCGCCATCCGCCATGGCCTGAAAAATATCCGGCACCGCATCGATGGACACGATTTTGATGTCGGTTCCGGGCTTGAGGCCCGCTTCCTTGATGGCCTGAATGGCACCAACGGCCATATCGTCATTATGCGCATAGACTGCGCAGATTTCCTTGCCGCCGCCTTCGGCCTTGATGAAGCTTTCCATGACTTCCTTACCCTTGGTGCGGGTGAAGTCCCCGGTCTGCGAGCGGGTGATCTTGATGTTGTCGTGGTCCTTGATCGCGTCCTCAAAGCCCTTTTTGCGATTAATCGCTGGCGACGAGCCGGTTGTACCCTGCAATTCGACCACGTTGCAGGCTTTATCGCCCACATCCTTGATCAGCCAGTCGCCTGCAACCTTGCCTTCATGGACCTGATCCGAAGTGACGGCGGTCAGATAAAGCTCTTCCGACGCATCGATCTGACGATCAAGCAGCACAACCGGAATTTCTGCTTCCTGAGCTTCTTTCAAAACCGCATCCCAGCCGGTTGCGACCACGGGTGCGATCAGAATGGCATCGACGCCCTGCGCGATGAAGCCGCGTACGGCCTTGATCTGGTTTTCCTGCTTTTGCTGCCCATCGGCAAATTTCAGCGTATGACCGCGTTTTTCGGCTTCCTGCCGGGTGATACTGGTTTCAGCGGCGCGCCAGCCCGATTCAGAGCCGACCTGCGAAAAGCCAACCGTCAGCGAAGCGGCGGATGCGCTGGAAATCAGGGTAAGCGTGAGAGCGGCCGTCAGGGCCGTCAGACGGTATTTCATGATGTTTCCTCCCAAAAAGGCCCTCCCGGCCTTCACGTTTATGAAGCATATAATATTACTTTATGGCAAGCATATTTCGTCTTCATCCCAAAATTCAAGGGTGCGACAAACGTGCATTTTTTCGAATTGTATAGAAGTATCAAATATTTAATATGGGCGCTACGGTCGTTTTCGACGGGTCGTAGTGAATGGGCTGTTCGCCTTGCTTGACAAAATGATGCTTGGCAAAATAGTCATATTAATGAAAATAGGCAGCCGAGAACAAACGTGTGTTTTCGCGCGGCTATAAGAATGCTCCGCATGGATTTTGCGGAAAATGGGAGGCTCAATGCTACGTCTGATCCAATTCCGCGATGTCAGCGGAGAAATGCTTGTGGCTGCCTGCGATGATGAGGGCGCGGCACACATCGTCAAGGGTGTAACGACGACCTACGAGTTGGCATGGGCAGCCATTTCGGCAAGAATCAGTCTTGCCGAGCAGGTCGAGCGCACGGGCTTGGGCGAAGCCGTCGATATCGATGCAGCCCTTGCGGAGGGTCGCGTCGGTTTGCCGATCACGCATACAGATCCCGCACATCTGATCGTTGCAGGCACCGGCCTCACGCATCTGGGTTCGGCCGATGGGCGCGATAAGATGCATAAGGCGGCTCAGGCTGCTGAAAAGCCGACCGATTCCATGCGCATGTTTTTGATGGGCGTTGAGGGCGGGAAGCCGAAACCCGGCGAGAGCGGTGTGCAGCCAGAATGGTTTTATAAGGGTGACGGCTCGGCGCTGGTCGCATCGGGCGGCGAACTCGTTTCACCCTCCTTTGCAGAGGATGGCGGCGAGGAGCCGGAACTGGCCGGTATTTATCTGATCGGCCCGGATGGCACGCCGTACCGGCTCGGCTTTTGTCTCGCCAACGAGTTTTCCGATCATGTGACGGAAAAGCAGAATTATCTCTGGCTCGCCCATTCCAAGCTGCGACAGGCCTCACTTGGCGTCGAACTTTATACCGGCGAATTGCCGGATCATGTCGAAGGCATCTCACGCATCCGTCGTGGTGGCGAAGTGATTTTTGAAAAGCCGTTCCTGTCCGGCGAAGCGAACATGTCGCATACGATTGCCAATCTCGAACATCATCATTTCAAATATGCGTTGTTCCGGCGTCCGGGCGATATTCATGTGCATTTCTTCGGTACAGCTACTCTGTCCTTCTCCGAAAATGTGAAGACTGAAGCGGGTGACCAGTTCGAGATTTCCGCAAAGCCGTTCCGTTACTCGCTGATCAACCGGCTGGCACAAGCGTCTGCGGAAAAAATCGCTGTGAAGGCGCTGTAGAGATGACGGCGCAATCCAACATCGCTCTTGCCATTGTTGGTCTTGGCAAGATCGCGCGTGACCAGCATCTGCCGTCGATTGAAGCCGTAGACGGAATTGAATTGAAAGCCATTGCCAGCCGCAATGCCGGACTGGACGGTCTCCCGTCTTTTCACGATATCGATCAATTGCTTGCAAGCGATGTGGTCATCGATGCTGTGTCGTTGTGCACCCCACCACAGGGGCGGTTTCAGCAGGCCTATGCGGCTTTGCAAGCGCGTAAACATGTCATGCTGGAAAAACCGCCCGGTTCCACCATTTCGGAAGTGCAGGCGCTTGAGCGGCTGGCCAAAAAACAGGGCGTAACACTGTATACAACGTGGCATTCGCGGGAAGCCGCAGCGGTGGAACCGGCGCGGGAATTTTTGAAACAGGCAAGACTAAAGTCCGTTGCGGTTTCGTGGAAAGAGGATGTGCGTCATTGGCATCCGGGCCAGCAATGGATCTGGGAGCCGGGCGGTCTTGGGGTGTTCGATCCGGGAATCAATGCGCTTTCTATCGTCACGCATATCTTGCCGGAGCGGTTTTTTCTCACCAAATCAGACCTTTATTTCCCTGCAAACCGCGCTGCCCCTATCGCTGCCGACCTGGCATTTGAGACGGAAGACGGGGTGCCGGTGTCGTTTGAGCTCGACTGGCGTCAGACTGGCCCTCAGACATGGGATATTCGTGTCGAGACCGATAAGGGAACGGTTCTGCTCAGCCATGGCGGTAGCCGGTTGAGCATTGCGGGAACCGAGACAATGGCGGAGCCGGACCGTGAATATCGTCGTCTATACCAGCACTTCGTCAAACTTGTAGCCGAAGGGCGAAGCGATGTTGATCTGGCGCCACTGACCCATGTGGCGGATGCTTTTCTGCTGGGACAGCGCCATGTAGTCGAAGCGTTTGAAGATTAGGAAATGGAGCCGGTGAATGGCTTGCTACCCAAACAGGACAGTGAAATGAATAAGCCCGTAGCTCCGAAGACGCAAAAATTTCGTTCGCGCGCCTGGTTCGACAATCCCGACAATGTCGATATGACGGCCCTCTATCTTGAGCGCTATATGAATTATGGTCTTAGTCAGGAAGAGCTTCAATCGGGGCGTCCGATCATCGGCATCGCGCAGACTGGCTCCGATCTTTCGCCTTGCAACCGCCACCATCTTGAACTTGCCAACCGTGTGCGTGAAGGTGTGCGCGAAGCAGGCGGCATCGTGATCGAGTTTCCGGTGCACCCCATTCAGGAAACCGGCAAGCGCCCGACCGCCGGACTTGACCGCAACCTTGCCTATCTTGGTCTTGTCGAAGTGCTTTACGGCTATCCGCTTGACGGTGTGGTGTTGACGATCGGTTGCGACAAGACCACGCCCGCATGTCTTATGGCGGCGGCAACCGTCAATATTCCCGCCATAGCGCTCTCGGTCGGGCCGATGCTCAATGGCTGGTTTAGGGGCGAGCGCACGGGATCCGGCACTATCGTCTGGAAGGCGCGCGAGCTGCTTGCCAAGGGTGAGATCGATTACGCGGGCTTTATAAAACTGGTCGCATCGTCCGCACCATCGACCGGTTATTGCAACACGATGGGTACAGCATCAACGATGAATTCCCTGGCCGAAGCACTTGGTATGCAATTGCCGGGTTCTGCGGCCATTCCAGCACCCTATCGCGACCGTCAGGAGACTTCCTATCTCACCGGCAAGCGGATTGTCGAAATGGTCTATGAGGATTTAAAACCCTCCGATATCCTGACGAAGGAAGCCTTTATCAACGCGATCCGGGTCAATTCGGCAATTGGCGGTTCGACCAATGCGCCGATCCATCTGAATGCGCTTGCGCGTCACGTGGGCGTTGAACTGACTGTGGATGACTGGCAGAAATATGGTGAGGAAATCCCGCTTCTGGTCAATCTCCAGCCAGCAGGCGAATATCTTGGCGAAGACTATTATCACGCAGGTGGCGTGCCAGCGGTTGTCAACCAGCTGATGGGGCAGGGGCTTATCCACGAGGATGCCATTACCGTCAACGGCAAGTCGATTGGCGAAAACTGCAAGGGTGCTACCATCGAGGACAGCAATGTCATCAAGACATATGATGAGCCGATGAAGAAACATGCGGGTTTCCGCGTGCTTCGCGGCAATCTTTTCTCGTCTGCGATCATGAAACTGAGCGTCATTTCGGAGGAATTTCGCAACCGGTATCTCTCTGACGAAAAAGACCCAAATGCCTTTGAGGGTAAGGCTGTCGTTTTCGACGGGCCGGAAGATTATCATCACCGCATCGACGATCCGTCGCTGGAAATCGACGAACATACGGTTTTGTTCATGCGTGGCGCGGGTCCTATCGGTTATCCAGGGGCGGCGGAAGTGGTCAATATGCGCGCGCCCGATTATCTTTTGAAAAAGGGCATCAACTCGCTGCCCTGCATCGGTGATGGTCGCCAATCAGGCACGTCTGGTTCGCCCTCGATCCTCAATGCCTCACCTGAGGCGGCTGCTGGCGGTGGGCTGGCGATCCTCAAAACCGGGGACCGCGTGCGCATCGATATCGGGCGGGGTACGGCGGATATCCTGATTTCGGATGAAGAACTCAGCGAGCGCCGCAAGGCACTGGAGGCTTCAGGCGGGTTCAAATATCCCGAGAGCCAGACGCCTTGGCAGGAAATACAGCGTGCAGTCGTGGGCCAGATGGAATCGGGTGCGGTGCTGGAAAATGCGGTCAAATATCAAGATATTGCGCATACGCGCGGCCTGCCGCGGGATAACCACTGATGGCATCTCACGTGCCATTTGCGGCCGTCGCGGACTGGGGTACGACCCGGTTCCGCCTCTGGTTGCTGGATGCGGACGGTCATGTGCTGGGCGAAAGTCGCGGCGATGACGGGCTCATCCA
Source organism: Brucella sp. BE17 (assembly GCF_039545455.1). Classification (NCBI taxonomy): domain Bacteria; kingdom Pseudomonadati; phylum Pseudomonadota; class Alphaproteobacteria; order Hyphomicrobiales; family Brucellaceae; genus Brucella; species Brucella sp. BE17. The sequence continues at coordinate 1,420,939 of NZ_CP154467.1, read as the reverse complement.
TGCAAGGGAAGCCGGTTTCGAGACGGTTCTGGAGCGGCATCTGGCAGTCGTTGGTGCAAAGGACAATTTGCCGGTGGTGATTTGCGGCATGGCAGGATCGCGCACCGGCTGGATCGAAGCGCCCTATATGAACCTGCCAGCGGGATTGGAAGGCATTGTCGGTGCGGCGAGGCCTGTGCCTGCACGTCGTCATGTTATCATGTTACCCGGCGTGGCGCGGACGGATAAAAATGCGCCCGACGTGATGCGCGGCGAGGAAACCAAGCTTCTGGGGCTGGTACATCGCGGCACGCGCGATGCAGTTGTCGTGATGCCCGGAACGCACGCCAAATGGGTGTGGCTTGCCGATGGAAAGCTCCACGATTACCGCTCCTTCATGACCGGCGAATTGTTTGCGCTCTTGAAAGACAAGTCGGTTCTTTCCGGTGCGCTGGAAGGCGCAAGTGCGGTCGACCCGAAAAGTGCTGCTTTTAGCGCTGGCGTCAAAACTTCTCTTGAGGCGCCGGAGCTGATTGCCAATGCGCTGTTTGGCGTGCGGGCTGGCTGGCTGGTGCATGATTTTACACCGGACGATCAGCTCGCGCGTCTCTCTGGTCTGTTGATCGGGCTGGAAGTGGCAGGCGGGCGAAAACTCTTTGGCGCGCCGCAAGAAATGCTGCTCCTGTCCGATGATGTCATGGGTGCGCTCTATGCGAGCGCCCTTGAGATTGCAGGTCTCAAGGTGACACGCATTCAAGCCGACGAACTGGTGCGGGACGGATTGTTCATGGCCGCGAAATATGCCTTCGCGCGAGGTGCATCATGAGCGATCAAATCGCATGGCCAAAACTGCGCTATCCGCTGGTGGCGATCCTGCGCGGTATCCGTCCGCAAGAAGTACGAGCAATTGTTGGCGCGTTGATCGAGACGGGTTTCGAGGCTATCGAAATACCGCTTAATTCGCCTGATCCGTTTGTGTCGATTGAGCAGGCGGTCAAGCTTTCGCCCGATAATGTGCTGATTGGTGCCGGTACGGTTTTGAACGTCAAGGATGTGGAGCGGCTTAATGATGTCGGCGGCAGACTTCTGGTCAGCCCCAATGTCGAACCGGATGTCATAAGCCGCGCGGCCACGCACGGTATGGTGACGATGCCTGGCGTGTTGACGCCGACGGAAGCCTTTACGGCCATCCGTGCGGGTGCATCGGCGCTCAAGTTCTTTCCGGCAAGCGTGCTCGGGGCTGATGGTATCAAGGCAATGAGTGCTGTGCTTCCCAAGGATGTGCCGCTGGGTGCTGTGGGCGGTGTGTCGGAAGCTGGTTTTAAAACCTATCGCGATGCGGGCGTGAGCTGCTTTGGGTTGGGTTCCAGCCTTTACAAGGCAGGATTTAGTGCAGCCGAAGTGCGTGAGCGGGCGAAACGCTCCGTTGACGCGTGGGACAGGATTGCGGGCTAGAGCATCGGCCTAAAAATCGGTTACGCTTTTTGGAAAGCACGATGCGTAGATAAAATACTTAGAGCGCTATGCGCCGAAAACGACGCATAGCGCTCTAAGGTCCGCTTGGAGGAATTCCGCAGGGCCATGACGGCGGGGGCGGAAATATTGGAGAGCGATGGGCGAACAACCCGCGCAATTTGGGAGTGATACAATGGCAGGCATAAAATCATTAACGCTGGCTGTCGCCATGGCGGCCTTCGCCTTTACCGGCCTTGCACAGGCGCAGGAAAAAGGTCTGGTCGGCGTGGCGATGCCGACAAAATCCTCGGCACGTTGGATTGCCGATGGCGACAACATGGTCAAGGTGTTGCAGGAGCGCGGTTACAAGACCGATCTGCAATATGCCGAGGACGATGTGCCCAATCAGTTGGCGCAGATCGAAAACATGGTCACCAAGGGTGCCAAGGTTCTGGTCGTGGCCTCTATCGACGGCACCACGCTTTCTGACGTTCTGGCAAAAGCCAATGAGGAAGGCATCAAGGTCATTGCCTATGACCGCCTGATCCGCGATACGCCGAATGTTTCCTATTATGCGACTTTCGACAATTTTCAGGTCGGCGTGTTGCAGGCGCAGTCGATTGAAACGGCGCTTGATCTGAAAAACAAGGAAGGCCCGTTCAACATCGAACTGTTCGGCGGCTCGCCCGACGATAACAACGCCTATTTCTTCTATAATGGCGCGATGTCGGTGCTCCAGCCCTATATAGACAGCGGCAAGGTGGTCGTCGCCAGCGGCCAGACCGGCATGGACAAGGTCGCAACGCTTCGTTGGGATGGTGCAACCGCGCAGGCGCGCATGGATTCGATCCTCTCCGCCTATTATTCCGACAAGAGGCTCGATGGCGTTCTGTCGCCTTATGACGGCATCTCCATCGGCATTCTCTCTTCGCTGAAGGGCGTTGGCTATGGCAGCGGCGACATGCCAATGCCGGCCGTTTCCGGTCAGGATGCGGAAGTGCCGTCCGTCAAGTCGATCCTGGCTGGCGAACAGACCGCAACCATCTTCAAGGATACCCGTGAACTTGCCAAAGTCACCGTCGACATGGTCGACGCGCTGATGACCGGCAAGGAACCGAAAGTCAACGACACCAAGACCTATGACAATGGCGTCAAGGTGGTGCCGTCTTATCTGTTGAAGCCGGTCATCGTCGACAAGTCGAACTGGAAGGAAGTTCTGGTCGATAGTGGTTACTACAAGGAAAGCGAAATCCAGTAATTTCAGCCAATCCGGGCGTGGGTCGGGCGTATGATGCGTCCTGTGCCCGGATGATTTTCTGCATGCCATTGCCTTTAATTTGGGCCAGAAACTGGCCCCGAACCCGGTCTTCGACCGGGGAAGGTATGGAAATTGACAGCGTTGTCTTTTGAAGTGTTGGCATCGCGGAATTGTCACGGGAGCGAGTGATGAGTTTAGCCAATCCTGTTCCGATTGCGGATCGAGACGGCCTGCCGGAGAACAGCCGGAGGCCCATTCTCGAAATGCGTGGGATCAGCAAATCCTTTGGTGTCGTGAAAGCGCTGAGCGATGTGAATTTCACGGTGATGCCGGGAGAGATTCACGCCTTTGTCGGTGAGAACGGTGCCGGTAAATCGACGCTTATGAAGGTGCTGTCGGGTGTTTACCCCCATGGAAGCTATGAGGGATCGATCTTCTTCGACGGGGAAGAGCGGCAGTTTCGCGACATCAACGATTCTGAGGCGCAGGGCATCGTCATCATCCATCAGGAACTGGCACTTGTGCCTCTGATGTCGATTGCCGAGAACATCTTTCTGGTTAATCCGCCCGGCACCTATGGCGTTATAGACCGTGGCGAAGTCTATCAACGCACGAAGGCACTGCTTGCAAAGGTCGGACTGAACGAATTCCCCGATACGCTGGTAACCGATATCGGTATCGGCAAACAACAGCTCGTCGAGATCGCCAAGGCGCTGTCCAAGCGTGTCCGGCTTCTGATCCTGGACGAGCCGACCGCAAGCCTTAATGAAACCGATAGCGCAGCTCTTCTGGCACTGCTTAAGGAATTCCGTGCGCAGGGGATCACTTCGATCCTTATTTCGCACAAGCTCAATGAAATTCGCGAAGTGGCCGACAAGATAACCGTGCTGCGCGATGGGCGTACAGTTGCGACGCTTGATTGCCATGAGGGCGAAGTCGAAGAAGACGATATCATCCGCAAGATGGTCGACCGCGATCTGGAAAGCCGTTTCCCGAAACGCGACCCAAAGATCGGTGATGTGATTTTTGAGGTCGAGGACTGGTCAGTCTATCATCCACTGCATCCCGAACGCCATGCAGTCAAGAATGTGTCGTTTAAGGCCAGGGCTGGTGAGATCGTCGGCATTGCAGGTCTTATGGGAGCGGGGAGGACCGAGTTCGCCATGAGCCTTTTTGGGCATTCTTGGGGCACCAAAATTACCGGTACTGCGAAAATTAATGACAAGGCGGCGGATATTTCCACGGTTGCGCGCGCCATCGCTTCGGGGCTTGCCTATGTCACGGAGGACCGTAAGAAGCTGGGCCTGGTTCTTGGTGATAATATCTCGCGCAATATTTCGCTGGCGCATCTTCCCGGCATCAGCCCCAAAGGCATTATCGACAATATCCGTGAAATGAAGGTCGCCAATTCCTATCGCGAGCAGATGAGCATCCGCTGCCATAACGTTTATCAGGAAGCGGGTACGCTTTCGGGCGGCAACCAGCAAAAGGTCGTGCTGTCGAAATGGCTTTTTACCGAGCCGGACGTGCTGATCCTCGACGAGCCTACCCGCGGCATCGACGTGGGGGCGAAATACGACATCTATACAATCATCAATTCACTGGCGGAAAGCGGCAAGGGCGTGGTGGTCATTTCCTCGGAAATGCCAGAACTGATAGGCATCTGCGACCGCATCGTCGTCATGCATGAAGGCGCTTTCGTGGGCGAAGTGTCGGGTGAAGAAGCGACACAGGAGAACATCATGCGTGCCATCATGCGCAATAAGGGAAAACAACAATGAGCGACAGCGCCATAAAGAACGAACAATCGTCAACCGGCATGCGGCGTTACCTGAAGAACAATCTGCGTGAATCCGGGATGCTGCTTTCGTTGATCGCCATCGTGGTCTTTTTCCAGATCGTGACGGGCGGAGTGTTGTTACGGCCGCTCAATATCACCAATATCGTTTTGCAGAACAGCTATATCGTCATCATGGCGCTGGGCATGCTGCTGATCATCGTGACGGGCCATATCGATCTTTCGGTCGGCTCTGTCTGCGGTTTTATCGGGGCGCTGGCGGCAGTAATGATCGTGAAACTCGGCATACCCTTTCCGGTTGCAGCCCTGCTCTGCCTGATCGTGGGAGGGGTGATTGGTGGGACGCAAGGATTCTTCGTCGCCTATTGGAAGATTCCGTCCTTCATCGTCACGCTGGCGGGAATGCTGGTGTTCAAGGGGTTGATGCTCGCCGTGTTGGGGGGGCAGTCGGTGGGACCGTTTCCCCCGGTTTTCCAGAAGCTTTCTTCAGGCTTCATTCCCGAACTGATCGGCAACTCCAGTGGCATATATATCTCCTCGCTCATTCTTGGTGTCGCTCTGGCCGGTTTTCTTGTCTGGCAGAGCACGCGCTCGCGGGCTCGTCATATCGCCCATGATATGGAAACCGAGCCGTTTCCCCTGTTCGTAATTAAAAACATTCTGTTTTTTGCCGGTATCGCTTATCTGGCACTGCTGATTTCTTCGCATCGTGGCATGCCAAATGTTCTCATCATCATGGCGGTGCTGATCGCAGCTTATGCTTTTCTCACCAACCGCACCGTCATCGGGCGCCAGATCTATGCTGTGGGCGGCAATCGTCACGCGGCGAAACTGTCGGGCGTGAAGACCGAGCAACTGACCTTTCTGGCTTTCGTCAATATGGGTGTGCTGGCAGCGTTGGCCGGTCTGGTCTTTGCCGCGCGCCTCAACACCGCGACGCCTAAGGCTGGCCTTGGTTTTGAGCTGGATGTGATCGCGGCCTGCTTCATCGGTGGCGCTTCCGCTTATGGCGGTGTCGGGCGTGTGACGGGCGCTGTCATTGGCGCGCTTATCATGGGTGTGATGAACAACGGTATGTCGATGCTCGGGATTGGCATCGATTATCAGCAGGTCATCAAAGGGATCGTTCTTTTGGGGGCCGTCTGTATCGACGTCTATAACCAGAAACGTTAAGGCATGTCTCCCAAAAGTGGGGACCGGTTTTGGGATAAAGAAGTACATAAAAACAAAAAGTTGTACTGAACAGGCTTCGCCTGAGGGGGCAAGGGCGGGGCCCGGGGCCGCGCTGGAAGAAATTCCGGCGCGGCCTTGTCTTTTGATTGATCAGATTGCCGTGCGGCGGGCGTGCTCAAGATAGATGTCACGCAGACGCGGTGCGACCGGCCCGGGCTGGCCGGTACCGATGGTCTTGTCGTCAATAACGGTGACGGGTGTCGCGAAGTTGCCCGCGCTCGTTATGAAGGCCTCCTTTGCACCATAGGCTTCATCAATGGTGAAGGCGCGTTCTTCCAGTTTCAGGTCTGTCTGCGCAATCAGTTGCAACAGTGACTGGCGCGTGCAGCCGGGAAGAATGGCATTGCTGTTGGGGCGGGTGACGACCACGTCATCCTGCGTTACGATATAGGCAGTTGAAGACGCACCCTCGGTTACGAAACCGTCCTCGATCAGCCAGGCATCGTCGTAGCCCGCATTTTTGGCGATTTCCTTGGCAAGCGCCTGCGGCAGCAGGCAGACGGTCTTGATGTCGCGACGTTTCCAGCGCAGATCGGGCAGCGAGAGAATGCGGATCCCGTCATCGACACCCGGTTTTTGTAAAAGGGATGTGACCTGTGTGAACAGGATGATTGAGGGTTTGACTCCTTTTGTCGGGATAAAGTCACGGTCACGTCCGTCGCCGCGTGTGATCTGGAGATAGATGACGCCTTCAACGAGATTGTTGCGGTGGATCAGCTCGCGTTCGATGCCAACAATTTCTTCCGTGCTCATCGGCATGGCGATGCCGATTTCGCCGGTTGAGCGACGCAGACGCGCCATGTGCGGTTCGCTGTCGATGAGCTTGCCATCGAGCACAGCGGTTACTTCATAGATGCCATCACCGAAAAGAAAACCCCGGTCGAAGATGGAAATGCGCGCATCGCGCGCGGCGACATACTCGCCATTAACATAGACGATGCGATTTTCGAGGTCTTCTGCTGAAACGGCCATGGTGGGAACAATCCTGAAATGAGAAAGGCTGCGATGGTAGAGCGCATCCCGAAAAGTGTGAAACGGTTTTCGGACAAGATGCGCGCCAAATCAAATAATTAGAGCACTTCTTATTCTTTCATTGCCGTCGTTTCCAGAAATCTTCTCAAAGCCCACAAAAAAGCCGCCGCAAAAAATGCGGCGGCAAGTGGCAGCCCATAGGGGGCAATCAGGCTGCGCGTTTGAGAGCGTCGCCGATCATCGAGATGATCGTGTCGATCTGTTCCTTTTCAATGATCAGCGGTGGCGAAAGTGCAATCACGTCACCGGTGACACGGATCAGCAGACCCTTCTGGAAACAATCGACGAAAATATCATAGGCGCGGGCACCGGGAGCACCGTCACGCGATGACAGTTCAATAGCTCCGACAAGACCAAGATTGCGAATATCGATGACATTCGGCGCGTCTTTGAGCGAGTGTAATGCTTCCTGCCAATGATCGGCAAGTTCGGCTCCGCGCGTCAAAAGCCCTTCCTCGGCGTAGATTTCGAGCGTTGCAAGCCCAGCGGCGGAAGCAACCGGATGGCCGGAATAGGTATAGCCATGGAACAGTTCGATAGCGTTTTCAGGTCCTGTCATCAGGCCGTCATGCACCTTGCGGCTGGCAAAGACCGCACCCATCGGAATGGCGCCGTTGGTAAGACCTTTGGCCGTCGTGACAAGATCGGGAACGACACCGAAATAATCCGTTGCAAACGGTGTGCCAAGACGGCCAAATCCGGTGATGACTTCATCAAAAATCAGCAGGATGCCGTGCTTGTCGGCGGTGGCGCGGAGCTTTTCGAGATAGCCCTTGGGCGGCAGCACAACGCCAGCAGACCCGGACATGGGCTCAACAATGACAGCGGCAATCTTTTCGGCGCCATGCAGTTGCACAAGGCGTTCGAGATCGTCGGCCAGCTCGATGCCGTGCGCGGGCAAGCCCTTGGAAAAGGCGTTGCGTTCCATGTCGAGGGTGTGGCGCAGGTGATCGGCAGGAATTTGCGGGAAGACGCGTCGGTTATTGATGAGGCCGCCCACGGAAATGCCGCCAAAACCAACGCCGTGATAGCCTTTCTCACGACCCAGAACCATTGTGCGGGTGCCCTGACCGATGGCGCGCTGATAAGCAATGGCAATTTTGAGCGCCGTATCAACTGATTCCGAGCCGGAATTGGTAAAGAATACGCGGTCCAGTTTGTTATCCGCACTACCCGGTGCAACGGCTGCGAGCTTTTCCGCAAAATCAAAAGCAACCTTATGCCCCATCTGGAAGGTGGGTGCGAAATCGAGTGTCGAAATCTGGCGTTCGACGGCCTCGGTGATTTTTTTGCGACCATGACCGGCATTGCAGCACCAGAGGCCCGCTGTGCCGTCCAGCACCTGATTGCCATCGACATCAGTGTAATACATGCCTGACGCGCTGGCGAGCAGGCGTGGAGCCGCCTTGAACTGGCGGTTGGCGGTGAACGGCATCCAGAAATTATCGAGGCCGGGCGCATTGGTCTTGGTGAGCATTAAAAAATCTCCTCTTTTGCTGCAGCAGGCCATGCTTTGCAGAGCACAACAAGTCCTTTTCTTGCTCGAATTAAGTAGTTGAAAATATAGGGATGAGAATTAAATATTATGCTATATCGAACAGTATAAACATAGGGGAATGGCGATGAGTATCGATATTGGTGGAAGGCTGCGATATGTGCGCATGCGCCACAATCTCTCACAGCGCGAGCTTGCCAAAAGGGCAGGCGTTACCAATTCTACCATATCGCTAATCGAAGCCAACCAGACCAATCCGTCGGTGGGTGCGCTCAAGCGTATTCTCGACGGTATTCCCATTGGCATGGCAGAGTTTTTTGCGCTCGAACCGGATGCGCCGCACAAGGTTTTCTATCAGGCTGAGGAACTTATCGAGATCGGCAAAGGGCCGATTTCCTATCGGCAGGTTGGCGATCATCTGTTTGCACGCTCCTTGCAGATATTGAAGGAACGCTATGAGCCGGGAGCGGATACGGGCAAGGTGCTTCTCACCCATGAGGGCGAGGAGGGCGGCATCGTCATTTCCGGGCGCATCGAAGTGACGGTCGGTAGCGACCGGCGCATTCTGGGGCCGGGAGACGCCTATTATTTTTCGTCCAAACTGCCACATCGTTTTCGCTGTGTGGGGCCGACGCCTTGCGAAGTCGTCAGCGCCTGCACGCCGCCGAGTTTTTAATCATAGCGTTCAATGCTGAGGTCGTCGGCGCGGATATCTGGCTTGTTGCCGGAAATGAGATCAGCCAGAAGCTTGCCCGAGCCGCAGCCCATGGTCCAGCCGAGTGTGCCGTGACCGGCATTGATGAACACGTTGTCATAGCGGGTTGCGCCAATGATCGGCGTGGAATCGGGCGTCATCGGGCGCAGCCCCGACCAGAAGGTTGCTGCCTTCAGATCACCGCCGGGAAACAGGTCGCTGACCGAAAGATCAAGTGTGGCGCGACGTGCGGCTGGCAGGTCCTTGGTAAAGCCTGAAACTTCCGCCATGCCGCCGACACGGATGCGGTCGCCCAGTCTGGTGATGGCGATCTTGTAGCTTTCATCCAGAACGGTCGAGACCGGCGCGCGCGTTTCGTCAATGATGGGCGCGGTAATGGAATAACCTTTCACCGGATAGATCGGAGCATTGAGGCCGAGCGACTTGACGAGGGCAGGCGTATAGCTGCCAAGGGCCACGACATAGCGGTCAGCGGTCAGAATTGCTTCGGAGGTTTCGACGCCGGAGACGGTACCGCCAGATAACATCAGAGACTTGATGGTGACGCCAAACCGGAATTTGACGCCAAGCCCCTCCGCGATTTTCGCCAGTGCATTGGTGAATTTGAAGCAGTCGCCGGTTTCATCATGCGGCAGGCGTAGGCCACCGACAAACTTGTCTTTGGCATGCGCAAGAGCAGGCTCGACCCTCACACAATTATCGCGGTCCAGCACCTCGAATGGTACGCCGTCCTGCTTCAAAACTTCGATATCCTTGCCGATGCCATCGAGCTGGTATTGTTCGCGGAAAAGCTGCAAGGTGCCTTGCGTACGCTGGTCGTATTCGATGCCGGTCTCTTCACGAAGTGCTACCAGACAATCACGGCTATATTCGGCCACGCGCACCATACGGCTCTTGTTGAGCTTGTAACGGCTGTCGGTGCAATTGGCGAGCATCTGCAAAAGCCAGCCATATTGTTTTGGATCTGTCGTCAGGCGCAAAACCAGCGGCGCATGTTTCTGCAACAACCATTTCGCCGCCTTGAACGGAACGCCGGGTGCGGCCCAAGGCGAAGCATAACCGGGCGAGACCTGTCCGGCGTTGGCGAAACTGGTTTCCAGTGCCGGGCCTTCCTCGCGGTCGACGACAGTGACCTCATGGCCGAGTTTTGCCAGATAATAGGCCGTTGTGACGCCCACAACTCCGCTGCCCAATACGATGATCTTCATGTTCGCCTCTTTATTAGTGCTTTATTCGGGTTGCGCCTGATCGACATAGATACGGGCATACCGATTGCCGAGCGCTGTCAGGATTTCGTAAGGAATGGTGTCGCAGTCGCGCGCCACATCTTCGAGCCGTTGATGCGGACCGATCAACTCAATGAGACTGCCAAGTTTCAATGTGCCTTCAGGCAGTGCGCTGACATCAAGCGTGATGGAATCCATCGAAACGCGCCCGACGATCGCAAGGCGTGTGTCACCAAAATAGGCCGCCCCCTTGTTGCCAAGGCTGCGGAACCAGCCATCGGCATAGCCGACCGCGATTGTTGCGATACGCATCGGGCCTTGTGCCAGATAAGTGCCGCCATAGCCTATGGCCGCGCCCTTATCGACGTCGCGCACCTGAATAACCCGCGCGGACAGGGTGAAGACTGGCTTTATCGGGGCGGGGCCAACGCCATAAAGTGCTACGCCGGGACGGGCGAGGTCAAAATGATAGGATTTGTCGAGGAAGGCACCGCCGGAATTGGCGAAGGCGACGGGCACTTTCAGAAATCTGGCAAGTGCCACCTTCATCGCCGAAAGTTGCCGGGCATTGGCCGGGTTTTCCGGCTCATCGCCGCTCGCAAGATGGCTGATGATGAAGCGCAGATCGATAGGGTCGAGCAGCGAGAGATCGCCGGTGAGCCGGTCGAGTTCCTTGGCCGACAAGCCCAGCCGTGACATGCCGGTATCGATCTGCAACAAAGCGGGCAGCTTTTTACCCATGGTTTTGGCAAGGCTGGCCCAGTTTTCGACTTGTTCCAGCGAATTGAGCACGGGAACAATGGCTTCGCGAGCCGCTGCGGCTTCGGTTCCCGGCTGCAGGCCGTTGAGGACATAAACTGTTGCGTCGCTCTCAAGGAATGGTTTGAGCGTTATGGCTTCACCCAAATGTGCGACGAAGAAATCGCGGCATCCGGCCTGATAAAATGCTGGCGCAACACGGTGCGCTCCAAGTCCATAGGCATCGGCCTTGACGACAGCGGCGGTTCGGGTTGGCGCAATGCGATTGGCGATCGTCTTATAATTATGGCGCAGAGCGGCAAGATCGATGGTCAGGACACCACCAGCTGCCAGATTGCGTTGGTCTTCAGAAAAATGCATCGACATATCAGCCCTATTTGTCACGCCGGCGCTTCAATTCAGCTATGTTAGTCGAAGACTATTCGAATATCTTTGCTATTTTTCGAATTTTATGTGAATTATCGCATATCCTGCGCATGTTTTAGCTTTTGGTTCGAAGATTATATGGCAACACTCGACAATATAGATCGCAACATCATCCGTTGCCTGCGCCGTGACGGACGCATGACCAACAGCCAGCTTGCAGCAGAAGTAGGTCTTTCGCAATCAGCGTGCCTACGCCGGGTGCAGATATTGGAAGCAGGAGGGGTTATCCGTGGTTATACGGCGATTGTCGGCTCATCCGACGGTGATGAACGGCTGGTTGCCATTGTGCGCATCACGCTTGACCGGCAGACGGAGGAGTATCTCAACCGCTTCGAGGAAGCGGTGCGCCGCCACCCGGAAGTGCGTGAGTGCTATCTCATGACGGGCGATGCAGATTATATTCTGCGTGTGGAGGCAGAGAATGCCGCCGCCTATGAGATTATTCACAAAGAAATCCTGTCGCGCCTGCCGGGTGTCGCTCGCATTCATTCAAGCTTTGCCATCCGTACGGTGCTTTTGTCGAAAGCGCCGTCTTCGCGTTAAAGCGCATTTTCCTCGTTCCAGAGTGGAGATTGTGCTCTTTTCCGCTAAAGACCTAGTAATCTTCTCTGGATGGGATTACTCGCTATATTCCTCCAGACAGATAGCCCATCATTGGATGAAGGCTGCGAGCGAGAAATGAACCCGAAAACCCAAGGCTATCTTTTTACGATTCTCGCAGTGATTATCTTTGCGTCGCAAGATGGCATTTCGAAGTATCTCGGCAGCCATTATTCGCCAATATTCATCACGATGATACGCTATTGGACTTTTGGGCTTTTCGTGATTCTGCTTGCCATGCGTTCGGGAGGCATTGCCAAAACTGCCAGAACCAAACGGCCGTTTCTGCAGGTTTTCCGTGGCGTTGTGCTGGCTGTGGAAATCGTGGTCTTCATTTATGGTTTGAGCCGCTCCGGCTTGGCCATGGCGCAGTCGGTTTTTCAGTGCGCTCCGCTTCTGGTTACAGTTTTATCGGTGGTTTTTCTTGGTGAAAAAGTGGGATGGCGTCGCTGGGCTGCTATCATCGTCGGTTTGTGCGGTGTGATTTTGATTATCAATCCGGCCAATGCGCATTTTGATGCCAATATTCTGTTTTCGCTTGTAGCGACCGGTATGTTTGCCACCTATGCCGTTGCAACACGCGCCGTCAGCAAATATGATGACCCTATAACCAGCTTTTTTTATACCGGCGTGAGTGGTGTAGTCGTTCTGACGGCTGTCGGCATATTTTACATGGTTCCCATCGCGCAGCCTGACTGGTTCTGGATGGCCGCGCTTTGCATTTGCGGTATTGGCAGCCATTATTGCCTGATCCGTGCCTATGACGTTCTTGAGGCGGGGGAAGTGCAACCCCTGACCTATCTCCAGCTCGTTATTGGCGCGTTTATCGCTACCTTCATTTTTCACGAAAATCTGACATGGAACGTCGTGGTGGGCGCCACAATCGTTGTGGCGGCGGGTCTTTTTTCAATGTTCCGGGAGCGGCATCTCGCGCTGCGACGTACCACAAGCGCGACGCTGCCGTAACTTTGATGCTTAAGCGTGCCGACGTCGGCTTTTCTAGAAATCGGCCGAATGTAATATGGAGCCGTCTACCTCTTCGATGTCGCGCTTGCCGCATAATGCCATGGTGATATCAAGCTCCTTGGCTATGATTTCGAGCGCCAGCGTCACGCCTTCCTTACCCATAGCGCCTAAGCCATAGAGGAAAGGGCGCCCGATATAAACGCCCTTAGCGCCGAGTGCGCGCGCCTTCAAAACGTCCTGACCGGAGCGGATGCCGCCATCGACATGCACTTCAATCTGGTCGCCAACCGCATCAACAATCGGCTTGAGCATGGAAATCGACGATGGTGCACCATCGAGCTGGCGACCGCCGTGGTTGGAAACGATAATCGCATCAGCTCCGGTTTTCGCGGCCATTTTCGCGTCCTCGACATCAAGAATACCCTTGAGGATCAGCTTGCCGCCCCATTGCTCCTTGATCCACGCTACATCGTTCCAGTTGAGCTGCGGGTCGAACTGTTCCGCTGTCCATGACGAAAGCGAGGAAAGGTCGGTGACATTCTTGGCGTGACCGGCAATGTTGCGAAAAGTGCGGCGCTGAGTACCCAGCATGCCAAAGCACCAGGCTGGCCGCGTCGCCATCTGCCAGATATGTTTGGGTGTGAATTTTGGCGGTGCGGAAAGCCCGTTGCGGATATCCTTGTGGCGCTGGCCGAGTATTTGCAGATCAAGCGTCAGCACCAGCGCCGAGCAACCAGCGGACTTGGCGCGACCGATCAGGTTTTTGATGAAATCGCGATCCTTCATCACATAAAGCTGGAACCAGAACGGCTTTTTGGTGGCCGAAGCAACGTCCTCGATGGAGCAGATACTCATGGTGGAAAGCGTGAAAGGAACGCCGAAAGCTTCCGCTGCCTGTGCGGCCAGCATTTCACCGTCCGCGTGCTGCATACCGGTCAAGCCGGTGGGTGCAAGCGCCACCGGCATAGAGACGTTTTCACCGATCATGGTGGAGGCAAGTGATCGATTGGTCATGTCGACCAGAATGCGCTGGCGCAGCTTGATCTTGGCAAAATCGCTTTCATTGTTGCGGTAGGTCGATTCCGTCCATGCGCCTGAATCCGCGTAATCGAAAAACATTTTCGGGACGCGGCGGCGTGCAAGCCGTTTCAGGTCGGCAATTTCAACAATATCGGACATGGCTCCCACCCCTTGTGGTAAATTTTGTTTACCAATCGCATGACGGATTGCGCACCTGAAATCAAGCATAAAACGTTGTCACGTGCACTGTGGTAAATGGAAGGGCAATTCTATTTCTCTTATGATAGAGAGATTGTTCCGTATCCCGTTAGGGCCAAGGAGATATGGAAAGGGATATTGATATGCATGAGGAATCCAAAGCCGGCTTCATCGGCAAAAAGTCGCGAGCGGCTGGTGGTTGGGGTGCGCTCAAAAGCTGTGGCAAGCAGTTGCTGGCTAGCGGCGCGCCGTTGTCGGGTGCGAAGACGTTGCTCAAAGCCAACCAGCCGGATGGTTTTGATTGCCCCGGCTGTGCATGGGGCGACCCGGAACATGGCTCATCCTTTGAATTTTGCGAAAATGGTGTCAAGGCAGTCGCATGGGAGGCGACGGACCGGCGCACCACGCCTGCTTTCTTTACGCAACACACGGTTTCGGAACTGCGCGGCTGGACTGATCACGCGCTGGAAAATACCGGGCGGCTCACGCACCCGCTGCGTTATAATGCGGCGAGTGACACATATGAAGCCGTTGACTGGGACGAGGCATTCGCCACGATTGGCAGTATATTGCAGAGTTTTGACACGCCTGATCGCGTTGAATTCTACACATCGGGGCGCGCCTCGAACGAGGCCGCATTTCTCTATCAGCTTTTTGTGCGTGCCTATGGCACCAATAATTTTCCCGACTGCTCGAACATGTGCCACGAGGCAAGCGGCGTTGCGTTGAACCAGTCGATCGGGGTCGGCAAAGGTACAGTGCTTCTGGAGGATTTCGAGAAAGCCGATGCGATTTTCGTGGTCGGCCAAAATCCAGGCACCAACCATCCGCGCATGCTGGCCGATCTGCGCCGCGCTGCCGAACGTGGCGCAAACATTGTGGTGTTCAATCCGGTGCGCGAGCGCGGACTGGAGCGTTTTTCCGACCCGCAGGACAAGCTTGAAATGCTGCGTGGTGGCAGCGAGATGATTGCCAGCGACTATTTCCAGCCACGGCTCGGTGGTGATCTGGCGGCTTTTCGCGGCATGGCCAAGGCTGTTTTTGCTGCTGATGATGCAGCGCTTGTTGAAGGCAGAGCCTCCATTCTGGACCGGGAGTTTCTCGGCGCTCATACGGCAGAACTTGAAGCCTATCGCGCAGCAGTTGATGCCACGCCATGGGCCGAAATCGAGGATCAGTCTGGGCTCACAAAAAGTGAACTTGAACGTGCTGCGCAGATTTACATGCAGGCGGAGCGCGTGATCTGCACCTGGGCGATGGGGATCACACAGCATCGCCATTCGGTCATCACCATCCGTGAAATGACCAGTTTCATGCTGCTGCGTGGTAATATTGGCAGACCGGGTGCGGGGCTTTGTCCGGTGCGCGGCCATTCCAATGTGCAAGGCGACCGCACGGTCGGCATCAACGAAAATGCGCCCGTAGCGTTCCTTGATGCGCTCGAAAAGGAGTTCGGCTTCAACGTGCCGCGCAAGCCGGGGCATAATGTGCTGGCGGCCATCGGCGCGATGCTTGACGGTAGTGCTAAAGCCTTTATCGGGCTTGGTGGCAATTTCGCCCGCGCAACGCCCGACAGTCCGATGATTGCTAAAGCGCTCACCGCGCAGCGTCTGACGGTGCATGTGGCGACCAAGCTCAATCATTCGCATCTGTTGCCGGGGCAGGATTCCTTCATTCTACCGTGCCTCGGACGTACCGAAATCGATCTGAATTCCAAAGGTGTCGCGCAGATCGTCACGGTTGAGGATTCCATGAGCATGGTGCATGGATCGGGCGGAATCAATCCGCCTGCATCAGCGCATCTTCGTTCGGAAGTGGCAATCATTGCAGGCATGGCGCAGGCCACTTTGGGACCGCAGCCGGTTGACTGGCTGCAATTGGCCGATGATTACGATCTTATCCGTGATCACATTGCGCGTGTGCTGCCGGACTTTTATGGTTTTAACAAACGCGTACGTGTGCCGCGCGGCTTTCATCTGCGTAATGCAGCACGTGAACGCGATTGGAATACGCAAACAGGCAAGGCGACATTCTGGGCCGGTGCGTTGCCGCAAGCGGTTGAACATCAGGAGGCGCGGGGTAAGCCTGGATGCTATGTGCTTCAAACCTTCCGCAGCCACGATCAGTACAATACCACCATTTACGGCATGGACGACCGCTATCGCGGTGTCTATGGCGAGCGGCAGGTGGTGTTCATGAACCCCGCTGATATGGTCGATATCGGTGTAGAGGCTGGTGATCGTGCCGATATTGTGGGTGAATTCAACGATGGGGTGGAGCGTGTCGCGCGCGATTTCCGCTTTGTGCCCTATGATATTCCACGCGGCTGCATCGCCGGTTATTATCCTGAAATGAATGTTCTGGTACCTTTGGGCAGTGCTGGCGACGAAAGCTATACCCCGACGTCCAAATCGGTGATTGTGTCCTTTCGCCCGCGTCGCTCCGAAGCTGCCTGATGGATGAGCCTGTCGTTGCCGATTACATGGTGCTGGTGGAGCGAATTGTATCGGCGTCCGAAAATTTATCACCTTTGGGGGCGGGCATTCTGGCCGCTCTGGTACTGGATATTGCCGCCGACAGCCGGACATTTGCGCGGGTTTTCGGCATTGCCCATGCAATTGCCTTGCGCGAGATTTCGCTCTTAAGTGTTGAAGGTGGCTTTATCGCTATCACCCGGCGCGATCTGCGCACCCAGCGTTCGCATTACGAACTTGCCGCCGTCGGGCGGTACTTGCTCGACACCGTGGGAACGAGCAAAACGCCGTCATAAAATCTTCGCTTGCTATAGGTTCTATATAGGTTCTATTATGTGAACTATGAATAGAACCGCTTTGGTTGCATCACTTGAGAAGCGCGGTCTCAGCGATCCGCAGCGCACAGGACCGCTTTACCGCAATCTGGCGCGTATTCTTGCCGAGATGATTGAAGCGGGAGAGCTTGCGCCTGCGGTCGGTTTGCCGCCGGAGCGGGATCTGGCGGAAGATCTCGGGCTGGGACGGATCACCGTGCGCAACGCCTATAAGGAACTTTTGGCGCAGGGTGTGGTGGAAGCACGGCGTGGCAGCGGCACGTTTGTCGCCGGGCGACGGGCGCGTATGAGCCAGTCTCTGTGGCGGCTGACATCGTTTTCGCAGGATATGCGCTCGCGCGGCAAGGAGCCGGGTGCGCGTATCCTGACCAACAGGCTGGATACGCCATCGCCCGATGAAGCTTTCCGGTTGGGTATTGGTGTGGATACGCCGATCGTGCGGCTTGAGCGTCTGCGCCTCGCCGATGACGTGCCGATGGCGTTTGAACGGGCCGTTGTGCCGCGACATTATCTGGAAACGGATACGGTTGCTGAAACTTCGCTTTATGACGCGCTGGCGGGGCGGGGTTACAAGCCGGTGCGCGCCTTGCAACGTTTGACCGCTGTTACGCTTGATCTGGCAACCGCGCGTTTGCTTGGCGTCAGCCGTCATGCGCCCGCCCTTCTGATCGAACGCGTCTCGCATCTCAACGATGACCGCATCGTTGAGTATACCCGTTCGCATTACCGCGCCGACGCCTATGATTTCGTTGCCGAACTCAAGATTGGAGAATGAGATGAATGATGCTTCTTCGCTGATGCTGCAGGAGACGGAACAATCTCCGGGTGTGGTGGCAAAACTTCTGGAGCAGGAAGCCGCGACTTTTGCTGAAATCGCACGCGTGTTTGAAAACAACAAACCAGCGGTTATTACGACCGCTGCGCGCGGTTCGTCCGACCATGCGGCGACCTTCTTCAAATACCTCACCGAGATCTCGCTTGGCATTCCGGTTGCCTCCATCGGCCCTTCGGTTGCTTCGGTCTATGGCGCGCAATTAAAACTGGAGCGCGGATTGCATTTCACCGTGTCGCAGTCGGGCGCAAGCCCCGATATCGTGGCCGTGCAGGCCGCAGCCAAGAAGGGTGGTGCGACGACGGTTGCAGTCGTCAATGTGTTGGACAGCCCTCTGGCGAAAGAGGCCGACATAGTTCTGGCGCTGCATGCGGGCGAAGAAAAAAGCGTTGCTGCAACGAAATCATTCATTGCTTCGGTTGCAGCCCTTTCCGGCGTTGTGGCGGCTGCAAGCGGAGATCAGGATTTGCAAGCGGGACTAAAGCGCCTGCCGGAAGCGCTGGCCGCAACCCGTACAGATGGACGCGAGCCGGTTGAAAATCTGCTTTTTAATGCCCGTTCGCTTTATACCAGTGGGCGCGGCACGGGGCTTGCCATTGCGCTTGAGGCCGCACTCAAAGCCAAGGAAACGGCCAATATTCATGCCGAGGCCTTTTCGCTGGCCGAACTCATGCACGGGCCGATGCGTCTGATCGAGGAAGGGTTTCCGGTCGTCGCCTTTCTGCCACAGGACGAAGCGTTCAAGACCAATATCGAAGCGTTGAAGCGGCTCGATTCCTTTGATGCCAGCATCGTCACGCTTTCCGATGCTCAAACGCCGGGTTTCCGCCTACAATCGGCCAGCACGGGCAGCGCCCATCTTGATCCGCTGGTTTCGCTGATCAATTATTACCGCGTGATCGAGGCGGTGTCGCGCCGTAAGGGGTTTGATCCCGACAAGCCACGCAATCTCAACAAGGTCACGGTGACGATATGAGCAGAAAATCGGCAATTGCGGGCGCACGTATTTTCGACGGCGAACGCTTTCATGACGAAAGTGCGCTCATTTTCAGCGATAGCAAGATCGAAGCCATCGTGCCAGAGACAGAACTGGGCGAGGCGCATCAGGTCGAACGGTTGAATGGTGGCGTTTTGGCCCCGGGCTTCATTGATGCGCAGGTCAATGGCGGCGGCGGACGCATGCTTAATGACGACCCGTCGCCGCAAACCATGTTTTTGATTGCCGAAGGGCATCGCAAATTCGGCACCACCAGCCTTCTGCCGACGCTGATCACCGACACAATGCCGGTGCGCGACCGGGCCATTGAGGCGGCGGTGGAAGCAGTTAAGGCCGACAAGGGCGTGGCGGGTCTGCATCTTGAAGGCCCGCATCTGGCACCAGCGCGAAAAGGAGCGCATCTCGCCGAACTCATGCGTCCGGTCGATGATGCCGATATCGCGCTTTATATCCACACGGCGGAACAGATCGGCACGCTGCTGGTGACATTGGCCGCTGAACAGGTAATGCCGCAACAGGTCCGGCGCTTGAGCGATGCGGGTGTGATCGTCAGCATCGGTCATAGCGATGCCACAGCAGAACAGGCATTTGAACGTTTCGATGCCGGTGCGCGCAGTGTCACGCATCTTTACAATGCCATGAGCCAGATCGGTCATCGTGCGCCGGGGCTGACGGGCGCCGCCCTTGAGCATCCCGATATCTGGTGCGGGATTGTCGCCGATGGTCACCACGTCGACCCTATGGCGTTGCGGCTGGCGCTTCGGGCAAAGCGTGGTGACGCGCATCTTTTCTTTGTCACCGACGCCATGGCGCTGGTAGGGTCTGACAAACTAAGTTTCGAGATCAACGGACGCTCGGTCAAGCGTGTGCCAGGCGGCCTCTGCTCCAAGCTGGTGCTTTCCGATGGCACCATTGCCGGTTCCGACCTCGATATGGCTTCGGCTATTCGCTTTGGCGTGGCAGAGCTCGAACTCACGCTCGCCGAAGCCTTACGTATGGCAAGCCTTTATCCGGCCCGCTATCTGCGCCTTGCTGATCGCGGCCTTTTGCGCCCCGGCATGCGCATGGATGCGGTGCATCTTGATGACGGGCTTTTTGCCAAAGCCACATGGCGGTCTGGTGGAAAACAGGTGGCAGGCTTATGAGCGATATCACGACACGCTATTTCAACGATCTGATCGCCCGGCTTTCCGTTTCGCGTGACAGGCTTGCAGGCGCGATGGAAAAAGCGGCAGACCTTATTACTGCTGCCGCACGCGCTGACCGGCGCGTTTATGTGTTCGGGACCGGCCATTCGCATATGATGGCGGAAGAACTCCATTATCGCGCCGGCGGGCTGGCGATTACCGTGCCGATCCTCTGTGGCGAAATCATGTTGGAAGACGGCGCTGTCGCAAGCTCGCATTTCGAGCGCATAGAAGGTGCAGTGCGCCCGATCCTTGAACGGTATAACATTGGTGAAGGCGATGTACTGATCGTTGTCTCCAATTCCGGGGTCAATGCAGCACCTATCGAGGCTGCACGTCATGCCTGTGAAAAGGGGGCTTCGGTCATAGCCCTCACGTCTGTTGCCTATTCAACTGCGATAGCCAATGGCCGCACCCAGCTTCATTCGCTGGCTGATGTCGTACTCGACAATGATGCGCCCGCAGGAGATGCAGTTCTGGAACTGGAAGGCAGTGCGCTCAAGGTCGGACCTGTTTCCACCGCGCTCGGCGTTACCATATTGAACGCAATTTTCGCGGATGTCGCGGCACGGCTTGTAGGCGCGGGGGATGCTCCAATTTATCTCAGCGCCAATATGCCAGGTTCGTCCGAGGTGAACCGTGACCTTGTCGTGCGCTACCGCGACCGGAACCCGCATCTCTGAAAAATAGCACAATCTTTCTTGCAAAGACGCTTGATAGCGCAATCCGGTCAGTGCATTACGCATTCTGGCATGGCGGATGCCGTATCGTGGATTAGCTTCGCGATGTCATTTTGGCTAGCGCCTTGGAAAGTTGAGGAAGTCCGATGCATAATTTTGTGCTGACCGTCACCTGTAAGTCCACCCGCGGCATCGTCGCCGCTATTTCGGGTTATCTTGCTGGCAAGGGCTGCAATATTATCGATAGCGCCCAGTTCGACGATCTTGATACAGGTCGCTTCTTCATGCGTGTGAGCGTCATTTCCGAGGAAGGCGTTGCGCTCGACATTTTGCGCGACGGTTTCGTGCCGGTCGCAGCCTCCTTCGATATGGATTTCGAGTTTCATGACAATGCGCATCGTACCAAGACGCTACTGATGGTGTCGCGCTTTGGTCATTGCCTCAACGACCTTCTCTACCGCTGGAAGATTGGCGCACTCCCCATCGATATCGTTGGGGTGGTGTCGAACCATTTTGATTATCAGAAGGTTGTGGTCAATCACGATATCCCCTTCCACCATATCGCTGTGACCAAGGCCAACAAACCGGCAGCCGAACAGCAGTTGATGGATGTCGTAAATGAAACCGGCACCGAACTGGTTGTTCTGGCACGTTACATGCAAGTTTTGTCAGACCAGCTTTGCAAGCAGATGTCCGGGCGTATCATCAATATTCACCACTCGTTTCTGCCATCTTTCAAGGGAGCGAACCCTTATAAGCAAGCCTATGAGCGCGGCGTAAAGCTGATTGGAGCGACGGCGCATTATGTGACTGCCGATCTCGATGAAGGCCCGATCATCGAACAGGACGTGGCGCGGGTGACGCACGCGCAAAGTGCCGCCGATTATGTTTCGATCGGTCGCGATGTCGAGGCGCAGGTTCTGGCGCGCGCCGTCCACGCGCATATCCATCACCGCTCGTTCCTCAACGGCAATCGCACAGTCGTCTTTCCAGCAAGTCCTGGGTCGTATGCATCCGAACGCATGGGGTGAGAGATTCCGGTGCTGGCGGCCTGCAAATAGCGTCTTTTTGCGCTTTCGGTGCTCAAAAGCCACGATTTTTGACACGCGATAACCGCAATCGCCGCCGTGTAGACAATTAGAACCCCGCCGAAGCGGGGTTTAAAAGCTCTAATCGATGTCGAAGGAAACGCCCTGTGCGAGCGGCAGCGCCTTTGAATAATTGATCGTGTTGGTGGCGCGGCGCATATAGGCTTTCCACGCATCCGAACCCGATTCACGTCCACCACCGGTTTCTTTTTCTCCGCCGAACGCGCCGCCGATCTCGGCCCCCGACGTTCCGATATTGACATTGGCGATGCCGCAGTCCGACCCTTCGACAGAAAGAAAGCGCTCGGCTTCCTGAAGGTCGAGCGTAAAGATAGATGATGACAGACCTGCACCGACCGCATTGTGGCTCGCGAGAACATCATCGAAATCGGAATACTTCATCACATAAAGGATCGGCGCAAAGGTTTCTTCGAGAACAGGGCCTTGTTGTTTTGGCATTTCGACGATGGCCGGGCGCACATAATAGGCGTTTTCATGACCCGTATCGACGCGTTCGCCGCCCTGAACCGTGCCGCCGTGTGCGGCTGCTGACTGAAGCGCCTTTTGCATTGTGTCAAACGCCGCTTTGTCGATCAGCGGTCCGACGAGAGCGCTTGTTTCAAGCGGGCTGCCGACCGAAACGCTGGCGTAAGCTTTTTGTAGGCGTGGTACCAGCGCGTCATAGACGCTTTCATGCACGAAGAGACGGCGGAGCGTTGTACAGCGCTGGCCAGCCGTGCCCATGGCACCAAATGCAATAGCACGCAGCGCCATGTCGAGATCGGCCGAAGGGCAGACGATACCGGCATTGTTGCCGCCCAGCTCCAAGATCGAACGGGCAAAGCGCTTTGCAAGGCGTGGGGCCACCTCGCGGCCCATGCGGGTAGAGCCAGTTGCCGAGACAAGCGCAACCTTCGGGCTATCCACCAGCACTTCACCGATTTCACGGTTGCCGAGCAGGAGTTGTGACACGGCCTCAGGCGCATCGCCAAAACGTTTCAAGGCACGTTTGAAAATTGCATCGCAGGCAAGGGCGGTAAGCAACGTCTTTTCTGACGGCTTCCACACCACCGCATTGCCGCAGACGATTGCCAGTGTCGCATTCCACGACCACACGGCAACCGGGAAATTGAACGCCGAGATTACGCCGACGACACCGAGCGGATGCCATGTTTCCATCATGCGGTGACCGGGGCGTTCGGTAGCAATGGTCAGCCCATAAAGCTGGCGTGACAGGCCGACCGCAAAATCGCAGATATCGATCATTTCCTGCACTTCGCCCAGACCTTCCGAGGGGATTTTGCCAGCCTCGATGGAGACAAGACGGCCAAGATCCTGCTTGGAAGCGCGCAGTTCTTCGCCGAGCAGACGGATCAGTTCGCCGCGCTTGGGTGCCGGAACAGTGCGCCATACCCGAAATGCTTCGTCGGCTTTGTCGATAATCTGCTCAGCTTCTGGCCGGTTGTGGGTGTTTATCAAGGCTATTTCTTCGCCCGAAACCGGGCTGAAACCGGCAAGATCGCCATCCGTGAAAAGAGAAGCATCAACGCCAAGCCGATCAAGCAGCTCCGCGGTTTCTTTCTTCACATCGAGTTTTTGAGGGGCGGTGTTCATGGCTTCTTCCCGGGATTGAATCGGCTTTGCGAAAACAGGGTGAGGTTATGATGAAAACGTATCATATCACCTCACTTGCAGCTATGGTCGCAACGAAAGCAACTATGTTTATGCGAGACTGGAATGAAGCTCAGCCGAAGATTGATCCCCGATATCGCCACGCTGCAAGCTTTTGAATGTGCGGCGCGTCATGGCAGCTTCACACAGGCAGCCCATGAACTCAGCCTCACCCAGAGTGCCGTCAGCCGCCAGATCAAAGATCTGGAAAGCCAGCTTGGCGTGCTCTTGTTCGAACGCATCCGTCAGCGCATTCTTTTGTCCGATGCGGGGCGAAAATTTCTGCCCGAAGTGCGCCGCCTGCTTCATCAGACCGAAGATACTATGCTGCGTGCCATGGCGTCGGCGAAATCCACATCTTCATTCAGTGTCGCCACACTTCCGACCTTTGGCACGCGCTGGCTGATGCCACGCATTCCCGATTTTGTGGCAAAGCATCCGGGTATCGCGCTCAATGTAGCCTCGCGCTCGGGCGTGTTTGATTTCGAGGAACAGCCTTTTGATCTGGCCATTCATTATGGTCAGCCGGTCTGGGCGCATGCGAGCTGCACCTATCTGTGCAGTGAAGTGGTGGTTCCGGTGGCAAGCCCGGCATTTCTGGAGAACCGTCGCCCATCAGACCCGGAAGCACTTGAGGGCGAAGTGCTTCTGCATCTCGCCACCCGACCCAAAATGTGGGCGCAATGGTTCGAAAGCTGCGGCGTCGAGGGGCAGACGGCCTATCGCGGTCATCGTTTCGATCAGTTTTCCATGGTGATAGAAGCGGCTCTGGCAAGCCTCGGCATAGCGCTGCTGCCGCTTTATCTGATTGAACGGGAACTGCGCAGTGGCGATTTGCGGCTTTTGTTCGAAAAGCCGATGCGCACCGAAAATGATTATTATCTGGTCGTACCCGATGGTAAACTCGAAAACCCGCTGACGCAGGTTTTCTGCCAGTGGATTGCCGGACAGGTCGGCAATACGAACTATTCAAGCCTCGTTCATTCCGAACCGGCATGATTTGTTGCCAAAATATTGCTGTCAAAGACATGGGTGCGTGCATGAAATAGTGCAATGCCGAAATGATCGGTCCCTGTTTTAAAAGTGGTTGCCCATGCTCAACGATCCACGCTCCCACGGCCTTTGGGAAAAGACTGCGCCCGCCGCTCCGACCACCTTCACGCTGAACGGTGAGAAGGTGGTGGATGTGGTCATTGTCGGCGGCGGTTTTACCGGTCTTTCGACAGCACTGCATCTGGCGCAAAAAAGCGTGAAAGCAATCGTGCTCGAAGGGATGGAGATCGGCTATGGCGGATCGGGTCGCAATGTCGGTCTGGTCAATGCAGGCATGTGGGTGATGCCCGACGATCTTGCCGACGTCTTGGGTGAAATATACGGTGACCGCCTGCTCGATGTGCTCGGCAATGCGCCGCAACTGGTTTTTGATCTGATTGAAAAGCACAAGATCGCCTGCGAAGTCGAAAGACAGGGCACGCTGCATTGTGCTGTGGGTGACAAAGGCTTGAAGGAACTCGAAGATCGCCATGCGCAATGGGCGCCGCGTGGGGCCAATGTCAAACTGCTCGATGCGAAGGAAACGCAAGCCAAGGTCGGAACGGGTGCCTATGCCGGATCGCTGCTCGATCTGCGCGCAGGCACCATCCAGCCGCTCGCCTATGTGCGCGGACTGGCGCATGCAGCGCTTGTTGCGGGAGCGGAAATCTTTACATCAAGCCCGGTGATCGGGGCCGAGGAACACAACGGCAAATGGCGGGTCAAGACCGCCAATGGCTCTGTTGTGGCTGACTGGGTCGTGGTTGCGACCAATGCCTATACCAATGTGCCATGGGTTGAAGTGCGTGCGGAGCTCGTGCATCTGCCCTATTTCAACATGGCGACCAGGCCGCTGTCCGATAACTTGCGCAAAAGCATCCTGCCGGAGCGACAGGGTGCATGGGACACCAGGGAAGTGCTGTCCTCATTCCGCTTCGATCAGCAAGGTCGACTGGTGTTCGGCAGCGTTGGTGCTTTGCGCAATACGGGGGCTGCCGTTCATCGGGCATGGGCGAAGAAGGCTCTCAGGCGGCTGTTTCCAGCTTTGGGCGCGGTGGAATTCGAACATGAATGGTATGGTAAGATCGGCATGACCGATGACAGTCTGCCGAAATTTCATCGTCTTGCCCGCAATGTCGTGGGCTTCTCCGGCTATAATGGCCGTGGCATCGCGCCGGGCACCGTTTTTGGCAAATTGCTGGCAGAGCTTGTTTCCGGCCAGATTGCGGAAGATGATCTTCCACTGCCGGTCCGTGATCCCAAAGCGCAGAATTTCCGCCCCCTGCGCGAAGCCTATTACGAGGCAGGCGCACAGATGGCGCATATCGCTGATATGCTGCTCTGATTAAAAAAGCCCGGTATTTCCGGGCTTTTTGTATCTATTTCTTTTTCATGGCTTCGAGTAAAGCCGCACCGAAACCGCCGGTCGAGGGTTGCTCGGTTTTACGCTGTGGTGTGAAATTTTTGACCGGACGCTGGTCGCGCGGCGAGGATGAGCGTGGAGCAGGGGCTTCGCCGCTATCCTTGCGCATGGAAAGGCCGATGCGTTTGCGTGGCACATCAATTTCCGTCACACGCACTTTCACCACATCGCCTGCTTTGACCACTTCATGCGGGTCTTTGACGAAACGATCGGCCAGTTGCGAGACATGAACGAGACCATCCTGATGCACGCCGATATCCACGAAAGCGCCGAAAGCTGCGACATTTGTCACCGTACCTTCCAGCATCATGCCGGGCTTTAAATCCTTGATATCGTCAATGCCATCGGCAAATGTCGCGGTCTTGAATTCCGGGCGCGGATCGCGACCGGGCTTGTCGAGTTCTGCAATAATGTCGCGTACGGTCGGCAGACCAAAGCGTTCATCGACGAAGACACGTGGATCGAGCGCCTTCAAGGCGGCACTATCGCCCATCAGGCTGCGCACATCGCGACCGCAGGCCGCGACAATCTTTTTTGCCACGCCATAGGCTTCCGGGTGCACGGAAGAGGCGTCGAGCGGCTCGGTGCCGCCCGCAATGCGCAAAAAGCCTGCGCATTGCTCGAAGGTGCGGTTGCCAAGACGCGCGACTTTCAAAAGTTGCCTGCGGTTTTTGAACGCGCCCGTTTCATCGCGGTGCGCGACGATGGCTTCTGCAAGCGAGGCACCAAGGCCTGAAACCCGCGCCAAAAGCGAAGCGGAAGCGGTGTTGAGGTCAACGCCAACGGCATTCACCGCATCTTCCACCACAGCATCCAGCATGCGGGCCAGCCGCACCTGATCGACATCGTGCTGATATTGCCCGACACCGATGGATTTCGGTTCGATTTTGACGAGTTCCGCCAAAGGATCCTGAAGGCGCCGCGCGATGGAGACGGCACCGCGCAGCGACACATCGAGTTGCGGAAACTCCGCCGCCGCCGCTTCAGATGCCGAATAGACCGATGCGCCTGCTTCCGAGACGATGACTTTTAGCGGTTTGGGTGCGGGCATGTCGGAAAGCATATCGATGACAAGACGCTCGGTTTCGCGGCTTCCGGTGCCGTTGCCAATGGCGATCAACTCGATCTTGTGTTTGGCGACCAGACTTGCAAGCGCGGCTTGTGTGCCGCGCACATCGTTTTTGGGCGGGAAGGGATAGACGGTCGTCGTGTCGAGAAGCTTGCCGGTGCCGTCGATCACGGCAACCTTCACGCCGGTGCGAATGCCCGGATCAAGCCCCATGGTGGCGCGCGAGCCTGCGGGGGCTGCCAGAAGCAGGTCTTTCAGATTACGGGCAAAGACGTTGATCGCTTCTTCTTCCGCCCGCTCGCGCAATTCGCGCATCAGATCGAGCGAGAGAGACAGCGAGAGTTTCACCCGCCATGCCCAGCCAGCAACCTCCATCAGCCAGCGGTCGCCGGGCAAGGTCGCGCCGATAGCATAGCTGGCTGCAATTTTCCGCTCGACGGGTTTGACGGGTGAGGTGTCGTCGGCATCCGCTTCAATATCGAGCGACAAAAAATCCTCGTTGCGCCCGCGCAGCATGGCCAGCGCACGGTGACCCGCGACTGTCGCCCAGCGCTCGGCATGGTCGAAATAGTCGGAGAATTTTGCGCCAGCTTCTTGCTTTCCATCGACAACGCGTGAGCGCAGCACGGCTTTGTCCTTGAGATGGTTGCGCAGGGTTTTGAGCAATTCGGCATTTTCCGCAAAGCCCTCGGCAATGATGTCGCGGGTGCCGTCGAGTGCAGATTTCACATCCGCCACTTCGTCCGTCACATATTGCGCCGCGATTTCAGATGGCACGAGAGTGCGATCTGAAAGGATTGCTTCAGCGAGAGGACCAAGACCACGCTCGCGGGCGATTTCCGCGCGGGTCCGGCGTTTGGGCTTATAAGGGAGATAAAGATCTTCCAGTTCCGCCTTGGTGCTGACGCCTGCAATTTTGAGTTCAAGTTCTGGGGTAAGCTTGTCCTGTCCGCGGATGGTTTCCAGAATGGAGCTGCGACGTGCTTCGAGTTCGCGCAGATAGCTCAGGCGTTCGGAAAGCAGGCGCAATTGCGTGTCGTCCAGTCCGCCAGTGACTTCCTTGCGGTAGCGCGCAACGAAAGGCACCGTTGCGCCTTCATCGAGCAGGCCAATGGCAGCCGATGCCTGTTCCGGCTTTGCGTTGATTTCCGCCGCAATGATCGCTGCAATGCGTTTTGTGTCGTCCGCCATGTTTTTCCCAGTTCATTGATCGTCCGTTGACCATACATAGTCGGATGCATTTTCAGAGCAATCAAGATGGGAACAATCGTCCACAGGAAAGCTGGTTTTTCTAAGAGTCACGTCTATGTGAATGCGTTGGCCCTTTTTAAATCGGGTGTCAGCGATATTTATATCGAGAAAATACGATATGTTTGAAGGTCCGCGAGGTGCGTGCGATGCAACAGGCTTTGGCCAGTAATCTGGAAGAGATATTTAAGGCACTCGCCAATCCCGTTCGTCTTGAAATTCTGAGCTGGCTCAAGGAGCCGGAAAAGCATTTTTCTACCCAGCACATCTCTTTAGAAATGGGTGTCTGCGCAGGGCAATTCGAGCGGTGTGGTCTCTCTCAATCGACCGTATCAGCGCATTTATCCGTTCTGACCAAGGTGGGGCTGATCGTGCCCGCCCGTGTCGGGCAATGGACTTTTTATAAGCGTGACGAGGAGGCCATAGCGGCCTTTTTGAAGGCGCTGTCTGAACTCTGAACCTTTTCAAACCTGAAGGATAGACTTTTATGGACACACTTTTTGATCCTGTATCAGTCGGCGATATCAAGCTTGCCAGCCGCATTGTCATGGCACCGTTGACACGTAATCGTTCGCCGCGTGCTGTACCGAACGACCTCAATGTCACCTATTACGAGCAGCGCGCCAGTGCAGGGCTGATCATCAGCGAGGCAACCCCCATCAGTCATCAGGGGCAAGGATATGCCGATGTGCCGGGCCTTTATGAGCCGGAACAGCTTGCCGGATGGAAGCGCGTGACCGATGCTGTGCACAAGGCGGGTGGGCATATGTTCGCACAAATGTGGCATGTGGGGCGTATCTCGCATAATAGTCTCCAGCCCAATGGGGGCAAACCGGTTGCGCCCTCGGCGATTACGGCGAAATCCAAGACCTATCTGGTCAAACCTGACGGTACCGGCGAATTTGTACCGACATCCGAGCCGCGGGCGCTGGAAAAGAGTGAATTGCCGGAGATCATTGCCACCTATGCCAAAGCGGCCAAGGATGCGGTAGAGGTTGCAGGTTTTGACGGCGTGGAAATTCATGCCGCCAATGGATATCTGATCGACCAGTTTCTCCGTTCGGGCTGTAATCACCGCAGCGACGAATATGGCGGTTCGATCGAAAATCGCGTCCGTTTTTTGGGTGAGGTCGTTGAAGCTGTGACCAAGGCTGTTGATGGCAGCAAGGTTGGCATTCGCCTGTCGCCGGTAACGCCGGCAAATGATGCATCTGATTCCGATCCACAGCCTCTGTTTGATTATGTCGTTGAAAAGCTGGCCGCCTATGGATTGGCCTATATTCACATCATCGAAGGGGCCACGGGTGGCGCACGCGACTTCCAGCAGGGTGCGGCACCTTTCGATTATGCGCGGTTGAAGCAGGTTTATCGCGATGCGGGCGGCAAAGCTCAATGGATGGTCAATAACGGCTATGATCGTGCGTTGGCGGAAGATGCAGTCGCAAGCGGACGTGCCGATCTTGTAGCATTCGGCAAGCCGTTTATTTCCAATCCTGATCTGGTACTTCGTCTCAAGGAGAATGCCCCGCTCAACGAGCTTGACCAGGATAATCTTTATGGTGGTGGTGCGAAAGGATATACGGATTATCCGACGCTTGCCTGAAGACAATACATCCTAACCAATGAAAGCCGGGGTCTTCCCGGCTTTTTGACGGCTCAGAGCCGGGCTTTGGTCGAGCGTGGTGTGGCAAGCAAAAGATTGGTTTCGCTGGCCTTGATGCCGGGTACAAGGCGAATGCGCCGCAACACGGCGTCCAGATCGGCAAGCGTTGCCGCGCCCAGTTCGACTATCAGGTCAAAGCGGCCATTGGTCGTATGAACGGCCGATATTTCGGAAAATCCGCCCAGCGATTTGACCACACGGTCGGCGACATGGCCTTCGATTTCAATCATCATGATGCCGCGAACCGGCAGGTCTACGGCGTCAGAGCGTAAAATCACCGTATAGCCGAGAATATCGCCCGAGCGCTCGAGACGCTCCATGCGCGCACGCACGGTTGCCCGTGATACACCCATATCCAGCGCAATATCGGATATGCTGCGGCGACCGTTGTGGCGCAGGAGCGTAATCAGTTTTTCGTCTAGCTCGTCCATGCGTCCTCCAATTTGAGAGCCAAATCTGGCAATTTGATAAAGCACTACGATATATTTGCCAATCCGTATGGTTCACATCGCCAAGCACAAATGTTCAATCTTGGGAGAAGGGTTCAAAAGGAGATGCCTTTGATGCACTGCAAGATTTTGGGATTGCCGGTTCAGGAAGGAACAGGTCGTCTTGGCTGCAATATGGGGCCGGACGGCTATCGCGCTGCCGGTATAGCGGATGCCATTCGTGAGCTGGGCCATAGCTATAGCGACCTCGGCAATCTGTCGCCTGCGCCAAAGCGGCCCTCCAGTCACCCCAATGCGACAATCAAGGCGCTTCCTGATGCGGTTGCCTGGATCGAGGCCATTAGCGAAGCCGCCTATCGCGAAAGCGCGGATGGGTTTCCGATCTTTCTCGGCGGCGATCATTTGCTGGCTGCAGGCACCGTTCCGGGCATTGCGCGCCGGGCTGCTGAAAAAGGCCGTAAGCAATTTGTTCTCTGGCTTGATGCGCATACGGATTTTCACACCTTGGAAACGACCGATAGCGGCAATCTGCATGGCACACCTGTCGCCTATTATACCGGCCAGAAAGGTTTTGAAGGCTATTTTCCACCGCTTGCTGCTGCTATTGACCCGCAAAATGTGTGCATGATGGGCATTCGCAGTGTCGATCCAGCCGAGCGTCTGGCGATCCAGAAAACCAAGGTTTCGGTTTTCGATATGCGCCTGATCGATGAGCATGGCGTTGCCGCACTTTTGCGGCGTTTTCTGGATCGCGTGAAAAGCGAGAATGGTCTTCTGCACGTCAGCCTTGACGTCGATTTTCTGGATCCATCGGTCGCTCCTGCCGTTGGCACAACGGTGCCGGGTGGCGCGACTTTCCGCGAAGCGCATCTGATTATGGAAATGCTGCACGATAGCCAACTTGTGACAAGCCTCGATCTTGTGGAACTCAACCCGTTTCTTGATGAGCGCGGGCGCACCGCGACGGTCATGGTGGACCTGATGGCGAGCCTGCTTGGCCGCAGCGTCATGGATCGCCCGACACGCAGCTATTAGGAGCCAATATGACCCAGCCTAACCTGAATATCGTGCCTTTCGTCAGTGTCGATCACATGATGAAACTGGTCCTTTCGGTCGGCGTCGAGACGTTCCTCAAGGAACTTGCCGCCTATGTGGAAGAAGACTTCCATCGTTGGGAGAGTTTCGACAAGACGCCGCGCGTGGCCTCGCATTCTGATGAGGGCGTCATTGAATTGATGCCCACCAGCGACGGCACGCTCTACGGCTTCAAATATGTCAACGGCCATCCCAAAAATACCCGTGAAGGGCTTCAGACCGTAACCGCATTTGGCGTGCTTTCGGATGTCGGCAGCGGTTATCCGATGCTTTTGACCGAGATGACAATTTTGACCGCCCTGCGTACGGCTGCAACATCGGCAGTCGCTGCAAAGCATCTGGCCCCCAAGGGTGCACGCACCATGGCCATTATCGGCAATGGCGCACAAAGCGAATTTCAGGCGCTGGCCTTCAAGGCGTTGCTGGGCGTCGATAAATTGCGTCTTTACGATATCGATCCGCAGGCGACAGCAAAATGCATCCGCAATCTTGCGGATGCAGGCTTGGACATCGTGGCTTGCAAGAGCGTCGAAGAGGCCGTTGAAGGGGCTGATATCATCACGACTGTCACCGCGGACAAGGCAAATGCCACGATTCTGACCGATAATATGGTCGGTGCCGGTGTGCATATCAACGCGGTCGGTGGCGATTGCCCCGGCAAAACCGAATTGCACGGTGATATTCTGCGTCGCTCGGATATTTTTGTCGAGTATCCGCCGCAAACGCGCATTGAGGGCGAAATCCAGCAATTGCCGGAAGACTATCCGGTTAATGAGCTTTGGGAAGTCATTACCGGAAAGATGGAAGGCCGCAAGGATCCGCGTCAGATCACCTTGTTCGACTCAGTTGGTTTTGCAACGGAAGATTTTTCGGCACTGCGCTATGTCCGTGACAAGCTAAAGGATACGGGATTTTACCAACAGCTTGATCTGCTGGCCGATCCCGATGAACCGCGTGATCTTTATGGCATGCTGCTGCGCCATGAACAGCAGCTAGAGGCAGAGAATACCAAGCCCGCAGCTTGACTGTTTTAGGAGAGTGGCCGTCGTGAGTGGCGTGGGGAGGAAATTTCTCCATTGTGCGTTGCGATGGCCATTTCAAAACTGTCGGCTATCCGCCTTGCGCGATCGATAAAGATGATCGCCGCCTCCGGCGGGAAAATTTCCCGTGCCGTTTGCTCGAACAGTTCGAGCCAGCGATCAAAATGCTGACCTTGCAGATTAAGTCGCAAATGTGGGGGCAGGGGGCGACCGGCATAGCCGCCGGTTTTCAGGATAATCGATGACCAGAATTGCGCGATCTGCGCAATATGGTGCTCCCAATCATGAACGGCTTCGGCAAAGATCGGGCCGAGCAGAGCATCTTCTCGCGCTCGCGCATAAAATGTGCGAACCAAAGCTTCAATAGATGCAATGTCTATTGAAGGATGCGGCTGGTTGATCAGCAGGGTCAAATCAGACTCCTGAAAAATATGGAGTTTTGGTAGCGGAGGAGGGATTCGAACCCCCGACACAAGGATTATGATTCCTCTGCTCTAACCTACTGAGCTACTCCGCCACGCAACGCCTGACCAGAACGATTTTAATGGATCGTCTCCGAGACATTAAAACCTCGTTCCCATAAGGAATGGCGGCGGTATATGTGGGGAATGAAACCCTGTCAAGCGTTCTTCGCGTCGGTTTCGCCTTGTTTTCCATCATTTGCACCGATAAGAAACTGCACACAAGCAAAGGCATAGTTTCATGGCACCTCGTATTGCGGTTTTGGGTTGTGGCTATTGGGGCGGCAATCATATACGTACTTTAAAAAGTCTCGGCGTCCTCAAGGCTGTTTCTGACGCCAAAGCGGAAAACGCCGAGCGGTTCGCGTCGGAATTCGGCGTTCCCAATGTGCCGATCAATGAACTGTTCCAGCGCCCGGATATTGACGGTATCGTTCTTGCCCTGCCGCCGCAGTTTCATGCACACTATGCAACAGAAGCGGTTAAGAACGGCAAAGACGTTCTTGTCGAAAAGCCGATCGCGCTTGACGTCGCATCCGCTAAGGCGGAAGTGGAAGCAGCGCGTGCTCATGAGCGCGTATTCATGGTCGGCCATATTCTGCGCTTTCACCCGGCATTTGAGAAATTGCTCGATATGGTCAAGAGCGGTGAACTGGGCGACATTCGTTATGTGCATTCGCATCGTGTCGGGCTTGGCAAATTTCATACCGAAAACGATGCGCTCTGGGATCTGGCGCCTCATGATCTGTCGATGATTCTTGCTATCACGGGTGAAGAACCGAGCGCCATTCGCGGCGAGGGTGCGGCTTTCCTCGATCATTTGAGCGATTTTGCGCATGTGCATCTGGAGTTCCCGAGTGGGATCCGCGGACATTTGTTTGCATCGCGACTAAATTCTTATCGTGAGCGGCGCTTGAGTGTCGTCGGTTCCAAAGGCATGGCCGTTTTCGATGATGGCGAACCATGGGATCGCAAGCTTGCGCTTTACAGTCATGAAGTCTGGCGTGAAGATGATCAATGGGCCTTCAAGTCGGTTGAGCCAGCCTATATCCCGGTCGAGGAGGGTATGCCGCTCACCCGCGAATTGCAGCATTTCCTGCATTGCATCGAGACGCGCGAAACACCGCGCACCGATGGAAAGGAAGCGATCAGCGTGCTGCGCATCCTGACTGAGGGAACCGTACGTCACCCGCAGAAAGCGACTCGATAGGCCACTTTCGTCAAGCGGTATTACAGACCTCGCAAAACTTTGAACGCTCCAGCCATGGCGGGGCGCGGGCCGAGCGAATAGATAGTTATCGGGCATTCGCCGTTGTTGCGCGCAGGCCCGGTTTTGATGGAGCCGAAAATGCAGTTTATTGATCTTGGGGCGCAGCGTGCGCGTATCGAAGACCGTCTCAACGCCGCCATTACCAAGGTTGTTGCAGAAGGGCGATATATTCTGGGTCCTGAAGTTACCGAGTTTGAAAATAAACTTGGTGAATATCTGGGCGTTGAGCATGTGATTGCCTGTGCCAATGGTACGGATGCACTGCAAATGCCTTTGATGGCACGTGGCATCGGCCCCGGTGACGCGGTCTTTGTGCCGTCCTTCACATTCGCTGCGACCGCGGAAGTGGTGGCGCTGGTTGGGGCGGAGCCGGTTTTCGTCGATGTCGATCCTGACAGCTACAACATTAATGTCGAACAACTTGAGGCTGCTGTTGCCGCGATCCGCAAGGAAGGGCGACTCGAACCGAAAGCCATCATTGCGGTTGATCTTTTTGGGCTTGCTGCCGACTATAATCGCATCAGCGCACTCGCTGACCGTGAGGGCTTGTTCATCATCGAGGATGCGGCACAGTCCGTTGGCGGCAAGCGCGATAATGTCATGTGCGGCGCTTTCGGCCATGTAGGCTCGACAAGCTTTTATCCGGCAAAGCCGCTTGGCTGCTATGGCGACGGCGGTGCGATGTTCACCAATGATGCAGAGCTTGCCGAAACCTTGCGCTCGGTGCTGTTCCACGGCAAGGGTGAGACGCAATATGACAATGTGCGTATTGGCATCAATTCGCGTCTCGATACCATTCAGGCAGCGGTTCTTCTGGAAAAACTGGCAATTCTCGAAGACGAGATGGAAGCGCGTGACCGTATCGCAAAGCGCTATAATGAAGAGCTGAAAGATGTGGTCAAAGTTCAGGCCTTGCCGGCTGGCAATCGTTCGGCTTGGGCGCAATATTCGCTTGAAAGCGAAAACCGCGATGGGCTGAAGGCGCATCTTCAGGCAGAAGGCATTCCATCGGTAATTTATTATGTGAAGCCTTTGCATTTGCAAACGGCTTACAAGCATTATCCGATAGCACCGGGCGGGTTGCCGGTTTCCGAAAGCCTGCCAGAGCGCATTCTCAGCCTGCCCATGCATCCTTATCTATCGGAAGAAGATCAGGACAAGGTCATTGCTGCAATCCGTGGCTTCCACGGCAAAAAAGCTTGATTGCGGAATCACTTATTGGAGAAAGCCCGGATTTTCCGGGCTTTTTTTATTTGCCCTGTTTGTTGAGGCGGTGCGCAATAAAGCGTGCGATTGTTGGTCCTGCCAGTAGAACAACAAAGAAACGGCTTGTTTGCATGGCGATGATGAAGGGCAGGTCGACATTGCTGGACGCTGCGATAATGGCGACCGTATCAGCACCGCCGGGGCTGGTTGCGAGATAGGCGGTCAAGGGATCAAGGCCGAGCGTAAAGCTCAGCACCATGCCAAACAGGCCGCATACGGCGATCATCAGCAGGATCGATAGCAGGACCGCAGGAAATGCCTTGGCCGCATAAGCGAGAATTGCACGCGAAAACCCAAGACCGATGCGCCAGCCAATGAGGGCGTAGCTTGCAGCAAGCAGCCATGGCGGTAGGTCGATCGTCATCACGCCCGTATCCTGCAACAGGACGCCGAGCGCCAGCGGTACGAGCATGGCGCCGGTCGGAATACGTGATATTTGCCCAATAATGGCACCGCCCATAATCAGAAGCAGGGTTGCTGCAAGGCTTGGTGGATTGATGGGCGGAAACCAGATCATCGCGACATTTTCAAGAGTGCTGGTTTCCATATTGAAGCGCACGACGAGCGAAGCGACAGACACCACCAGAACCACACGCAGATATTGCATGAAAGCGACGAGGCGCGCATCTGCGCCAAATGATTCCGCCATCAGCGTCATGGCGGACGCGGCACCGGCGGAGGTGCCCCATACAGCTGTCGTCCCTGGTATGATGCGAAAATAAGCCAGCAAATAGCCGATGAGAGTGCTCACCAGCAATACATAGATCATCGAGATCAGTATGACGGGAAGATGCTGACCCATATTGATGAAGAATTCGACCGTGATTGCGCGCGCGATCAGGCAGCCTATGACAGCTTGCGCGCCAAGCGAAAGCCAGTTGTGAACACGAATTGTGGCTTCACCGGTTGCAAGAAGAATGCCGCCGACCATCGCGCCGACGAGCAGGGCACCTGGAAGGCTGAGAATTTCTCCGGTGAAAATTAACACAGCCGATAGAATGAACAGCACGCCCCATTGGATCGAACGGGGGAGTTTGCCAAAGTTCAATCCGCTGATATCGGAACCAGGCTTGGAAGGGGGAGGTAATTGCATCGTGTTTCATCACTATCCCAGGACGGACACGATGCAAACCACGTTTATTGCGAGGCAATAATAATATGATGCCAGTTTTCCACCTGATGAAAGCAGGTATTTCGGAACAAAATATGCCGCCTCAATGAGAGGTGGCATCTGAATTGTTAGTTAGCTATCATGATGGATTGCTTATCCGATCATGGCACGGCGCGGGTTGGCGGGCCGTTCAATAAGTTCGCGAGGTGCCTTGCCATTATCGCGCTCTTCCAGCGCCTCAGCTTTGGAAAGATCGTTTTCCGCGATTACAAGTTGGGCTTCGGCGGCTTCCTTCTGGGACATCAGATCGCGAATCGATCCAAACAGATTGTCGCGCCGCTGGCGTGCTGCCTTGGCGAAGGTCGGATAAGCGAAATGATCGATATCGGTGATGCCTGCTTTCTTTTCTTCTGACAGGATTTGAGCATCGAGTTCCCCGGCCATGCGCTCAAATTCGCCGATCATCAGGTCAAGCTGGCCCAATTGACGGCGTTTTTCCTTCACTTGGAACAGTTTCAGCCTGACGAGGCTTTCACGTGGTTTCATACGCAATACTCCTTGAACACCAGCCAGCTTCCGTGTTGGGGCGTTCCCCCCGACTTTTATTAACAGGTGTAAACAGGAAGGAAACCCCACTGTGACACCGCGAAACTTAAACGAATTCAGTTACTTAACGGGTCTGTATTCGTATTTGTCGTCAAAAATGAGCCTTTCAAGCGAAACAAAAAGTTAAGGATTCGCTTGCTTGGTAACCATTCCTTTACCGACGAGGTTAATCATACGCGTTAGGACTTAAGGCTCGGTAAATCTGTTGTGGTTTTTGGGCAACAGTCAAAAGCTAGAGTCGGTTGAATCACTTAGAGAAGGTTCTTAAAGTAGAATATGAGATTATTGCAGGCTGGAATCCTTATATGATTCATATTGCTATAAGAATTTTCTAAACAGGTCATAAATATGCTTGCCAAGGCGAAACATATTTTGTTAACCATTTGCTGGCACCTTCATAACAAGGCAACGATTGTTCCGTGTGCTGCCGTGAGGGATCATTTGTCAGCAGCGGAAAGGGGATAAAGATGCGCGTCCTGTTGATTGAAGATGACAGTGCTATCGCACAGAGCATCGAGCTGATGCTCAAGTCCGAGAGTTTCAATGTCTATACGACCGATCTGGGCGAAGAAGGCATCGACCTCGGCAAACTTTATGATTACGACATTATTTTGCTGGACCTGAATCTGCCGGATATGTCTGGTTACGAGGTTCTGCGTACGCTGCGACTTTCCAAGGTGAAAACGCCGATCCTCATCCTGTCCGGCATGGCCGGTATTGAGGACAAGGTTCGTGGCCTTGGCTTCGGTGCGGATGACTATATGACCAAGCCCTTTCACAAGGATGAGCTGGTTGCCCGCATTCACGCGATCGTACGTCGCTCCAAGGGTCATGCCCAGTCGGTCATTACGACTGGCGATCTGGTGGTCAATCTTGATGCCAAGACCGTGGAAGTGGCGGGCCAGCGTGTCCATCTGACCGGCAAGGAATATCAGATGCTGGAGCTGCTGTCGTTGCGCAAAGGCACGACACTGACCAAGGAAATGTTCCTCAACCATCTCTACGGCGGTATGGACGAACCGGAACTGAAAATTATCGACGTCTTCATCTGTAAGCTGCGAAAGAAGCTCGATGCCGCTTCCGGTAGCCAGAGCTATATTGAAACTGTCTGGGGCCGTGGCTATGTGCTTCGCGAACCCGACGGTGCGGAATTGCGCGAAAGCGCCTGATTGTTTTCATTCGATAAGCGAATGGTAAAAAGCTCCGCCTTCGCGGAGCTTTTTGCGTATCAGGCTTAAGTTGAAGAGCATGAGCGTGGCTCATGCACTTTCGTCATTCTGCCCGATCATTCTGCGGAGAAGACGATATCTTCTGCCGTTGCACGAATTGAAATGGTCATACCGGCGTCTTGCGCCAGCAGCAGTGTATAATAAGGTTGTACAGAATGTGCATCGATCGGTTCTTCTGGCATTGCGCCTGAGTGCAATTCAAGAAACTTGGGGGGGACGCGCAGCATACGACCCTGAACGGTGATGACGAAGCGCGGTTCCGTGTCGCCGCCTTCAAGGCGCACGGCCAGAGAACCGCCGCGCGGAATAGCGGCATTGCCGATCAAGAGCAGGTTCAGCAGAAGTTTGACCTTGTTCTTGGGCAGGAACACACGGGTGCCTTCCCAGGAAAACTCCGGCTTTTCGTTCTTGAAATATTCGGTGGCGACATGTTGTGCATCGCCCGTGTCGATCTGAACGCCTGCGGAACCGGCAGCACCAAAAGCGATGCGGGCAAATTGCAACCTTGCGGATGCGTTGCGCGCGCTCGACTTGATGAGATCCATTGCATCTTCATCCGCTCCGCCTTCTTCAAGCAGTTCAAGGCCATTATTGATCGCACCAACAGGCGAAATAATGTCATGGCAGATCCTGCTGCACAGAAGCGCACCAAGGTCGAGTGCGGAAAGGGTGACGGGCAAAGGCATAACGGTTTCTCCAGAACGCGGGTGGAACTACATGTCCCAAGCTCTGGCCCGACATGCGTGTCCCGATCGGTTGATAAACGGCTCCAGCAACCGGGCGGTTTCAGGAACTGTGTGAAGGCGAGCGAATCGCCCGGAATATTGATTTTACTGGATACACGCCGTTATCGGGGGCCGCAACAAAGCCCGCTTTCTTGAATGGTACAGTAGCGGGATTGACGTGTCTTTATGCGGTCAATTTCCGATCTTAAGGATTTGGACAATAAATTCGCGTTTAATGGAAAACGATTCGTCGAAAGCGCCCGAAAGAGGTGACGTAAGGCTTTTTACCGGGGCCGTCGGGCAGAGAAACGGGTAGCCGGAAGGAAATTAAATGGCCATACCATCCCTGTCGCAAACCAGTTTCCGCAATGCAGCAGTCCTTGTTGCTTTTTTTCTCGCTTTAATTGGGTCTCTCATGGCTATGCCGTCGGTGGCCAAGGCGCAGAACACCTATACTGCGGAAGAAATTGTTCAGTCTGGACATAGCTTCTTCGGCTCGGCTTCCGGTGGGCTCGCCAGTGCCGTTGAAAAAGCTTTTCAGAGTTTTGGCCTGCCGAACGGCTATATTCTGGGCGAAGAAGGTTCCGGCGCTTTTTTCGGTGGCCTGACTTATGGCGAAGGCACGCTCTATACCAAGAACGCGGGCGATCATAAGACGTTCTGGCAAGGCCCATCGCTTGGCTGGGATTTTGGCGGCCAAGGTTCGCGCGTCATGATGCTCGTCTATAATCTTGACGATATTCAACATCTCTATGGACGATATGCAGGTGTTGCCGGTTCAGCCTATGTGATCGCGGGTGTCGGCTTCAATGTGCTGAAGCGACAAAATATCGTGCTGGTACCGATCCGTACTGGCGTTGGGGCCCGGCTTGGTGTCAATATCGGTTACCTGAAGCTTTCCGAAGCGCCGACCTGGAATCCTTTCTAGTGAATTGCTTTAATGCCGGTAGGCATTGCCCAACGCGTGTGGAACCGTGATCCAGTCTGCTCTTTTTTTCATTCTCGGCGTTCTCGTCACGGTTTTCGTGCTGGTACTGCTCGGCCCTTCGGTTTGGCGGCGCGCCTCTTTTCTGGCGCGGCGTCAGGTTCAGGCGGAGCTCCCGGTCACGCTTGCTGAAATCCGGGCCGACAAGGATGGTTTGAGGGCAGAATATGCCGTAACCATCAGCAGATTAGAGCAATTACTCAAACTCGAGCGCCGCAAGGTGGCCGAGCAGGCCGTTGAGATTGCCCGTCAGCAGGATGCTTTCAAACACCTGTCATCTATTGAAGAACAGTCGGACACTTCCCGCAAGGAGGAGGCGCAGCCCGTTGCAGCGCTGGCGGTACAAGAGGTCGGAAAAGGCATGGCTGAAATCCCTCAAACCGAACCGGAAGCCGGCCCTGATTCTTATAGTGCGGTGGAGGGACTCGCGGATATATTACGCAGCGAGATCAGTCGTGGCGAGGCGGAAAATGTCCGATCAACCAATATGAAACGACCGGTTCCGAGCGATATGCACAAAATGCTCGAGCAACTCATTGGCGAACTATCACAGGCGCAAACGAGACTGGAGAGCGGAACGCAGTCTGACCGAGCCGTGGTCAGGCAAAATGCCGGGTTGCGCGAGAAAATGACTAATCTCGCTGCATATATGGTCGTTGCTACCGCCGAAAAGGAAGGCGAGGGATCACCGATCCGCGCCCTTTTAGAGGCTGCGGATAAAAGCGCGACAGCTGGCGAAGTTTCGAAAAGTCTGGCTGAGCGGATCAACGATTTGCGCAGGGACTAAGCGCTCTAAAGCGTGTCGCATTTTATCATATCAACAAGGCACGCTTTAAGTTTCTGTTTTTACGCATGTCTTTATCCCAGAACCGGTTTCCACTTCTGGAAGACATGCTCTAGTGCGACGAATCTGAGATTCGTATCACTTAAGGCTTTGAATGAGTTTCAGATTCAAATCCCCCACACTAGTGCCGCAAAATTTACCGAGCATCACGCGTTGCTGATCACATCCGACCAGTCGGGATGTTGTGTAAGCTGGGCTTGCAAAAAGCTGCATCGCGGAATGATTTTCCAGCCGTTTCTGCGTGCATCAAGAACAGCACTCTTGGCGAGAGCTTGTGCAGCTCCTTTGCCGCGAATGGCCTCGGGCACCAGTGTATGATCGATGGAAATGAGTGCAGGTCCGAGTCGGGTATAGGTCATTTCGGCTTCGGATCCCTCCAGCGCAGCCACGTAGCGGCCACCATCGGAACTGTCTTCCTTGCGAATATCGATATTTCCGCTCATGCCGATCTCCCGTTTGTTCACAGCACTATCTTTGAACATAGGCAGTGATTGTGCAAACGAAAACCGGCCCCTGAGGGCCGGTTGTCATGTTTAAAACACGCGCCCTGAATGAGGCGTGTGAAAATACGGCACGTCAATGCCGGTATTGCTGAATTCTGGTGGTTCTGAGACCGGCGAGACCATGCTCATCGATCGAAGATTGCCAACCAAGAAATTCTTCCACCGTCAACGTGTAACGTTGGCAAGCCTCCTCAAGACTAAGAAGTCCGCCGCGAACGGCAGCAACAACTTCAGCCTTGCGGCGGATAACCCAACGCCTTGTCGTGGCGGGCGGAAGGTCCGCGATGGTCAGCGGACTGCCATCAGGACCAATTACATATTTTATACGCGGTCTTACCAGATCGGTCATTGTACTCTCTACACAACACTCAAGGACCTAATCGAGCCCGAGATTAACCGCACAGCTTTAAAAAATAGCTAAGCCTCTGGTAACACTCTGGTAACACTTGAAAAAAATTTGGATTTTAGCGCTAAAACGGTCATTTTTTTATTCTGACGTCGCGATATCACGGCGAAGTGTGTGCAGGCTGACGCAAACGTCACAATGTTTATTTTGCAACACCTTGGCAAATTGCCGCAGTTTGGCCTATATAAGCCGTAGAAATCGGAATTTTTGAAAAGCAGGGCATGGCCCGGAAGCTGGAAACTATCATGAGCCTGAACAGCCTCGATCTGCCGGGAAAGCCGGAAGAAACGCGTGTTGTCGTCGCCATGTCAGGTGGCGTCGATTCTTCGGTCGTGGCGGCAATTCTCAAACGGGAAGGCTACGACGTTGTTGGCGTAACGCTACAGCTCTATGATCATGGCGCTGCGGTTCATCGTGCCGGCTCGTGTTGTGCGGGGCAGGACATTGAAGATGCCCGCCGCGTTTCGGAAAGTCTTGGCATTCCGCATTACGTCCTTGATTATGAAGCGCGTTTCCGTGAAGCCGTGATTGATCCTTTTGCGAATTCCTATGTCAGCGGTGAAACGCCGATCCCCTGTGTTTCCTGCAACCAGACTGTCAAGTTTGCCGATCTCCTCCAGACAGCGCGTGATCTGGGCGCGGATGCGCTTGCGACCGGGCATTATATCCGTAGCCGCGCCAATGGTGCGCATCGCGCATTGTATCGACCTGTTGATGCCGATCGTGATCAGAGCTATTTCCTGTTTGCTACCACCCAGGTGCAGATCGACTATCTGCGTTTCCCGTTGGGGCATCTGCCTAAGCCTCAAGTGCGTGAGATCGCCGAGGAAATGGGACTGACTGTCGCCAAGAAGCAGGACAGTCAGGATATCTGCTTTGTGCCACAAGGGAAATATTCAGACATCATCTCCCGGTTAAAGCCTGAAGCGAGCAATCCGGGCGATATCGTTCACATTGACGGGCGCAAGCTTGGTCGTCACGAAGGCATCGTCCGTTATACAGTCGGCCAGCGCCGCGGCATCGGTGTCGCCACTGGCGAGGCGCTTTATGTCGTGCATCTCGATGCAGCGCATGGTCGCGTTATCGTCGGTCCGCGCGAAGCTCTAGAAACACACAAGGTGTTTCTGCGCGATATGAATTGGCTCGGAGATGGCGCTGTAAGTGATTTGCCGACGGGTGGAATGGAGGTTTTTGCCAAGGTTCGTTCCACGCGTCCGCCCCGGCCTGCAGTTTTGCATCATGTCGATGGACAGACATGGGTCGAGCTTATCGATGGTGA
This sequence comes from Brucella sp. BE17, assembly GCF_039545455.1. Lineage (NCBI taxonomy): Bacteria > Pseudomonadati > Pseudomonadota > Alphaproteobacteria > Hyphomicrobiales > Brucellaceae > Brucella > Brucella sp. BE17. The sequence continues at coordinate 1,377,811 of NZ_CP154467.1, read as the reverse complement.
AAGCGGTATCGCGCCCGGGCAGGCTTGTGTCCTTTATTCCGACGAAAGCAATACGGCCCGAGTCTTCGGCGGAGGGTTTATTGCCCGCTCGGAGCGTGAGCCGCAGGCGGAAGAAATGCTTCGCCGCCTCGTCGATGGCAATGCCAAGGCCTCGGCCGCGTAAGGTTATTTCGTTTGGTGCGTCCTTTCATCCGCAAAGGGCGCACAATCTTTGATTGTACACATCATGGTTTGCAGCAATCGTCTCCGTTTTTGCGCCGATTCTTTAGAGAAACCGGCTGAAACGCGACAGCGCAATGCCAGAAGCGGTTGCAACATTCAGGCTGTCAAAATCACGTGACATCGGAATGCGCGCAGTGTCCAGGCTGTTGAGAAGGCGCTGCGGCAGGCCTTCACCTTCCGTGCCGAGCAGGATGGCTTGTCGTTCATGCTCTCCAGCCTGATAGATGTTTTTTTGAGATGACGGGCTTAGCGCGAGAATGTTGAAGTTTTCCCTGCTGACAGCCGTCAGGATGTCGTCGATCATGGCTCCGTGAAAATAGGGCACTTTCAGCGTCGCACCAACCGAAACGCGAATGGATTTTCGGTAAAGTGGGTCGCAGCAACTCGTATCCATCAGTACGCAATTGGCTTCAAAGGCAGCAGCATTGCGGAAAATGGACCCTATATTGTCGTGGTTGGATATGCCGCACAGCACAACGATGAGCGATTTTTCCGGCAGTCCGGCAAGCAGTTCATCGACTGAAGGCTGCGGTTTGCGGCGCCCCACCGCCAGAACGCCACGATGAACATGAAAGCCAGCAACCGCGTCCATGACGATCTGCGGCACGCAATAGATCGGCACATCCACGGGAGTTCTCTCTATCTGGGGCGATAGTCCTTCAAGCCGGTTTTCCAGCACCAGCAGCGATTCGGCTTCGAACCGTGCTGAAGATGATAGCAAGACATTGATGACAACCTTGCCCTCGGCGATGAAACGCTGCTGGCGCCCGATCAGATCCTTTTCGCGAATATCACGATAGGGAAGGAGGCGGGTGTCCTGAGGATCTGTGATCCTTTCGATGCGGGCGTGTCCGTGATGGGATTGCGGCATGATGGGCCAATAACCTTGCGCTTCTTTAATGCGTTTCGAGTGCAATAGCAGCACTGAAACTGTTTCCAATTCGGTCCGCATCTCACAATGGAATAAGTACGGATAAGCTTTCGCTGGAAAGGATTTAAAACATCGCGCCAAGATTATGAAGGGCTGCTGGCAAAGTCAGCAGTTGGGCGCAGCGGGCGCTCCATGACGCGGTGCTGCAGCGTGCATATAGAAGTTTGAAAGCGTGGACAGCATCAGTTCGACCTCCGCAGAGGAAGCCATATAGTAGATGGTTTGGGCATCGCGGCGCGTCGAGACCAGATTGAGTGCCCTTAGTTTTGCAAGATGTTGAGAAAGAGCCGATTGGCTGAGATCGATAGCTTTTGCAAGCGTTCCAACCGACATTTCATTATGAAGAAGTTTGCATAAAATCATAATTCTCTTATTATTAGCAAGTGCTGAAAGAAAATCAGCTGCATGATCTGCGTTTTCTATTAGTTCATGAAAATTATGTTCTTTGTTCATTGCTAATATACCCCGTATAAGCCGATTCTTTAGTGAATATCACTTGTCTACCTCCCGGATAAGGCAATATAAACGTAAATCTTAGCAATTCTTTTGAAAAGGGCCTTCTTAATTAAAGAAGGGGTAAATTAGCCCCATTTGTCCCAAAAGAATGGGCCATTTGTTCCATCATCTATGAGCCGCTTGTTTTCTTTCGCTGTGGCGTGGTTTTTTTCTGGCAACTGGATGGTTGGGACGCGCGAATAGTCTAACATTGCCTTGTTCTGAAACATCAGTCGTCGACCTGTGCCCGAAGCGTAGATAAGTGACGTCTATGCCGCGCTCGTTATCCTCCGGGTGATCGTCAACACCCCGAACTGATGGTAGCGTGTCAAATGGCGTGGGTTGGAATGAGTTGGATTAGAGCGCTTCCATCATCAACTCATAATGGCCTTTATCCCACTCATTGAAATCGCATCACAATCACAATTGAGATATCAAAAATAGCACCTGAAGGTCGTGTGAATAATATTATAATTTGAGGGCTCTTAGCGCAATATTCCAAAATATAGCCAATAATCAGAATATTAATCTAATTTTTTTGGGTAAAATCGGTTGAGAATATGACGTAATTCTAACAATTGCGCTTGCAATGTGACGACGCAAGCGTTTCGATAGGTCAGGCTGCGGGCAATGGGGTGCACGCGGCATGCTTTTTTCTGGAGGCGGAAAATAATGAAAATGTATAAAACACTTCTGGCTGCGACAGCGCTGGTTGTTTTGATGGGCGGGGCCGCTTCGGCTAAGACCTTTGTCTATTGCTCGCCGGCATCACCTGAGGGCTTCGATCCCGCAGCCTATACGGGCGGCGACACGTTCGATGCTTCGGCGCATCCGGTCTATAACCGTCTTGCAGAATTTGAAAACGGAACGACCAAGGTCGTGCCGGGACTCGCTGAAAGCTGGGACGTGTCGGAAGATGGTCTGGAATATACGTTCAATCTGCGCAAGGGCGTCAAGTTTCATTCAAGTAATCAGTTTACGCCGACCCGTGATTTCAATGCCGATGACGTGATCTTTTCCTTCGACCGTATGAGCAACAAGGAAAATCCCTGGCATCAATATACCGCCGGTATCACATACGAATATTTTGACAGCATGGAAATGGGTGAACTGATCAAGGAAATCGTCCGCGTTGACGATTATACGGTCAAGTTTGTGCTCAGCCGTCCTGAAGCACCGTTCCTCGCCAATGTTTCGATGCCATTCGCCTCGATTATTTCTAAGGAATATACCGACAAGCTGGCAGACGATGGTAAGAAGGATGATCTCAACCAGTTTCCTGTTGGCACTGGCCCCTTCCAGTTCGTTGCTTATCAGAAGGACGCTGTCGTTCGCTTCAAGGCCAACGACGATTATTGGGATACGCGTCCGAAGATCGATGATCTTGTTTTCGCCATTACAACCGACGCTGCGGTGCGTGCCGAAAAGGTCAAGGCTGGCGAATGCCATCTGATGTCCTATCCGGCTCCAGCTGATATCAAGGATCTTCAGGCCAATTCCAATCTGAAGGTTGACGAGCAGGCTGGCCTGAATGTCGCTTATTTTGCTTATAATACGCTGAAGGCACCGTTCGATAAGCCGGAAGTGCGCAAGGCGCTCAATCAGGCCATCAACAAGCAGGCCATCATCGATGCCGTGTTCCAGGGGCAGGGTCAGGTTGCAAAGAACCCCATCCCACCGACAATGTGGGGCTATAACGACACGATCGAGGACGATAAATACGATCCGGAAGCTGCCAAGAAGGCTCTGGAAGCGGCCGATGTCAAAGGTCTCAAGATGAAGCTCTGGGCGATGCCGGTGAGCCGTCCATATATGCCCAATGCACGCCGTACGGCGGAACTCATGCAGTCGGACCTTGCCAAGGTTGGTGTGAGCGCCGAGATCGTATCGATGGAATGGGGCGAATACCTCAAGAAGTCGGGCGAAAAAGACCGTGACGGTGCTGTCCTTCTGGGCTGGACCGGTGACAATGGCGACCCGGACAATTTCCTTGGAACATTGCTTGGTTGTGCAGGCGTGGGCAATAACAACCGCGCGCAATGGTGCTACAAGCCGTTTGAAGACCTGATCCAGAAGGCCAAGGTCTCGACCAGCCAGGAAGAGCGTACCAAGCTTTATGAAGAAGCTCAGGTTATCTTCAAGGAGCAGGCTCCGTGGAACACCATCGCACATTCGACTGTTTTTGTGCCGATGTCTGCCAAAGTGACGGGCTTCAAGCAGAGCCCGCTTGGCGATTATCGGTTTGAAGAAGTCGATATCGCTGAGTAAAATCTGGTAACACGAGCGGCCGGGTGCGGAGTGCTTCTCCGCACCCGGTCGGAGTTTTTGTATGTTTCGTTTCATATTAAACAAAATTCTCTATCTGGTTCCGACCTTCATCGGCATCACGATCGTGGCTTTCTCCTTCGTTCGTGTGCTGCCGGGCGATCCGGTTCTGTTGATGGCGGGTGAGCGAGGCGTGAGCCCCGAGCGGCATGCGCAACTGATGGCGCAGCTCGGTTTTGACCGGCCCATCTGGCAGCAATATCTCGATTATGTCTGGAACCTGCTGCATGGCGATTTCGGACAATCGTTGGTGACGAAAAAATCCGTTTTGACGGAGTTTTTCATACTGTTCCCGGCGACTGTCGAGCTTTCCGTATGCGCTATCATCGTGGCTGTGATGCTTGGCATCCCGGCTGGTGTCATTGCAGCGGTCAAGCGCGGATCATGGTTTGATCAAGGGTTGATGGGCATCTCGCTGGTTGGATACTCAATGCCGATCTTCTGGTGGGCATTGCTGCTGATCATTCTGTTTTCCGGTATCCTGCAATGGACCCCGGTTTCAGGACGCATCTCGCTGCTCTACTATTTCCCGTCAGTCACCGGCTTCATGCTGATCGACAGTCTCTTGTCGGATCAGAAAGGTGCGTTCCTGTCGGCGGTTTCACATCTCATCCTGCCAACCATCGTGCTTGCAACCATTCCGCTTGCGGTGATTGCGCGTCAGACGCGCTCGGCTATGCTCGAGGTGCTGGGCGAGGATTATGTGCGCACGGCGCGCGCTAAAGGTCTGCCGATCCGACGCATTATCGGCATCCATGCGCTGCGCAATGCGATGATCCCCGTCATTACCACGATCGGCTTGCAGGTTGGCGTGATGATGGCGGGTGCCATTCTGACCGAAACCATTTTCTCTTGGCCTGGCATCGGCAAGTGGATGCTCGATTCCATCTTCCGCCGTGATTATCCGGTCGTCCAGAGCGGGTTGTTGCTGATTGCCTTCATCATCATGATTGTCAATCTGGTGGTCGATCTGCTCTACGGCCTCATCAATCCCCGTATCCGGCATAAGTGAGGGTATCATGACACACTCAGCTATTGAGCCGGAAACCGTAAACGACATCGGACGGATTCGGGCTTTGAAAGATTTCTGGTTCTATTTCAGCGTCAATCGTGGCGCGGTGATCGGACTGGTCGTTTTTCTGACCATTGTCCTGGTTGCCATTCTGGCACCAGTCCTTGCTCCCTATGGACCAAGCCAACAGTTTCCGGAGTTTCTCCGCAATCCGCCGTTCTGGCAGGAGAATGGAACAACGCAGTTTCTGCTCGGCACGGATGAAGTGGGCCGCGATATCCTGTCCCGACTGCTCTATGGTGCCCAATATTCGCTGCTAGTCGGCTTCGTCATCGTCATCATCTCGATGTGTCTTGGCATTACCATTGGCCTTCTCTGCGGTTATTTCGGTGGCGGTATCGATACGGTTTTCATGCGTATCATGGACGTCATTCTGGCGTTTCCATCGCTGTTGCTCGCGCTGGTCCTGGTCGCCATTTTAGGCCCCGGCCTCATCAATGCCGTGCTGGCGATCACGCTGGTTCTGCTGCCGCATTTTTCTCGCCTGACCCGTGCCGCCGTGATGGCGGAAAAGGAACGCGAATATGTGACAGCGGCCAAGCTCGCCGGTGCAAGCCGTCTGCGTCTGATGTTCAAGACCATTCTGCCCAATTGTCTGGCGCCTTTGGTCGTGCAGGCAACCATGTCCTTTTCCAATGCCATTCTCGACGTTGCAGCTCTTGGCTTTCTCGGTATGGGTGCACAGCCGCCAACACCTGAATGGGGAACGATGCTGGCGTCCGCACGTGAGTTCATCACCAGCGCCTGGTGGATCGTGACATTCCCCGGTCTTGCCATCCTGATCACCGTTCTCGCGATCAATCTGATCGGCGACGGTCTGCGCGACGCGCTCGACCCGAAACTGAAGAGGAGCTGATGCATGGCTCTGCTTGAAATCAAAAACCTGACAGTTTCTTTCGATACATCGACCGGTCCCTTCAAGGCTGTCGATGGCATTGATATCGCTGTCGACAAGGGTGAAGTGCTCGCAATTGTGGGCGAATCCGGATCCGGAAAATCGGTGGGCATGTTGGCCGTCATGGGCCTTCTGCCCAAAACGGCAACCGTGACTGCCGATAAGATGGATTTTAACGGCAAGGACTTGCGGACCATGTCCGACAAGGAGCGCCGCCAGATCATCGGTCGCGATATTTCGATGATTTTTCAGGAGCCGGTTGCAAGCCTCAATCCATGTTTCACGGTCGGCTACCAGCTCGAGGAAGTGCTCAACAGGCATATGGGCCTGAAAGGATCGAGAAGCCAGGCACGAGCGATCGAGCTGCTGGAGCTTGTCGGCATTCGCGATGCGTCTGAGCGCCTCAAAAGCTTTCCGCATCAAATGTCGGGCGGTCAGTGTCAGCGCGTGATGATCGCAATCGCCATTGCGTGTAATCCGAAGTTGCTCATCGCCGATGAGCCGACGACCGCGCTTGACGTGACGATCCAGAAACAGATCCTCGACCTTCTCATGCGGCTTCAGGTCGAACATGGCATGGGCCTGATCATGATCACCCATGATATGGGCGTGGTCGCGGAAACGGCGGATCGGGTGATCGTGCAGTACAAGGGCCACAAGATGGAAGATGCCGACGTATTGTCGCTGTTTTCCGCGCCAAAACATCCCTATACGCGGGCGCTGCTTTCGTCGCTGCCGGAAAACGCGACCGGCGACCGCCTGCCCACGGTTTCCGATTTTGTCCTTGAAGAAAATGCTGCGGGAGAAGCGTGATGAGCGAGATCGTTCTCGAAGCGCGTGATATCAAGCGCGATTATCATGTCGGCGGCGGCCTGTTCGGCAAGAACAAGGTAGTTCATGCGGTCAAGGGCGTCAGCTTCAAGGTCGAAAAGGGCAAGACGCTGGCGATCGTTGGTGAATCGGGTTGCGGCAAGTCAACGCTTGCCCGCATTCTGACCATGATCGACCCTCAGACATCGGGCGAGTTGCTGATCGGCGGGCAGGATGTGAACATCGAGCGCGACGGTTTGAGCGCTGAAATGCGCCAGATGGTGCAGATCGTGTTCCAGAACCCTTACGGCTCGCTCAACCCGCGCCAGAAGATCGGTGATGTTCTGGCTGAGCCGCTTCTGCTCAACACCAATATGTCGGCCAAGGATCGTCGCGACAAGGCGATGCAGATGCTGCTGAAGGTCGGGCTTGGCCGCGAGCATTTCAACCGCTACCCGCATATGTTTTCGGGCGGTCAGCGTCAGCGTATCGCGATTGCGCGCGCGCTGATGCTCAACCCGAAACTGCTGATTCTGGATGAACCGGTTTCGGCGCTCGATCTGTCGGTACAGGCACAGGTGCTCAACCTTCTGGCGGATTTGCAGGAAGAGTTCGGCCTGACATATGTCTTCATCAGCCACGATCTTTCGGTGGTCCGTTACATCGCTGACGAAGTGATGGTGATGTATTTCGGCGAAGTCGTCGAATATGGTTCACGTGAGGATGTGTTCAGCAATCCGCAGCATGACTACACGAAGAAACTGTTCGCAGCCACCCCACGTGCCGATGTCGATGCCATTCGCGCGCGTGTCGAAGCGCGTGCTGCAGCCCGCCAAGCCGCTCACGCTTGAGAGCCTGAAATCCGTAAAAAAGCCGCGTAGCGATACGCGGCTTTTTCGTTTGAACGATTAAAACCTATTGAGCGCGCTGCTGGTGCCAGGCAAGGGCGCGGACAATATCGTCCGAGGCGATCTTGCCGATAATCTTGCCGTTTTCGACAATACCGACATCGCCATTCGTATCGGCGATTGATGCCATCAGATCACGAACCGGCGTTTGTGGATGCGCGGTGGCCGCAAAGGGACGGGGCGCTGCCGCTCGGTCTAATGCCGTCATGATATCGCCGGCGCGCAACACGCCAAGCGGGTTCATGTGCGCCACGAAATCCGCGACATACTGATCGGCGGGTTGCAGCAGGATTTCCTGCGGCGTGCCGCATTGCACGATACGTCCGCCCTCCATGATGGCGATACGATTGCCGATCTTCATGGCCTCATCGAGGTCATGGCTGACAAAGACGATGGTCTTTTTAAGCCGTGACTGGAAGGCCAGCAATTCGTCCTGCAAGCGGGTACGGATCAGTGGATCAAGCGCGGAAAAGGGCTCGTCCATTAAAAGCATGGGAGCGCCGGTCGCAAAGGCGCGTGCTAGCCCGACACGCTGCTGCATGCCACCGGAAAGCTCGCTGACCTTGTGTGTGGCCCAATCCTGCAATCCGACCAGTTCAAGCTGCTCACGAGCTTTGGCAAGGCGTTTTTCTCTGGACATGCCGGAAATTTCAAGCCCGAAAGCCACATTCTCCTCGACGCTGCGCCATGGCAAAAGCCCGAACTGCTGAAAAACCATTGAGACGAGTTCGGTACGCAAACTCCGCAACGTATTGCGATCCGCCGTGCCGACATCGATTGCCCGATCACCGTCGCGCACGAGAACGCGCCCGCGCGAGATCGGATTGAGCCGGTTGATGGCGCGCAGCAATGTTGATTTGCCGGAGCCGGATAGGCCCATCAGGACGAGGATTTCGCCTTCTTCGATGTTGAGCGTGCAATTATGCACGCCGAGCACGAGATCGGTTTCCGCCTGAATTTCCGAACGTGTTGCGCCGCGATCAGCCATAGCCAGGGCTTCATCGGTATTTTTGCCAAAAATGATGCAGACGTCTTCGAGTGCGATATTAGCCATTCGCCTCTCCTATTTCTCGCGGCTGGCGCGGAAGATGCGGTCGAGCACGATGGCGACGACGACGATGACCAGGCCCGCCTCAAAGCCCAGCGCGGTATTGACCGAGTTGAGCGCACGCACAACCGGAACACCAAGACCGTCCGCACCGACAAGGGCTGCAATCACCACCATGGAGAGCGACAGCATGATGGTTTGCGTCAATCCTGCCAGTATTTGGGGCATGGCATAGGGCAATTCGATTTTCCACAAAAGCTGTGTGCGCGAGGCGCCGAAAGCTTCACCCGCTTCAATCAGTGAGGACGGCGTGGATGATATGCCAAGATGGGTGAGGCGAACCGGAGCGGGTAGCACGAAAATCGCTGTGGCGAGCAGGCCGGGAACCATACCGATGCCAAAGAACACAATTGCCGGGATCAGATAGACAAAGGTTGGCAAGGTTTGCATGAGATCAAGAACGGGGCGCATAGCGGCGTAAAGGGCCGGGCGGTGCGCGGCAGCAATGCCGAGCGGTACACCTATGATCATGCATAGTGCACAAGATGAGAGCACGAGCGTCAACGTTTCAAGCGTGCGATCCCAATAGCCTTGGTTGAGGATGAAAAGAAAGCCGATGATCGTCAGGATGACGACCGAAATACGCCGCTGGATGAACCATGCAATAAGAGCAAAAATGGCAATCAGTAGCAGGGGATGTGGTAGCTTGAGAACGAAAAGCAGAGCGTCGATCATGCTTTGCATGACTGCGGCCAGCGTATCGAAAAAGCCGCCCATATTGTTTGTGAGCCAGTCCACCACTGTTTTGGCGGTCGGCCCCACCGGTATCTTGTAATCCGTCAGCCAGTTCAACGATCAAGTCTCCTGCTGCGTTAATTGAATGAGGTGTGAAGGGCCGCATAGTTTGCGGCCCGGATGTTTTAAAGACCAAGAGCGGTCTTGATGGCAGGAAGACCTTCCTTGCCGTCAACCGTGGTCACGCCTGCAAGCCATGTGTCGAGAATGGTCGGATTGGCCTTGAGCCAGTCATTCGCAGCCTTCGCGGGGTCTTCGCCATTGTCGAGAATCTTGCCCATGATCTCGTTTTCAAGATCAAGGTTGAATTCCAGATTGGTCAGGAACTTGCCGACATTCGGGCATTCCTGTGCATAGCCCGCCCGTACATTGGTCTCTACCTTGGCGCCGCCGAGGTCGGGGCCGAAGTAATCATCGCCACCGGTCAGATAGGCGATCTCAAAATTCTTGTTCATGGGATGCGGCTCCCATGCGAGAAACACAATAGGTTCTTTGCTGCGGACGCTTTTACCGACCTGTGCAAGCATGCCTTGTTCGGACGATTCTGCCAGATCGAATGATTTGAGGCCGAAGGCATCTTTTTCGATCATGTCCAGGATGAGGCGGTTGCCGTCATTACCAGGCTCGATGCCGTAAATCTTGCCGCCAAGCTTGTCCTTGAAGGTGTTGATATCCTTGAAATCCTTCAGGCCCTCTTCATAAGCATATTTTGGTACGGCAAGCGTATATTTCGCACCTGTCAGGTTGGTGCGCAGCGTCTCGACGGTTTTGTTTTCCAGATAAGGCTTGAGATCGGCAGACATAGACGGATTCCAGTAGCCTAGGAATACATCGATGTCTTTTTTGCTAAGCGACGCATAGGTTACAGGCACGGAAAGAATCTTGATGTCGGTCTTGTAACCAAGCCCCTTTAACACCTCGGTTGCAACGGCTGTTGTGGAGGTGATGTCTGTCCAGCCAACATCGGAGAAGCGGACGGTGGAGCAGCTTTGCGGTTCAGCCGCATAGGCGATGCCGCCGGTCATAGGCCCGGTCGCAAACATCGCCGTCCCCGTGGCGAATGCTGCAAAAGTGAGCACATAGGTCGATACGGATTTCATTCTTCTCTCCATTTACCGGGCCGCCCATTTGCTGGGCACTTTGGCGAATTGATTATTTTACCGGTTCCAGCTGATAGCAAACACCAAAGATTTCGCCGATCAAGTACTATAGCGGCAAAAATATTCTCGATTGCGACGTATAGTGAATTTGCCACAGTTTCGGGAGGGAAATCGTTTTGCACTATTCCTGAAACTGCTCTCGTTGTTCGCGTGCCGGGACTGGCTATTTGAAATGGGCTATGTAAGCGGGCAGGGAGCACCCGACAGGCCAATGAGATGGCGCATGTTACGGATTGGCCCCGGGGTTTCAACCCTTCAAGCCAAAAAATATCAGATAAAATCAGTTGCATGCTGCTTCGAGGTTGTCGAAAAGACAAGCGCACTCTATGTGTGAGGGAGAAGTTTTCTGGCGCTGACGTTATAGGATTACGGCCTGTTTCAGACCTGATCTGCAGCACATGAAATGTTAGTCAAAGCCCTGCAATTACGGGCAGACGGAAGGATAACCGACGGTGTGGAATGCAGTGCGAGCCTTTTTTTCCTTCCTTGTTCGCGTTATTGCAGGATTGGGTCGGCTGATCGCTGTTCCGCTCGGTGCTTTATGGCGGCTCTATCTCAAGTTCGGATTGTTGTGGAAAGCCGTGATTGGCGTGGCCCTGGTCATGCTTGCCGGCCTTTATATCTATTTTATCTGGCAGACTCAGGTGTGGACCAATTTCGACCCCGATTATCCCGCCAAATACAGCTATCAAAGCGCAACGACGCCCGGCGAAGAGGTGACACCAGCAAGTGCGCCGGTTGAGAATAATGCCCAAAGCGGTCAGACGGAAGCGCCCTCGACGGGACAGAGCGTGCAAGCGGCGCAGGTCTCTTCTTCCAGGCAAAAATGCTCGCCTTCCGCTATTGCCGAAGTTGCAGCCGATCTCACTGATTTCAACGTCAATCAGAATGCATGGATTTCGTCCATGCTGCTTTATAAAACGGGCTTTTTTGGACTTGACTGGGATCGCACCCCGTTTCTCGACAACAAGGCCTCGTTCCAGCGCGGTGTTCATGCAGCTGTCCGCCGCACGGCGATTGAACTGGTCGATAATATCGGGCGCTTGCGTGGCACCTCGCAGATTGATGCCGATCTGCAAAAGGCGCGTGGCAATCTGCAATTTGCGGAGGATGCCTGGTATTTCGGCTTAAGCCCGTTCGGTCCGAAGACACCGACACCGAGCTATTATCGTTCCGCCATCAAGGATATGCGTGCTTTCAACACTCGTCTTGAAAACTGTCAGGCGACATTTGATGCGCGCGCCGACAATTTGATCCAGCTTGTCGACCGGATCGCAAGCGATCTTGGATCGACTTCGGCAATCCTGAAAGATCGTGCCGAGAATTATCATGCGGGTTGGTTCGACACCCGCGCCGATGACCGTTTCTGGTTCGCCTATGGCCAGCTTTATGCGTATTATGGCCTGTTGCGCGCAGCACACTCTGATTTTCGCGGTGTGCTGGCGGAAAAACATCTCGACGGTGTCTGGGACGAGATGGAAAAGCAGATGCGTACCGCGCTCAATATGCGGCCTTTCATCGTCTCCAATGGCAATCCCGATGCATGGTTTATGCCCTCGCATCTGACCACGATGGGGTTCTATATCCTCCGGGTCCGTTCCAATCTCGTTGACGTCAAACAGGTTCTGGAGCGCTGAGCGGGAATGGAATTGCCGCCCATCCTTCGTCAGGCGGTCGATGCGGCGCTTGAGAGCGTCGCATTGGTAGACTTGCAGCGCGCATCCGATCTTCTCTCGCGCCGCTATCGTGCGGAAACCCGTGACGGTCGGCTGCATATTTCCGACGAACTGGCGGCTAAAGCATATCTCGCTGCGCGCCTGCCCGCGACTTACGCAGCGGTGCGTTCCAGTTTTGAGAGTGCGGCAGAAATCTGTGACAGCTTTGCGCCGCAAACCATGCTTGATGTCGGAGCCGGACCGGGAACGGCACTATGGGCTGCAAAGCAGTGCTGGCCGATGCTCGAGAGCGCAACGATGATCGAAGCAAGCCCAGCGATCCGGGCGGTTGGTCACAGTCTTGCGCAGAAAAGCGGCTTTGCCAAGCTCGATTGGCGTGCAGGCGATGTGGTGAAGGAAAGGCCAGACTTTCCAGAAGCCGATCTCGTCACCATTGCTTATGTGCTTGATGAACTGGCACCGGATGAGCGGACTTTTCTCTTGAAGAGGCTTTGGGCTTCGGCGCGCCAGATGTTGGTGGTTGTGGAGCCAGGGACCCCGGCTGGCTGGCGGCGTATTCTGGATGCGCGTGCAGAGTTGATTGCGGAGGGAGCCTTTATCGCTGCGCCTTGTGTGCATCAATCTGCCTGTGCGCTTTCCGCGCCCGACTGGTGTCATTTTTCGCGCCGTGTCGCACGTTCACGCATTCATCGCATGACCAAGGATGCGGAAGTGCCGTGGGAGGATGAAAAATTCATCTATCTCGCAGCTGTACGACAATCCGTTGTTGACACTAAGGCCCGGGTGATCGCGCCGGTGCGGACGGGTAGCGGCAAGGTCTCGATAAAACTCTGCCATAATGATGGCACGGCAGATGAGCGACTGGTAACAAAACGCGACGGCGACTTCTTCCGCTGGGCACGTCGTGCCGATTGGGGGGATGCTTTATGAAGGTTGGAGAACAGTTCGTGTGTTTGAGCGGGTGATGAGAAAGACCATCGCCGCAGCAGCAAAGCACAATGCTCCGGCCAGAATGAGCGCTGGGGTATAGCTGTCATAGTCGGTCCTGACCAACCCGGCAAAGCCGGCAGCGGCAGCAGCACCAACTTGATGGCCGGTGAAAACCCAGCCGAAGATGATACCGGCTTTTTCCGGCCCAAAGCGCTCGGCGGCGAGTTTGACAGTTGGTGGTACGGTTGCAACCCAGTCCAACCCATAAAAAGCCGCGAAAAGCGCCAGTTCATAGAGCGTGAAGTCTGTGAAGGTGAGATAAATGAGCGATAGGCCACGCAAGGCGTAAAACCAAAACAGAAGCCATCGATTGTCGAAACGATCGGTCAGCCAGCCCGAACCAATGGTGCCGATCAGATCGAAGGCACCGATCACGGCGAGAATGCCGGCGGCGCCGACCGGTGCGATGCCGAAATCCCCGCAAAGCGCGATCCAGTGGGTCTGGATGAGCCCGTTGGTCGAAAATCCGCAAACAAAAAATGTCAGGAACAACACCCAGAACGTCGCGGTGGAAGAAGCTTCCCGCAGAACGGTCAATGGTGAGGCTAGCATGGCGCCAAAACTCATTTTTGGCTGGGGTGCGGGAAGCGGCGCGACACGTCCGAAAGGTTTGAGGCCTATATCCGATGGATTATCCCGCATCAGCATGAGAACGAGTAGAAGGGCTGCGACCAGAAAACAGATCACCACGACAAGCGAAGCACGCCAGCCGATCGACTGACTGACGCTGGCCAGAATAGGCATGAAGACGAGCTGTCCCGTCGCGTTGCTGGCAGTCATCAGGCCGACGACAAGCCCGCGGCGCTTTTCGAACCAGCGTGCGGCGACGGTCGCGCCAAGAACCAGCGCCGTCATGCCGGTACCGATGCCGATGATGACGCCCCAGAGCGCCACCATATGCCATTGCTCTGTCATGAAGATTGAACCGATCAGACCGGATGAAATCAGAATGAGTGCGGCGGTTACGACGCGGCGCAGCCCAAACTGGTTCATGAAGGCGGCCGCAAATGGTCCCATCAGGCCGAACAGGACGAGGCGAAGCGCCATGGCGAAAGAGATGTTGGCGTTGGTCCAGCCGAATTCACGCTGCAGCGGATCGATCAATATGCCAGCCGATCCCATTGCGGCCGCGGTCGCCAGCATGGTGAGGAAGGTAATGGCTGCGACCACCCATCCATAATGGATGTCTCTCCGGGCGAGAAAACCTGCAAGGCGGGCAGAAATCATCGAAGGCGCTTTCAGTTAGACCATTTTCGATGGCCTTGGTGATTATAGGACTATTGGTTCCATAAGGAACCGAACCTTTTCGGTCATTGTTCGTAGTCAATCTGCGGTTTCAAGGGCGTGCAGCAGATTTTGCAACTGGAGGACACCGTCATCGCCAAGCTTTATTTCGATCGCTTCCTGCGCTTTGTCCCAGAGTGGTGCGCCGCGTAGTAGAAGATCGTGCCCGGTAGCGGTCAGTTGCACCTTGTTGACGCGATGGTCTGTGGTTTGCACGGGTTCGATCAGTTCCATACGTTGCAGGACTTTTGCATTGCGCCCGATGGTCGAACGGTCAAGGTCAGCATCGTGGGCGAGTTCGGTCAATGACAGCGCACCTTTGCGCTCCAGTCGGCGCAACAGGCTGAACTGGGCGACATTGATCCCAAGAGGAGCCAGCGCCCCGTCGTATACGGCCGAGGTTTTGCGTGTGGCTTGCCTTAGAAGTGTGCAGAAACATGTATGGGGCATAATGCGGGTATATACACGTAAATCGACTTTGGCAAGTTTCTTGAGGAAAATCCCATATGTGAGGGAGCGTGATTGGGGAAGACGGATTAAAGCAGCACTCAAACGGCGATATGCGCGGTTTCCTTGACTTCTTCCATGACGGCATAGGTGTGGGATTCGCGCACACCCGGCAGCGATAGCAAAGCTTCGGAGAGAAAGCGGCGATAATGATCCATATCGGAAACTCGTGCCTTCACCAGATAATCAAAGCCACCGGCTACCATATGGCACTCCAGTATATCGGGATTACCGCGGGTGAAGGTAGAAAAAGTCTCGAAAACTTCCGGTGTGGTGCGGTCGAGCTTGATTTCGATGAAAACCAGCATTGCCCTGTCGAGCATTCTGGGAGAAAGCTGCGCAGAATAACCTAGAATGTAACCTTCCCGTGTCAGGCGCTTCACGCGTTCGGCCGTGGCCGTCTGGGATAAGTTGATGCGATCGGCAAGCTCGGTGTTTGACAGGCGCCCGTTTTCCTGAAGCGCGCGCAAAATGCTCTTGTCCATTGCATCAAGGTCTTTCATTCTGCGGCTCCCATACTCAAATGGCTGCCTGATGATGGCAGCTCTGTTTTCATCAACGCTTTCTTGTTCATTGAAATGAATCGGAATTATCGCCCCGGTGCAAGACGAATCTTACATAAAAGGCAGACAATTTTACAAAGCTTATACAACTGCGAATGATGACAGGATGATATTCGCGCTACAATTACAGGTTGCCAAAGTGACTCAACCTATGGTAGTTTTCGGCATATTGAAAATTATATTGCACGTATGAATTTTGCCGTCAGGGGTGTGGAGCCTCGTTCATATCAGGCAAGGCTCCCCGCTTCCCTTGTCTGTTCTGTCCTCATTAAGGGCAGGGAGAAGTCCGGGCCGCTGCAAACTGTCCGGACTTTTCTTTTTTTGGAGGCCTAGCAGGGTTTTCTTCGGTTGTATGCCGTTAGAATTGGCAGGTAACAGGACGGTTTTTGCGGAAAATGCCGCAGGTTCATTTTCCGGTTGCAAGCGGTCTCATGCAAGGCTAACACTAGCAGCATGAACATTTCGCGCATTGTCAATAACGGCTGGTGGTGGGTTCGCTAAAAGCGGCCACGCAGGCGTTTGTGCATTTGCGTTCAGGAGACAGGGCCGCTGGGATTATCCGGGCGGCCTTTTTGTTTGGCTGACGGAATGGGTCCTTCGGGAAGTTTGAAAATGTTCGGAAACGAAAAGCCAATTGGGATCAGCCAAGCATGAATGCGAAAATAGCGGATAACGAGATAGTCCAGCACGAGACCGCGGGCGGTGTCGTCGTTGAGCGCACGCGGCATCTGACCGAATATAAGGGAGCGATTGAAACCTATATCGATGCGCTCAACTCAAGACGCGGTGCGGTGTTTTCGTCCAATTATGAATATCCGGGCCGCTATACGCGTTGGGACACGGCAATCATTGATCCGCCGGTCGTCATTTCCTCACGCGCCCGCACCATGCGCATCGAAGCGCTGAATGCGCGCGGCATCATCCTGCTGCGCCCCGTTCTGGAAACGGTTCGTAAGCTTGCCGAAGTGAGCATCGACACGTCCGAAGAAAGCCGGATTGAATTGACGATTGCCGAGCCAAGCGGGACCTTTACCGAGGAAGAACGCTCGCGTGTGCCTTCGGTCTTCACGGTATTGCGCGCCATTGTCGGGCTTTTCTTCTCGGAAGAAGACGACAATCTCGGTCTTTACGGTGCTTTCGGTTATGATCTGGCATTTCAGTTCGACCGGATTGACTATAAATTGAAGCGCCCGGCCGACCAGCGCGATCTGGTGCTTTTCATTCCAGACGAGATTTTCGTGGCCGATCATTATTCGGCGCGCGCATGGGTGGATCGCTATGAATTTGCCTGCGGTGGTTCATCCACACATGGTCTGGCCCGAGAAACGCCCGCGCAGGCTTTTAACCCATCCGAACGCGACCTGCCGCGTGGTGACCATAATCCAGGTGAATATGCCAAGCTGGTCGAGCGCGCCAAAGACAGTTTTAAGCGCGGCGATCTGTTCGAGGTCGTGCCGGGTCAGACATTTTATGAACGTTGCCATACAGCACCGTCAGAAATTTTTCGTCGGCTCAAAACCATCAACCCCTCGCCCTATTCCTTTTTCATCAATCTCGGCGACAACGAATATCTGGTTGGCGCGTCGCCGGAAATGTTCGTGCGTGTCAATGGGCGGCGCATCGAGACGTGTCCGATTTCCGGCACCATCAAACGGGGTGACGATGCTATCTCGGATTCAGAACAGATCTTGAAACTGCTCAACTCCAAGAAGGACGAATCCGAACTCACCATGTGCTCGGACGTCGACCGCAACGACAAGAGCCGCGTCTGCGAGCCGGGGTCGGTGCGCGTCATTGGTCGTCGCCAGATTGAGATGTATTCGCGTCTCATTCATACCGTTGATCATATCGAGGGACGGTTGCGCGATGGCATGGACGCTTTTGACGGCTTTTTAAGCCATGCATGGGCGGTGACCGTAACCGGTGCGCCAAAACTCTGGGCGATGCGCTTTCTCGAAGAAAACGAACGCAGCCCGCGTGCATGGTATGGCGGCGCCATTGGCATGATGCATTTCAATGGCGACATGAACACCGGCCTCACATTGCGCACCATTCGTATCAAGGACGGGGTTGCGGAAATCCGGGCTGGTGCAACGCTACTGTTTGATTCCAATCCGCAGGAAGAAGAGGCCGAAACGGAGTTGAAGGCTTCGGCCATGATTGCTGCCGTGCGTGAAGCACAAAAAAGCAATCAGGTTGCGGAAGAGCGTACCGCTTCCAAAGTGGGCGAGGGGATTTCGATCCTGCTGGTCGATCACGAGGATTCGTTTGTGCACACGCTCGCCAATTATTTCCGCCAGACCGGAGCCACGGTTTCAACCGTGCGCACACCGGTGGCCGAGGAAATATTTGATCGCGTCAATCCCGATCTGGTGGTATTGTCACCCGGGCCGGGTACGCCACAGGATTTCGATTGCAAGGCGACAATCGACAAAGCACGCAAGCGCAAGCTGCCGATTTTCGGCGTCTGTCTCGGGCTTCAGGCCTTGGCGGAAGCCTATGGCGGTACGTTACGGCAGTTGCATGTTCCCATGCATGGAAAGCCGTCTCGCATCCGTATCTCCAAACAGGGGCGCATTTTCTCCGGCCTTCCAAAAGAAGTAACGGTCGGGCGCTATCATTCGATCTTTGCCGACCCGGAACGCTTGCCCGACGATTTTCTGGTGACGTCAGAAACCGAAGACGGTGTCATCATGGCTTTTGAGCACAAGCACGAGCCTGTGGCAGCGGTGCAGTTTCACCCTGAATCCATCATGTCGCTGGGGCAGAATGCCGGTATGCGCATGATCGAAAATGTGGTGGCGCATCTGGCAAACAAGCGGCGCTGATGATCAGGGAAAAGAGCGGATATTCTCCGCTCTTTTTCATTATCAGACCCATGTTTCGTCGCCGGTAAAACTCATTGTGATCCAGCGTTGCGGCCCCGCTCCGCCGATTTGCTCACTGATATCGGCGCGGATCGCATCCAGCGTGGCAATGGATGCGATCGGAAAATCTTCCGGCAGCACGATATGTAGCTCGATGAATTTGGCGCGACCGACCTTGACCACGTAGCTGGCGTAATCCTTGAAGCCATATTTCTCCTGCATGCGGTCCATGATTTCGCGCACGCGCAGATCCATACGTTCGGGCGTCATCAGCAGGATTTCGCGCACAGCCTTGCGCACAGTGCTGAGCGGCATGAAGATCATGACGGCTGAAAGGACAAGCAGGATCACCGGATCGACATAGGGCATGTAAGGCTCAAAACCTGTGCCTTGCATCAGCCAGGCGCAGGCAAACGCCATCAGCAAGGCAAGACTGATGAGGGCAGTTACCAGCCAGTTGAGGGCGTCGATCTTGATGAATTCTGAGCGGATGCGGCGGTTGATGCGCCGTTCATAGATCATCATGGCGAAGCAGACGATACAGAGCAGAAAGACGTAGATTGCCGCCCAGTCGAAGGCGATCTCATGTCCGCCTTGCAGAATGGTCGAGATCGATCCGATGAAGGCATAAAAGCACAGAATGATGAGCGTGCCGCCGTTCAGAAACAGAATGATTGGTTCCATGTGCCAGAAACCGCGCTGAAAACGTGGCGTGGTTTCATTGCTGACAAGCTTTGTGACCTGAAGGGCAACGACCGTCATGGCGGCATCGATGGAAGAGAATATTCCGTCAAAGATGATCGAGCCGGAGCCGATAAAGAGGCCGAAAACAATACTGAAAGCGCCGATTAAGACGGTCACCCATATAGAGCGCCGCAGGACGATTTGTTCAAATGGCGCATAGCGCTGCATTTATAACCACCTCATTGCGAACTGTAATTTTATCCTCCCGTGCGGGTTGATCGAGGTCGCGATCATGTCACCGCGTACTGTAACAGGCAAATCGCAATGATATCCTTACATTTTTTCGAGAGCTGGTTTCGCAACGCATTTGCAACTGTAATGCCTTGCATTTGCAGGAGAAATTAATCCGGTAACTGTGTAAAAACAGGGGTGCGAAACGATTATTATCCGGGCTATAGAAAGGCCAATGACCTGAAAAGGCATAGTCCCTGTGCCGGCAGAGCATGAATATCACAGCGATGCGTGTTTTGAGCTGATCCGCTTTAAAGATCAGAGGAAGCAATCAAAGGTTCGCCATGGATGCGAGTTTAAAAGTTCGGCGGCTTGCCGCATGGTCGATCCCTGTTGCGCTGGGCGTAATGGGGCTAAAATACGTAGCCTATATGCTGACAGGCTCCGTGGCACTCTATTCGGATGCACTGGAATCTATCGTCAATGTGATTGCTGCGATCGGTGCATGGTGGGCGATCAGCGTCAGCTATCTTCCTGCTGATGGCAATCATCCTTTCGGCCATCACAAGGCCGAATATATTTCCGCCGTTGTCGAAGGTGTGCTGATCAGTGTGGCGGCGCTGCTGATCTTCCGCGAAGCGTGGTTCGCGCTGGAAACACCACGAATAATGGACGAACCATGGCTAGGCCTTGGGATCAATACGGCCGCTGCGGCTATTAACTGTCTCTGGGCCTTGCTTCTGATTCGCACCGGACGTCAGGCCCGTTCACCGGCACTGGAAGCTGACGGCCAGCACATCATGACCGATGTCTTTACTTCTGCAGGCGTTCTGGTCGGCCTTGTCGGTTCGGTTGTGACCGGCTGGGCGATCCTCGACCCTCTGCTGGCGCTTCTGGTTGCCGTCAATATCCTGTGGCAGGGCTGGAAGGTGATTAACACGTCTGTGCAGGGCCTGATGGATAAGGGCGTGGAACCGGCAGAGGAAATGCGCATCCGTGACATTATTTCAGCCAATGCGGGCGGCGCCATCGAGGTTCACGATCTCAAAACCCGCATTGCCGGTCGCGTGACGTTCATCGAGTTTCATCTTGTTGTTGCAGCCGATATGAGCGTAGGTGCCGCGCACATCATCTGCGACCGGATTGAGGAGGCCGTCAAAGCGCAGATAGACAGTGCACGGGTGGTTATTCATGTCGAGCCGGAAGATGAAGCCAAACTGCCGCCCGGTACAAGTTCTGTTCCTTTTGCCTGAGTACAAATAGCGGCTTGCACGGGACAAACCGTGCGTGTAAAAGCGTATGCATGATTATGAAGAACGCCACCTCTCTGGAACACAATGCTGCCGCCCAAGGCGCGCGCATTGATGTCTGCGTTCTAAACTCGCTTCTTACCCTCGGCCTTAGCGGCGACCGCCGGGCTCGTTGAAAGGAGCGTTCGGCGGTCGATCTTCGGTCCCGCCGCTTGTGCTCCTTTCCCAAAAATCTTATCGATGATTGAAAGACCGTGCTCAAAGGCTCAATGCCGTTTGAAGCCGGGAGGAAACGAGAAATGAATCAGACTGTCATGACACCGCAAACAATTTCCAGTTCGGCAACGGCACGCAAAGGTATGCCGGACGCCGCTTCCAAATACGCGCCTTTCCCCGTTGCTCAGCTGACTGACCGCACATGGCCGTCCAAGCGTATCGAGAAAGCCCCGATCTGGTGTTCTGTTGATCTGCGCGATGGCAATCAGGCGCTGATCGACCCCATGGGGCATGATCGCAAGGAGCGTATGTTCCGCTTGTTGGTCGATATGGGCTTCCCGGAAATCGAGATTGGTTTTCCGTCCGCCTCGCAGACTGATTTCGATTTCTGCCGCTGGGCGATTGAGCAGGGCAATGTGCCCGATGATGTCGATTTGCAGGTGCTGGTTCAATGCCGCCCGGAACTCATCACCCGCACATTCGAGGCGCTGGAAGGTGCAAAAACGCCGATCATTCATTTTTATAATTCCACCAGTGAATTGCAGCGTCGTGTGGTGTTTGCCAAGGATGTGCCGGGTATCAAGCAGATTGCGACCGATGCCGCCAAGATGATCATGGACATGGCAGCAAAGGCACCGGGGAGTGGCTACCGCTTTCAGTATTCTCCAGAAAGCTTTACCGGTACCGAGCTGGAAGTGGCACTGGAAATTTGCAATGCCGTCACTGAAATCGTGAAGCCCACTGCCGACAACAAGCTGATCGTCAATCTGCCATCGACAGTGGAGATGAACACGCCCAACATCTATGCCGACCAGATCGAATGGATGTGCCGAAACCTCGACAATCGCGAAAACTTGATCATCTCGCTGCACCCGCATAACGACCGGGGCACCGGTATTGCCGCGACCGAATTAGGCCTGATGGCTGGTGCGGATCGTGTCGAGGGCACGCTGTTCGGCAATGGTGAGCGCACCGGCAATGTCGATGTGGTGACGTTGGCGCTCAACATGTATACGCAGGGCGTCAACCCGGAACTCGATTGCACCGACATCAATCGCATGAAGGATGTCTATGAATATTCCAACCAGTTGAAAATTGCCGAGCGGCACCCTTATGTCGGCGAACTGGTCTATACGGCCTTTTCGGGTTCGCATCAGGATGCGATCAACAAGGGCATGAAAGCACGCAGCCACGCCAATTCGCCGGTGTGGGAAGTGCCATATCTGCCGATCGACCCGCAGGATGTGGGCCGCTCCTATGAGGCAATCATCCGCATCAATTCGCAGTCGGGCAAGGGTGGCATCGCCTATATTCTGCAAGCCGATTACGGTTTGAACCTGCCGCGCAATCTGCAGGTGGAATTCCGCGAGATCATCCAGCAGATCACCGATGAGGAAGGCAAGGAACTGCCCTCGAAGCGCATCTACGATGCTTTTCAGGAACTTTATGTCGTCCAGCCGGAGGCGCGGATCAAATTCGTCGACCACCACACGATGCCCGATCCCGAGCAGAAGGGACGGCGTATCCTGACCGCCGAGATCGTGGATAACGGCACGACCAGAAGCATCGAGGGCAGGGGAACAGGCCCGATTGACGGTTTTGTCGACGCGCTGTCCAAATATCTCGGCGTGAAAATGTCGGTGGTTGATTATTCCGAACATTCGCTCAATCAGGGGTCGGACGCTTCGGCGATTTCCTATGTCGAAATGGCGCATCCCGACGGTAAGCTGTTTGGCGTGGGCATCAATGAGAATATCGTCAGCGCATCATTGGAGGCAATCGTCTCCGCCGCCAATCGGGTGATTGCTGCTTAATAGCTTGGATCTCTGATAAGGCGGCATTTTTGCCGCCTTATTCATAAAGCTGCTGCTCTGAAAGCTTCAGGATGCGCTCGCTTTGATCTGCGATGCCACGCTGTTCCCAAACACATGACCAGCCGTCCTCACGTTTCTCGATGTTGAATATGTTATATCGTGCGGGTGGTTTGTGCCCGCCATAATTCTGACTGGCGGAGGGGACGCAAATCACGGGTACAGGGCCGTTTGATCCCGGTATTTCATAGCGTGTTGCCAGATGCGTATGACCATGAAGGATCAGTTCCGCACCGTGTTTGGCAATGACTTTCTGAAAACGACCAATACCATAAAGGCGCTTATGGGCGGGTGTGGCCCCCCTGATCGGCGGATGATGGATCATCACGACACGAAATAATCCTTGCGCGCCCGCTTCATCAAGCGTTTTGCCCAGTCGTTTGGCTTGAGCGGACAGAAAATCGCCGCTCGCCATGAACGGGGCCGTGGCACGGGCCGAGGAGACGCCGATCATCGCAACAGGCCCACGCGCACGCATATAGGGAAATTGTGGGCGCTTGCCTTTGTTGTCGATACCATCGCCGCGCATCCATGGTTCCCATTTACGGCAGGAGCGGTCGAGCGCACCGGGAACATAAGCGTCGTGATTGCCGGGGACGACCGACACTGTATCGGGTGCACCCAATCGTGTCAGCCATTCACAGGCAACATCGATTTCGAGATTAAGCGCCAGATTGACCAGATCGCCGGTCACGGCAATATGGTCTGGTGAATGCGCCAGCATATCGGATACGAGCCTGTCGAGGACAGTTCCTGTCATGGAACCTTTGCGCGTGCGCAACCAGTTGATGTAACCGGTGATGCGTTTGGATGCGAGTTCACGATAGCGCACACGCGGCAGGGGTGAAAGGTGGATGTCTGAAATATGCGTGAGGCGAAACATAGAATTCATTTACTGCATTCTCAGTGAAATCGAAACCGGCTGTTGCGACTTTCTGTTGATGCGCGTACCAATTCCTTTACAGTCGCAAAGCGCGTCTCTGGAGTGGCGGCATGCGCCTTAGGCATTTTATCTTTCATACCTATTTTCTGTTGCGGCGCCCCATGACCCTTGGGGTGCGCGCGATCGTGTTTGATGAAGAGAAGAATCTGGTGTTTCTGGTCCGCCATACCTATGTGCCGGGCTGGCAATTGCCGGGCGGTGGTGTCGAGCGTGGAGAAACCTTTGGACAGGCGCTGGAAAAGGAACTGCGTGAGGAAGCCAATATCGTTTTAAAAAGCTCGCCGCAGCTTTTTGCACTTTATAAAAATGCGCATGCCTCGCCACGTGACCATGTTGCGCTTTATATCTGTCGGCATTTCGAGCAGACGGCACCGCGATTGCCGGATATGGAAATTGCCGAATGCGGTTTCTTCTCCCTTGATGCTCTTCCCGAAGGTACGACACCCTCAACAAAACGACGTTTGCAGGAGGCTCTGCAAAATCAGGAACCACTGCCTTTATGGTAAGAAAAAGGGCGCTTTCGCGCCCGATGTCTTTATCAGAAGCGGTAGGTGATACCCGTACCGATCAGCCATGGATTGAGCTTGGCTTTGCCGGTCATCTCCTGACCACCAACTGTTACATCGAATTTTGGTTCGAGGAACAGTTTCTTGACGTCGAAGTTCACACCCCAATGTTCATCGATCATATAGTCGAAACCGACCTGAAGCGCACCGCCAAAGGTGTTCTTGACTTTCAGGCGGTCAGCGCTGCCGGCATCCTGATTATAGAAGATGGTATAATTGACGCCAGCGCCGATATAAGGCTTGAAAGCGCCGAAATTGGTGAAGTGGTATTGCAACGTCAATGTGGGAGGCAGAATCCATGTCTTGCCAACCTTGCCAAGGCTTGAAATCGAGCCTGAACCGTTAATGTTGGCATAGGTTGTGCCGAGGATCAGTTCTGCGGCCAAATTGTCGGTGAAGTAATAGGTGATATCGAGTTCCGGTGTAATCGACTTGGAATAGTCAAGATCGGAACCCGAAACTCCATTCACATGGCCGGAGTTTTCCGCAATCACGCCGAGCGCACGAACGCGAATCTGCCAGGGTGACAGCGTTTGAGGCACGGCCTCGATTTGTGATGCGGGCTGCACAACAACGGCATCGGCTGCAAAAGCTGCGGGTGCTGCAAAACTTAGCGCGGTTGCAGCCATTAATCCCTTGGCGAAGCGGTTCATTTTCTCTCTCCTTCAGTCTTGGCCCGCATGATTTGGGGGTCGTGATGAAGGCAATCTGAACCGCGTCGCGCTGCGTCCCATTGATCTAAATCAAAGAGCCGCAGCAGAATGGGGCATCCGCTAATATTCGCAAGCGTACTGTTGCATAAAAAGCGCAGTTTTTATCAGGCGTCAGATCAGCGCAAAACGATCACGGTCGTGTGGTGCTGCATAATCAATTTGCGGCCCTTTGGGCACAATGCCGGTTGGGTTTATGGTTTTGTGACTTTGATAATAATGCCCCTTGATATGCTCCACATTAACCGTATCGGCTACTCCGGGTACCTGATAAAGTTCGAGCACGTAATTCCACAGGTTCGGATAATCGGCGAGGGGACGCTTGTTGCACTTGAAATGACCGACATAAACCGGATCGAAGCGCACAAGGGTGGTGAAAAGCCGCCAGTCGGCTTCCGTGATCTGGCTGCCGGTCAGGTAATGCTGGTGGGATAGCTTTTCTTCCAGCGCATCAAGAGCTTCGAATAATTGCGTAAAAGCTTCGTCGTAAGCCTCCTGCGTGGTCGCAAAGCCTGCCCGGTAAACGCCATTGTTGATATTGGGATAGATGAAATCGTTGAGCGCATCGATCTCGTTGCGCAGTTCTTCAGGGTAAAAATCGACCGATGCATCACTATGCGCATCAAAGGCGCTGTTGAACATGCGGATGATGTCGGCTGATTCGTTGGAAACGATGGTTTCGCGCTGCTTGTCCCATAGAACCGGAACCGTCACGCGGCCGGAATATTGCGGGTCTGCACGCGTATAAATTTCATAAAGCCGTTTGGCCCCATAGAGTGGGTCGCCGGTGCTGCCGCTGGTGCCATAGAGAGTCCAGCCTTCCTCTGCCATCAGGTAATCGACAACGGAGACGGATATGATGGGTTCAAGTTTTTTTAATGCGCGGAAAATCAGCGTGCGATGCGCCCAGGGGCAGGCATAGGACACATAGAGATGATAACGGTCCGGCTCAGCTTTAAACCCGTCTTCTCCTGTTGGTCCAGCTTGGCCGTCAGCCGTTATCCAATTGCGAAATTGCGATTTCGAGCGCTCGAAGCGGCCTTTCGTGCTCTTGGTATCGTACCAGACATCCTGCCATTTGCCATCGACCAAAAGTCCCATGTTGCTATCTCCTTTTATGTGAACATAGAGCACAACGGAGAATTCGACAGCCATCGAAGGACTGAACACTGCGTCACTCTATCAAATCGGCAACTCGCTTGTGCCAATTTGAAAGAAATACATTTACGACTTACCGATTTGGTGGTATGGAGCCTCCGAAACGCGCCGGAAAATCTCTGGCCCAGAGGAGGCTTTGATCATGGGAATGTCTTTCATCCTTCGACGATGAAAAAATAACTGCGCAAAAGGCGCGGTTCTATCCCATGCAATCATCCCGAGTGTCTCTATATTGCGATCCAGTCCTATGCAGCAGCTTGAACTGACCTACGCGCAGGAAAATCCCGCGCATGATATTGAAATCGAAGCTATCAATGCGCAGGCCTTTGGACCCGGGCGTTTCGCCCGTGCCGCGCATTTCATCCGCGAAGGCGGGCCGCACGAGCAGAATCTTTCCTTTGTTGCGCTCATGGGCGGCGTTGTCGTGGCGTCGGTGCGTTTGACTCCGGTGGTAATCGGAACCACGCCCGCGCTTTTGCTTGGGCCGCTTGCCGTGCGCACGGAATGGAAAAACCGCGGTATCGGCAAGACGCTGATGCGTATGGCGCTCAATGCCGCCACAAAGGCGGGCCATGGGCTGGTGGTACTGGTGGGAGATGAGCCTTATTACGCGCCGTTCGGTTTTCGCATGGTGACGCCTGGTTCCATGGTCATGCCGGCACCCGTTGATCCACGCCGTATGCTGGCCTGTGAACTGGTGCCGGGCGCACTCAATGGAGTCAGCGGCATGATGCGTCATGCCAATAAGGTCTAATTAGCGTCCTTCACGATACCACATGCCGCCAAAAATCATGAGCAGAGCCGCAAGCGCCAAGAGGCCTGAAAAGAGCGGCAAGCGGTGCACGCTTTTAAGCGCGGTGTCAGTTGTCTCTCGCAAACCGATCCAGCTATTGCCGTGAGCCACGCGGCCTGCACTGACCGCAGTGATGGTCGGAGTGCTGACAGAGCTTTCCGTACTTTCATGCAATCGACGCGCGGACCCGCCGCTTGCCTGCGCCAGAGGCGCTAGCCGATCCGTCGTTGAAATGCTGTCGGTAAATTCTGGTGCATCAACCGGGCCAACATGGGCGAGCGCTTCCTTATCGCCATTTTGAACACGGAAAATTCCGATCTCGTCGGTTGTAAGTGCACCTTCAAAAAGCCCCGGCTTTCCTTGCGCCAGGTCGACAGAGAGCGTCTCGCCTGAAGGCGTGGTCACGGTGGCTTGCCCCGGATTGTCACCCATGGTCTGGCGGCGGATGGACAAAGTGCGTCCGCTTCCGCTGGCCGTCAGCGCTTCTTCTTCCAGTTCCGGTTCCTGCATTAGCCAGTGCGCGATGCGGCGATAAAGCGAGGCATAAGGACCGCCGCCTTCAAAACCACGCGCCCAGAGCCAGCCCTGGTCGGACAGGAACATGCCGACCCTGCCTTTGCCTGCGCGGCGTAAAACCAGAAGCGGCTTGTTGTCCGCGCCACTCATCACCGTTTCGCCTTGCGGCGGGCTAACATCAATGGTGCGGAACCAGCGGCTCCAGTGTGGCGGCTCCTGCTCGCTACCATCAAGGCCGCGCGTCACCGGATGGCGCTTACCAAGTGTGGTGAGGCGTGGATAAAACGCCTTTTCCGTCACTTCGCCGGTCGGCATGGCAGGGAGAGCGCTATAAAGCGGTGTGCGAGCAATCGACATTTCGCTCGCATATTCGGGTCCAGCTGCGATCAGCAATGCGCCGCCATTTTCCACATATTGCGCGATGTAATCGTAATAGAGCAGCGGCAGCACATCGCGATGCTGATAGCGGTCGAGAATGATAAGATCGAATTCGTTGACCTTATCGACAAAGAGTTCGCGTGTCGGGAAGGCAATCAGCGAAAGTTCATTGATCGGCGTGCCATCCTGCTTTTCGGGTGGGCGCAGAATGGTGAAGTGGACCAGATCGACCGATGCATCGGATTTGAGCAGATTGCGCCATGTTCGTTCGCCATTATGCGGCTCGCCCGAGACGAGCAGCACACGCAGATTTTCACGAATGCCGTCAATGGTTGCAACGGCGCGGTTATTGTTATCCGTCACCTCGCCGGGAAGGGTCGGCGTGGTAATCTCGACAATATTGACGCCGGCACGCGGCAGTTCGATGGTGACAGATGTTTCCTGCCCGATGCGGGCTTGCTCGGTGCTGACGACCGTGCCGTTGACACGTATTTCAACCGCAGCGGTGCTGCCGAGGCTCTTGCCTTCATCAATGACGGTGAAGGACATTTCCAGCGGCTTGCCGCTGATGCCATAGCGCGGCGCCTTGTTGAAACGTATGCGGCGGTCGAATTCATCTGGCTTACCTGTGACAAGTGCGTGCAACGGCGCATCAAAACCAAGCGCGTTTTTTGTGGCGGGAATGTCATGCACCTGCCCATCGGTGATCATGATAGCCCCGGCCACCCGGCTCGGAGGCACATCGACAAGCGCGCGCGCCAGCGGCGCAAACAGCTGTGTCGCATATCCATCGTTGTTTTCGTCCGGTTTGGCCGCTTCAACCAGCCGTGTTTCGAATTGCGGCATGCTGGCGAGTTGGTCTTGAACGGCTTTGAGTGCCGCATCGGTATCCGCTCGCCGCTCGCCTAATTCCTGGCTTTGGCTGCGATCCACCACCAGGGCGACCACGCTTTTCAAAGGCTCGCGTTCTTCGCTGATGACAACCGGGTTAAACAATGCCAGCGCAAGGGCTGAGGCGGCCAGAAGACGGATCAGACCGCCACGCATGCTCAAGACAAGCGTCGCCAGCACCAGCAGCGCCAACGGCACCAGAATTGCAACCAACCATGGGAGCGGGAGAAACGGCTCGAATGCGATATTCATGTCCGCCTCCTCAATTACCTAATCTTTCAAGCAGGGCCGGAACATGGACCTGATCGGATTTATAATTGCCGGTGAGCATATAGATGACGATATTGACGCCGCCACGCATGGCATAGATGCGCTGCATCGGATCGTTTGGCACGGTGGGAAGAAGCGGATTGCCCTGATCATCCACGGCCCAAGCGCCTGCCAGATCGTTTGCGGTGATCATGATTGGCGTCACGCCATCGCCGGTGCGTACTGGGCGATCCTGCTGTGCCGTGTTGGGAGTAGTTGCCTCCACCCAGAGCGGACTGCCCTGATAGCGGCCCGGAAATTCCGGCATGATGAAGAAGGATTTGGTAAGGACATGATCGTCCGGAACCGGCTCCAGTGGCGGCACGTTCATATCATCAAGTATCGCGCGCAGCCGCTGGTTGGCCGGTGATGTGGCAGGGTCAAGACTTGCGCCGGACTGCAACTGATCGCGGGTATCAAAAAGCACGGTGCCGCCCTGCTGCATATAGGCGTCGACCTTGGCGATGGCTTCAGGACTTGGCATCGTGCCGTCCGGGGCGATCGGCCAGTAAATAAGCGGATAAAAGGACAACTCGTCCTTGGCCGGATCGACCCCGATCACATCGCCGGGCTCAAGCGCGGTCTTGTCGGTCAGTGCAAAATTGAGCCCTCTCAGCCCCGCCTTGCTGATGTTGTCGATCTCGGCATTGCCGGTGATGACATAGGCGAGATGCGTTTGCGAGACAGCATTGATGATGGCCTCATCGCCCGGCTTGCTGTCATCATGCACCTGCTCCTGTGCTGCCGCATGGTCGATGCCATGGGGCATGATGCCGAATGCGGCTCCCGTCAGAACAAGCAGAGCAAGACTGGCCGCTTTGGTGCGGGTTCTGATCCGGCGACGCAAAGCCCCGCGCAGCCACAGCATCAAAAGCGTGTCGAGCGCCAGCAGAATGGCGGCGCTGGCAAAAAACGGACCGGCGAGCGGGATCGATTGATCTTCGGTGTAGGAGGTCGTGGTTACACCAACAGAAAATGCGGGCTGCTGGATCGGCTCCAGCTTGGTATTACTGTCTTCAATGATGTTGAGAGCCTTCAAGCCGTCTTCATTGCCGTAAAAACCAGGCGGCGTGTTGATGCTGACGGTGGGCTGTTTTCCACGTTCCACGATCAGTGGTCTGGCTTCCGGGGTTGGCGGTATAAGCGTACCGGACGCCGACAAAAGCTGGAACGGGGGCAGGGAGACCGTCTCCTGATCATTCTGGGCATCGCTGCGCTGCGAAAGCGATACGATACGGCGCAACATTTCCACGAAGGAGCCTGAAATCGGCAGCGTAGACCATGATGCATCGGGTGAAATATGAAACAGAACCAGATTGCCGTGCCCGCGCTGTTCACCTGTCACAAGGGGCGTGCCATCCGCAAGCACTGCAAAAGTCTTGTCGTTGAGATCGAAAGACGGTTCAGCCAGCACCTGCCGCGTGACGTTCACATCTTCTGGTACGGCCAGTCCGGCAAGCGGGCTATTGAGTGGAAACGCGCGCAGCTGTTGTGGTTCCGACCATGACAGCGAGCCGCCAAGTGCGCGTTCGCCCTTGCGAAGCTGAACCGGCAGCAGCGTATCATTGTCACTGGCTCCGGCAAGCCGGGGGCCTGCAAAACGCACCAGCGTGCCGCCGTCCTCGATCCATTTGGCGATCTTTTCGCTGACCGGTTGCGGCAGGGTCCCGATATCCGCCATGATGAGCATGGAAGGTTTGGCATTGAGCAGTTCCGGCACCGATTGCAGCAGATCAGCGGAGCGCGGTTCGATCAGATTGGCATAGGGCGAGAGCGCCCGCGAAATATAATGCAGCGGCGTAAGCAGCGGCTGCGCCAGATCGCCATCGCCACTGGAAATCAGCCCGATGGTGCGGCGCTCGGAGCCTGCATCGATCAGACGCGCGGCCCCTGCCTGTGCCGCGCTATCGACGCGGATCAGTCTGAAATCATTGCGCAATTCGACCGGAAGATTGAAACGCGCCAAGCCTTCGGCACTGCCGAGTGCAAAGCTGAGGGGAGCCTCGGCAATACGGCGTCCCTTGTCGTCATAGGCTGCTGCGCTCAGCGTACGCGGGGTGCTTGTGCCCTCGGGACGAATGGCATGGACTTCCAGATTGTCGGCCTTGTTGGCGATGCTGGTGAGTGCAAAAACGCGGCTTAAATCCGCTCCATACCAAAGCACGGAGGCAAGGCGACCGCTTTTGTCGAGTTCGGCAAAATTCTCCGTATCCCCGGGGGCAGCAAGCCCGTCATTCATCAAAGCGAGGCGGATTTTTTCATCCTGCGGGGCGCTTTTGACCAGCCGTTCAAGTGCTGCCTTGCGATCAACGGGGAGCGGGCGCGGCTGCATCGCCTGCAAACGCTCGGTGGCGCGAATAGCGTCATAAGGGCCGATCTCGGCATTGGCGGCTTCCGCTGTACCGACGATATAGATCGGTGCATCGGAAGTATTTGCGTCATCGATGAGCTTTTGAGCGGCCGCAACCCGTTGCGGCCAGTCCTCGGCTGCGGCCCAGCCATTATCGATGACGATGGCCAAAGAGCCATCACCGGAAATGGGGGCAGGGCGCGGATTCCAGATGGGCGATGCCAACGCGAGAATGACGAGGGCCGCGATCATCAGGCGCAGCAGCGTCATCCACCATGGGCTTTTGGACGGCACTTCCTCGCGCTTGAAAATTTCGGCCAGAATACGAAAGGGCGGGAAGCTTTCCTGCTGCGGGCGCGGGGGCGTCATGCGCAACA
The DNA here is from genome assembly GCF_039545455.1 of Brucella sp. BE17. Taxonomy (NCBI): domain Bacteria; kingdom Pseudomonadati; phylum Pseudomonadota; class Alphaproteobacteria; order Hyphomicrobiales; family Brucellaceae; genus Brucella; species Brucella sp. BE17. Next base: position 1,346,020 of record NZ_CP154467.1, on the reverse strand, counting down.
GCCACCAGATGACCGGAAGTGCTGCAAGGCCGGCAAGAAGCAATGGCGAGCCGAAAGCAAGCGGCAGGAAATTCATGTGGCCGCGCCTCTCTGTCTGGCAACATTGCCGGATGCGCTTAATGCATCATGCAGGCGCGAGAGCAGCTGTGTGGCCGGGCGGTCGGTGCGGTGCACATGATAGCTCCAGCCCAGTCGCTTGCAGAAATCAGAAAGCGTGTCACGGCGTGCGCTATAAAGGCGGCGATAATCCTCGGCATAGGTTTCAGCGCGTCCTGCCACAAGCGTTGCGCCTGTTTCAGGATCGCGAAATTCGGTTCGTCCCGCATAGGGAAAGGTTTCTTCCGCCGGATCGGCCACTTCCACCAGATGCGCCCGCACACCGCGTTGCGCAAGACGATCGAGAAACTGATTCAATTCATCGAATGGATGCAGAAAATCGGATATCAGCACGATATCGGAAAAGCGGCGGACGGGGTCGGTTTGCGGCAATGGTTGATGGTTGGACGCTTCATGCATCAGGGCGCTGGCAAGCCGTTCCGCGCCATTGCGGGCGGAAAAAGGTTGCAGCAAGGCCGGAAAGGCAATGCGTTCGCCCGAGCGTGACAGAAGTTCGGCCAGTGCGAGCAAGATGACCAGAGAACGCTCTTCCTTGGAGACGGACGCAAGTTCGGAACGATAAAGCATGGAAGGTGAAAAATCTGACCAGAGCCACACGGTATGCGCCGATTCCCATTCGCGATCCCGCACATAGGTATGGTCGTCACGCGCTGATCTGCGCCAGTCGATTTGCGCCAGCGATTCACCATCGACATAGGGCCGGAACTGCCAGAAATTTTCGCCCGGACCGCGCCTGCGGCGCCCATGCCAGCCATTCATGACGGTGTTGACGACACGCCGTGCCTCGACCAATAGATCGGGAATGGCGGCAGCGCGTGCACGCGCACGGGCAAGCACATCCTTGCGATCTGCGGTTGAAACCTGCGTGCCGATTGCCATCAGAGAACTGCCTTGACCAGATTGGCAATGACACCGCGCACATGCATGCCATCGGCGCGGGCGGCAAAATTGAGCGCCATGCGATGCTGGAGCACCGGTTCGGCCAACGCCTTCACATCATCCACGGATGGTGCGAGGCGACCGTCATAAAGCGCACGCGCACGCGCACAAAGCATCAATGCCTGACTGGCACGTGGTCCTGGCCCCCAGGCAATATGTTTTTTGGCGTGCTCGTTATCGGCATCGGGACGTGCCGCGCGAACGAGTTTCAGGATCGCTTCGACCACATTTTCAGGCACCGGCATGCGGCGCACAAGCGCCTGCATCTGCCGGAGCCTGTCTGCATCAAGGATCGCATAGGGCTTGGCTTCAGACGCGCCTGTGGTTTCAAGCAGGATGCGCCTTTCGGCGTCCAGTTCCGGGTATAAAATATCGATCTGCATCAAAAAACGGTCGAGCTGCGCTTCGGGCAATGGGTAAGTGCCTTCCTGCTCCAGCGGGTTTTGCGTGGCGAGAACATGGAAGGGGGCCGGCAGATCATAGCGCTGGCCTGCAACCGTGACGTGATATTCCTGCATGGCCTGCAAAAGCGCCGATTGCGTACGTGGGCTTGCGCGGTTGATCTCGTCGGCCATCAAAAGCTGCGCGAAGATAGGTCCTTTGAGATAACGGAACGAGCGGCGGCCATCGCCATCCTGTTCCATGACTTCCGAGCCGATAATGTCGGAGGGCATGAGATCGGGCGTGAACTGGATGCGCTGTCCGGAAAGACCGAGCACGATGCCAAGCGTTTCGACAAGTTTTGTCTTGGCAAGGCCGGGAACGCCAACCAGCAGCGCGTGACCACCCGCCAGAACCGCGACCAGCGTGCGCTCGATCACGCTTTCCTGCCCGAAAATGACAGTTCCGACACTTTCCCTGATCCGTGCTATATCAGCGAGTGCCTTTTCGGCCTCGGCGACGATCTGCTCCGCGTTTTGTGTCTCGGGCGTGACGATGACGCTCATGGGAACCTCGCAATCAAGTGGTGCCTGGGTAAGTGCTTTGACAAACGCTCTGGCGGAACTGCCTTATAAATCGCATATATACTGACAAGCCGTGAAAGGTTGACTATTTCATGACTTTACGTCGTTTCATCAGGAATAACCGAGTCGGATGATAAAAAGCACCCCCGATGGCAAATTGAAGCCGCAAACTTCGCGATATAGCGTCGAGGATGCGCGCGGACTGGAAGCGCTGATTGCGCGGGCGCAGGAAGACGCGCAGGCCAATCCATCGGCAACGATCCGCAAAATTCCGCCGGTCGAAAACTGGAACCCGGAATTTTGTGGCGATCTCGACATGGAAATCAAGGCCGATGGCACATGGTTTTACATGGGTACGCCCATTGGCCGCAAACAACTGGTACGGCTTTTTTCCACCGTTCTGCGCAAGGATGAAGACGGTAAAACCTATCTGGTGACACCGGTCGAGAAGATCGGCATCCGGGTCGAGGATGCGCCCTTTATTGCCGTCGAAATGCAGGTTTCAGGCGAGGGGGCTGAGCAAAAACTCACCTTTCGTACCAATGTCGGTGATGTGGTCGAAGCGGATGCTGAGCACCGCTTGCGCTTCGTCGTTGAGCAGTCGAGCGGCGGCTTGAAACCATATGTGAATGTGCGCGGGCGGCTGGAGGCCTTGCTTGCACGATCCGTCATGTACGATCTCGTGGCGCTTGGCGAAGAAATCGAGATGGACGGCACAATGGTGTTTGCCGTGCGCTCGCATGGTGAAGTCTTTGCGATCATGCCGGTTGAGGCGCTGGAGGCAGCCCTGAAATGATGGAAAGAATGCCATTTCAGGCGGCGTTTTCTGCCAGCGATTTTGCAAGCCGCGTGCGCCGCAGGCCGCCTGTCGATCATGGCATTACTGGCGATCATGTGCTCAATCCCGAGTTCACACAGGCCATGGTGAGTGCAAAAATGCGCGACGCGGCGGTGTTGGTGCCGGTGGTCGATCATGGGAACGAAGCGACGGTGTTGCTGACGCGCCGCGCCGATAGTTTACGCAAGCATTCCGGCCAGATCGCCTTTCCGGGCGGTGCGATCGATCCGCAGGATGGCACGGCTGAAAAGGCGGCATTGCGCGAAGCCAATGAGGAAATCGGGCTGATTGAAAAACAGGCCGAAATCGTTGGCCACATGCCGCGCTATCTGACCGGAAGCGGTTTTTCGATCACACCGGTGCTGGCGGTGGTCAATACGCCGCTCGATCTTCGCCTCAACCCTGACGAAGTTGCGGATATATTCGAGGTGCCGCTTTCTTTTCTCATGAACCCGGCCAATCATCGGCGCGAAAGCAGGCTGTTCAACGGCAAGGAACGGTTTTATTACGCCATGCCCTATCAGGAGCGATTCATCTGGGGGATAACCGCAGGGATCATTCGCGGACTTTATGAAAGGCTCTATGTTTGAGCGAGACAATCAATATTGCAGACCGTGCCGACTGGCTGAAAGGGCGCCCGCTACAGGCGCTGTTTGACACTCTCAACCGCGAAGGCGGTGAGGTGCGTGTGGTCGGGGGAGCTGTGCGCAACACGCTGCTTGGCACGCCCGTTGACGACATCGATGTGGCGACCACACATGTGCCGCAGGAAACGGTGCGACTGTCTCAAGAAGCGGGTTTTAAAACAGTGCCGACCGGCATCGAGCATGGCACGGTGACGGTGGTGGTGAAGGGAACGCCCTTTGAAGTGACGACGCTGCGCCATGATATCGAAACCGATGGGCGCCATGCCAAAGTGGCTTTCGGCACTGATTGGGAAGCGGATGCGCAGCGGCGTGATTTCACCATTAACGCGCTTTATGCCAAAGCGGACGGAACCGTCATCGACACCGTCGGTGGCATGGCAGATATCGAGACGCGAACCTTGCGCTTTATTGGCGACGCGGAGCAGCGTATTCGCGAGGATTATCTGCGTATCTTGCGGTTTTTCCGCTTTTTTGCCTGGTACGGTTCAGGGCGCCCCGAGGCCCAGGGGCTGCGCGCCAGTGCGAGATTGAAGGATGGCCTCGCCCAGCTTTCGAGTGAACGGGTGTGGGCTGAGCTGAAAAAGCTGCTCTCTGCCCCCGATCCTTCGCGCGCGCTGTTGTGGATGCGGCAGGCGGGCGTTCTGACGACAATTTTGCCGGAAAGCGAAAAATGGGGCATCGATGCCATTCACGGCTTGGTGCGTACAGAAAGCGATCTCGGCTGGCAGACGGATGCATTGTTGCGGCTTCAAAGCATCGTGCCGCCTGATGCCGTTCGTCTGGAATCCATGGGCAAGCGGCTTAAAATGTCGAATGCCGAGCGGGCGCGATTAGAGGCGTGGGGAAGGGCAGATGCAATTCTGCCTGAGCTTTCGGAACAGGCGCTCAAGAAAATCATCTATCGCGGCAGCAAGCAGGCCGTTATTGATCGTATTCGTCTGGCTTATGCTGGCGCTCGTCAGGACGCGCCCGGCAGCGACAATGCGATGATTCGTGCTGGCGGGTTTGCACGATTGCTTGAAACTGCAGAAAACTATGATGCGCCAGTTTTTCCTGTCACAGGTGGTGATTTGCTGGAGCTGGGAATGGAAAAAGGCGCGGTTCTGGGTGAGGAATTGCGGCGGCTTGAAACTTTCTGGATCGACTCCGGTTTTAGCCTTGACCGTGCCGCACTTCTGCTAAAACTTGATCACCATAAAATGAAGAGCTGAAGGCTTGCCTGAAAATTTCAGCCGTATTTTCATCCATTGATGGCTGGGGTTTGCCTGTGCCGATTTAAGAGAGCCTGATAATGTCTAATACTGATACGTCCCGAGAAGACCAGACGGTCGCCGTACCGCAGCAAGAGTTGGGTCCGCAACAAAAATTCGGCACCGAAGGCCTTGCGGCCATGGATCGTCCGAGCAAGATCACCCGTTTTTTCATGGGGATTGTCTCGTGGGCGGAGAGCCTCAATCTGAAATATGCCAAGCTGGGCAATCCACCGGTTTATGACAATGCGACTTTTCCCTGGTCCGCTGAGATAGAGAAGGAATGGCCGGCGATCCGCAAGGAACTCGATACCATTCTTTTGCGTCAGAGCGAGCTTCCATCTTTTCAAGATATTTCGACTGATGTGAAGACGATCTCGACAGACAATCGCTGGAAGACCTTTTTCCTGCTCGGATTTGGTGTGAAGTCGGAACAGAATATCAAAGCCTGCCCGGAGACATGGCGCATCGTCAACAAGATACCGGGTCTGACCACGGCGATGTTCTCGATTTTCGAGCCGGGCAAGCACCTGCCGCCGCATCGCGGCCCCTATAATGGTGTGCTGCGCCTGCATCTGGGGCTGATCGTGCCGGAACCCAACGACAAGTTGGCCATACGCGTCGACAAGGAAGTCTGCCATTGGCATGAGGGCAAGGTGCTAATTTTCGACGATGCCTATGAGCATGAGGCATGGAACCATTCGGATGAGACACGCGTGGTCCTGTTTGTCGATTTCGTAAAGCCGCTGAAATTCCCGGCGCGTTTCGTCAACTGGTGCCTGATGAACCTTGCCATCTTCACGCCCTTTATCAAGGAGGGGCTGGATAACCACAATGAGTGGGAAAAGAAGTTCTATGCGGAAGCCGAAAAGCTCCGCAATCAGCCAAAGCCATAAAGTGGCCGGAGCATAAAAAGGCGGGGATATTCCCCGCCTCGTCACTTAAAGCATGTCGCATGTCTCCCAAAACCGCACCGCTTTTGAGAGACATGCTCTATGGCCATTTCACCACAGGCGGCATGGACGAGAGAATGGAGTTTACATTGCCGCCGGTCTTGAGGCCGAAAATCGTACCGCGATCATAGAGCAGATTGAATTCGACATAGCGGCCACGGCGCACAAGCTGTTCGTGGCGGTCGGCGTCGGTCCAATCCTTGTTGAAGTTCTGGCGTACCAGATGCGGATAGACCACGGAAAATCCGCGTCCGACATCCCTTGTGAAGGCGAAGTCGGTATCCCAGCCGCCTTTTTCCTCCGACGAATGCAGCCAGTCGTAGAATATGCCGCCCGTTCCGCGCGGCTCGTCACGATGGGGCAGGAAAAAATACTCGTCGCACCAGTCCTTGAGACGCTGATAATCGACAATATCTTTATGCTTCTCGCAAATGAAGTTGAAAGCCTTATGGAAAGCCAGTGTGTCCGGGTCTTCTTGCGTACGCCGGTTGTCTAGCACCGGCGTGAGGTCGGCACCACCGCCGAACCATTGCCGCGTTGTCACGACCATGCGCGTGTTCATATGAACGGCCGGTACGTTGGGGTTCTGGGGATGGGCGATCAGGGATATCCCGCTGGCCCAATAGCGTGGATCTTCTTCTGCCCCGGGTATTTGTCCGCGAAATTCGGGTGAGAACTCGCCATGGACAGTCGAGACATGAACGCCGACTTTCTCAAAAACGCGGCCATTGAGGATCGACATAACGCCTCCGCCGCCATTTCCCTCGTCCTTCTGCCAGGGCGTACGCACGAAACGCCCCGGTTCGCGATCGCCAAGGGGGCCTTGCAATTCGTCTTCAAGTTGTTCGAAGGAGCCGCAAATCCGATCGCGCAATTCTTCGAACCAGTGTTGGGCTTGCTGCTTTTTGTCCTCGATATCGTGCGGGATAATCGCGGGAATGTCGTCGCGTTGCATTTTCGTTTCCTCTCGGCGCGATTTACCGGATGGCCGTGCACGAAATGTGCCGTCAGGGCAGATCGTTTAAATCACCATCGCTAGCTTAAAAAGTGACTATGGACGCAAAGTATGAAGAACTTATTCAGTTGCATGCACGAATGCCGCGCACAAGAAAAGACTCGTCTTTATGCGTGCATTTGCCTATCTTTACCGGCTGAAAGGCCGGAATATTCACGCTTTCGGCTTGCCGGGAGGCCCGCATGGCAGCAGCACCGCCCCGTCCACCGCTTGATGGCCTGCGCAAGCAGCTTGAGAAGAGCCGTGCGAAAAACGGGCGAATGCCACGTGACGGTTTTATCCGCGAGACTTTTACACTCCCACGTCAGGCGGCGCGCGAAAAGGCCCGGGAATGGTTTAATACCTTCCCAAAATCCGCTTACTGGACCGAGATCGAAAGCTGGTGCGAGCGCCCCGACGATGTGATCGAGTTTACGATGCGACGTCTGCCGAGCGCTGATTGAAACTTCGCGTCTGCCGCATGGCTTCGCCGATTGTCATCGCAACGGTGACTGCCAGATTGAGCGAGCGTGCGCCGTGCATCATAGGTATCAGCAAGCGCGCATCGGCGCTGTCATGAACCGCATCGGGTACACCGGCGGATTCGCGTCCGAACAAAAGAATGTCGTTTGCCTGAAATTGATGATCAGTATAGGCCACGCCGCCCTTTGTGGAAAGCAGCACGATCCGGCGCCCGCTTTGCGCACGCCAGTTCTCAAATTCCTTCCAGTCCGAATGGCGCACCAGCGCTGCCTGTTCGGTATAATCCATACCTGCACGTTTCAGCGCACGGTCAGAAATATCAAAACCGGCAGGCTCAATCAGATCGACAGTAAAGCCCAAGCATGCAGCCATGCGCAAGATTGTTCCCGTATTGCCGGGAATATCGGGCTGGTAAAGGGCGACGCGCAAATCCATATGGTGCGGGTAGCGCGAAACAGCTGTGATCGCAAGGGTGACTGCTGCAATCGATCACAAAAATATTCCTGTTATGTTCTGGTTTTATCTTCACAAGGCGTGAAGGTCTGTCTAAAAGGGGCGCCATGTTTAGATGGTTTGAAGAACGCTTAGCACCCTATCCAGAAGAGCCCCCGCGTGAACCACCGCGCGGGCTGGTGGCCTTCTGCCTTTATTACACCCGTGGCGCATGGCCGTGGATCATCGGCATGGCGATTTTCACCACCCTGATCGCCATCATCGAAGTTTCGCTTTTCGCTTTCATGGGCAATATCGTCGACTGGCTTTCCAGCCAGTCGCGTGAGACGTTTTTGAGCAATGAGGGCTGGCGTCTGGCGCTGATCGCGGGTGTGGTACTGGTGATTTTACCGGGGGTGGTGCTGGCCCATTCGCTGATCATTCATCAGACCTTGCTCGGCAATTATCCGATGCGGGTGCGCTGGCTGATGCACCGCTATCTCATCCGCCAGTCGATGGCGTTTTTTCAGGACGAATTCGCGGGCCGTATTTCGACCAAGCTGATGCAGACCGCGCTCGCTGTGCGCGAAACGGTGATGAAAGTTCTCGACGTTCTCAATTACGTCATCGTTTATTTTGCTGGTACGCTGTTCATCGCTGCGTCCGCTGATCTGCGCCTGATGATCCCCTTTGCCGTCTGGCTGGTGGTTTATATCATCCTGTTGCGCGTTTTCATTCCGCGGCTTCGGCTGGTCTCTAGCGATCAGGCCGACGCGCGTTCTACCATGACGGGCCGTATTGTCGACAGCTACACGAATATCGCAACGGTCAAGCTTTTTTCGCATTCAAGCCGGGAAGAGAGCTATGTCCGCGAAAGTCTGGATATTTTTCTGGGCACCGTGCACAGCCAAATGCGGCTCATCACAAAATTTCATTTCACGCTCTATTTTTCCAATTGCTTGTTGTTGTTTGCAGTTGGTGCGCTTGGCATTGAGCTGTGGATCAATGAGGCGGTTTCCATCGGTGCGGTCGCGGTTGCAATCGGTCTGGTGTTGCGTTTGAACGGCATGTCGCAATGGATCATGTGGGAAATGTCGGCGCTGTTTGAAAATATCGGTACCGTTGAAGACGGTATCACCACGATTTCCCGCGCCCATCAGGTGGTAGATCAGCCCAACGCACCAGCATTGCATGTCGCAAAAGGTGAGCTCGATTTCGACCGGGTCGGCTTCCACTATAGCAAGGGCAAGGGTGTTCTGGAAAATCTTACGCTCAAAATTCCGGCTGGCCAGAAAGTGGGACTGGTCGGACGGTCGGGCGCAGGCAAGTCCACATTGGTAAATTTGCTTCTGCGCTTTTATGATCTTGAACAGGGTCGGGTTCTGATTGATGGACAGGATATTGCCAAGGTCCAGCAAGATTCGCTGCGTGCCAATATCGGCATGGTGACGCAGGACACGTCGCTTCTGCATCGAACCGTGCGTGAAAACATAATGTATGGCAGGCCCGATGCGAGCGAAGACATGCTGGCGCGTGCGATCAAACTTGCGCAGGCGGATCAGTTCATTCCGCAACTAACCGACCTCAAAGGGCGGGCAGGGCTTGAGGCGCATGTGGGCGAGCGTGGCGTCAAGCTTTCGGGTGGTCAACGCCAGCGTATCGCTATCGCGCGGGTGATGCTGAAGGATGCACCGATCCTTATTCTGGACGAGGCAACATCCGCACTCGATTCGGAAGTGGAAGCTGCCATTCAGGACAGTCTCAACACGCTGATGGAAGGCAAAACGGTGATTGCTATTGCGCATCGTCTTTCCACCATTGCGGCTCTTGATCGTCTTATCGTGATGGATCAGGGCCGTATCGTTGAGGATGGCACGCATGAGGAACTGGTGGCGCAGGGCGGCATTTATGCCGGACTTTGGGCGCGACAATCCGGCGGCTTCTTAGGCTTTGACGACCTCTCCGAGGATCCGATTGTAAAGTAGCATGTGGTGGATAGCGCCCCTATCGCTATAAGAACCGCATATTGACGGCCCGTTTTTAGCGGGCCGTCTTTTTGTTGGGTAATTGCTGGAATAGACAGCCAAATCAGCCTGCGACATGGTGCCGTCATAGGAACTTGATGTCTGGACAAGCGATTTTTACACGCCTAAATCGGATAGTGGAACAGAGGGAATTTCGTCCTGCAGCACTTGCGGGAGCGCTTTCGCGTAAGTGCAAATGCGGACGAGGGGAGAATTCAATTGAACATGCAGTTTACAAGGGAGCTGGCACGTGAGCGCACACGACACGGCTGAGCCGACACGGCGTGATTTTCTGTATATTGCGACGGGAATGGCAGGTGTGGTTGGTGTAGGCGGTCTGGCATGGCCGTTTATCGACCAGATGCGGCCCGACGCTTCGACATTGGCGGCAGCTTCCATTGAAGTTGACGTTTCTTCTCTCACGGAAGGTGCATCGCTGACCGTGAAATGGCGCGGTAAGCCGGTCTTCATTCGAAACCGCACGGCCAAGGAAGTGGACGATTCCAAGGCGACCGCGATGGGTGACCTGAAGGACACCAACGCCCGTAACGCCAATCTTGCAACGGACGCAGAAGCAACTGACCTTGCCCGCTCGGCAGGTGAGGGCAAGGAAAACTGGATCGTCATGATCGGCGTCTGCACCCATCTGGGTTGCGTGCCGCTGGGTGAAGCTGGTTCGTTCGGTGGCTGGTTCTGTCCTTGCCATGGCTCGACCTATGACACGTCCGGTCGTATCCGCAGCGGTCCGGCACCGGAAAACATGCACATTCCGCAATTTGCATTCACTTCCGATACGGTCATCAGGATCGGCTGAAACAGGTCTCGGGGAGAGATAATATGAGTGGTGGACACTCCACATATACGCCGACGACCGGCATCGAAAAATGGGTGGACTCGCGGCTTCCCTTGCCGCGCCTGGTCTACGATTCTTTCGTTGCCTATCCGACGCCGCGTAACCTCAATTACATGTACACCTTTGGCGGTATTTTGAGCTTCATGCTCATTTCGCAGCTTCTGACCGGTATCGTTCTGGCCATGCATTATGCCGCCGATACGGGCCTCGCGTTCCATTCGGTCGAAAAGATCATGCGCGACGTCAATTCCGGCTGGCTCCTGCGCTACATGCATGCCAATGGTGCTTCGTTCTTCTTCATCGCCGTTTATCTTCATATCGCACGCGGTCTTTACTACGGTTCCTACAAGGCACCGCGCGAGTTGCTGTGGATTTTAGGCGTTGTAATTTTCCTTCTCATGATGGCGACTGCCTTCATGGGCTATGTTCTGCCCTGGGGGCAGATGTCGTTTTGGGGAGCCACCGTTATCACCGGCTTCTTCACGGCCTTTCCGGTGATCGGGGAGCCGATCCAGCAGCTTCTGCTCGGTGGGTTCGCGGTCGATAATCCAACGCTCAACCGCTTCTTCTCGCTGCATTACCTGCTGCCGTTCATGATTGTCGGCGTTGTGATCCTGCATGTGTGGGCGCTGCACGTCACCGGCCAGACCAATCCGACCGGTATTGAAGTCAAGTCGGAAACCGACACACTGTCCTTTACGCCCTATGCAACCATCAAGGATGCGTTCGGTGCACTGGTCTTCTTCGTGTTCTTCGCCTATTTCGTCTTCTATATGCCGAACTACCTTGGTCACGCCGATAACTATATCCCGGCTGACTCGCTGAAGACGCCTTCGCACATCGTGCCCGAATGGTACTTCCTGCCCTTCTACGCCATGCTGCGAGCCATCACCTTCAATATCGGCCCGATCGATTCCAAGCTTGGCGGCGTTCTGACCATGTTCGGTTCCATCGCCATTCTTTTTGTCGTGCCATGGCTCGATACATCGAAGGTTCGCTCTGCTGTTTACCGTCCGTGGTTCAAGCTGTTCTTCTGGCTGTTCGTGGTCAATGCCATCTTCCTCGGCTGGCTTGGATCGCGTCCGGCAGAAGGCTCCTATGTCTTCATGGCGCAGATCGGAACGCTTTATTATTTCGCCTTCTTCCTGATCATCATGCCGGTTATCGGTCTGATCGAGAAGCCGAAGCGTCTGCCGAACTCGATCACCGAAGCAGTTCTGGAAAAGAGCCATGGCAAGTCCGAGATTACCCCTGTGGAAATCAAGGCCTGACAGCGAGAGATGAAGGACGTAACAATGAAAAACATCCTCAAGAGTTTCGCTGCCCTTGGACTTGTTCCGTTGGTAGCACTTGGGATTGCCATGGGTGGTGCCTCGGCTGAGGAAGGCGGAAATGCTGCTGAACCGGAGCATTTTCCGATCCATCATCCAAAGCAGGAAAGCTGGACTTTTTCCGGGCCTTTCGGCACCTATGACAAGGGCCAGCTTCAGCGCGGTTTGAAGGTTTACAAGGAAGTCTGTTCGGCTTGCCATTCCATGGAACTGGTCGCCTTCCGCTCGCTGGAAGAGCTGGGCTATTCGCCCGATCAGGTCAAAGCTTTTGCAGCCGAATATGAAGTGCAGGACGGGCCCAATGCGGATGGCGAAATGTTCACCCGCAACGCCATTCCGACGGATTATTTCCCGTCACCATATCCAAATGAAGCGGCAGCCGCTGCCTCCAATAATGGTGCGGCTCCGCCGGACTTTTCTCTGATTGCCAAGGCGCGTGCGGTTGAACGTGGCTTCCCGACCTTTATCTTCGACATTTTCACGCAATATGCCGAAGCAGGACCCGATTATATCCACGCGCTTCTGACCGGCTATAACGAACAGCCGCCAGCAGGCATGCATATTCCTGAAGGCACGCATTACAACCCGTATTTCATTGCGGGCAAGTCGCTGGCCATGGCACCACCGTTGAGTGACGAGGCAGTGTCCTATGAAGACGGCTCGCCTGAAACGGTCGATCAATATGCACGTGATGTTTCGGCGTTTCTTATGTGGGCTGCAGAGCCGCATCTTGAACAGCGCAAGCAGACCGGTTTTCGCGTTATCATCTTCCTCGTTCTGTTCGCTGGCCTTACCTATATTGCCAAGCGTTCGATCTGGTCGGGTGTGAAGCACTAAACTGCTTTGAGACACACATTCGAGAGAAGGCGCCTTGGGCGCCTTTTCTTTTGCCTGTGGGCCGCCTGTTTCCTTGGCCAAAAAGCTTGGCGTGAACGCGATATCATGCTTGAAAGACCCAACGCCTCAAAACATAAGGCATCGAATAGTTTTCCAGTAGAAAGGGACGTTCATGGACTCCGGGTTAAAAGCCAGTCTAAAGGATGCCATTCGCACCATTCCGGATTATCCGAAACCCGGAGTAGAGTTTCGTGATGTCACGACACTTATGGGCGACGCACAGGCTTTCCGCCGCTCGGTGGACGAACTGGTCTATCCCTATGCCGGCAACAAGGTCGACAAGGTTGCAGGCATCGAAGCACGCGGCTTTATTCTGGGCGGTGCAATAGCGCACCAGCTCTCGGCTGGATTTGTGCCGATCCGTAAAAAAGGCAAACTGCCGCGCGATACGGTTCGCATCGCCTATAGTCTTGAATATGGCATTGATGAAATGGAAATGCATCGTGATGCCATAGAGAAGGGCGAACGCGTCATTCTGGTCGATGACCTGATTGCCACGGGCGGGACCGCGGAGGCTGCCGCAAAACTGCTTTTGCAGATGGGCGCGGAAATCGTTGCGGCCTGTTTTGTGATCGATCTGCCGGATCTTGGGGGACGCAAAAAGCTCGAAGCGCTGGGTGTACCGGTGCGCACGCTTGTCGAATTTGAGGGTGATTGAGTGAAAGCCCGGATTTGAAGCCGGGTCTAATTCACGAAAGCAGTTTCACCATTGCGGAATTGTCGAAGGAGAGCACCTTTTCTGCATGCTGGTTAAAAGCGGATGTGCTCATGGAAAGCATCGACCATCCCGGTCGTGATGTAAGCGGGCGCACGGCATGGACGGTGCGTTTATAGGTAATCGTATCACCGGCAAAAACGGGCTTCAGCCATTTAAGATTTTCAAACCCCGGCGAGGGGCCGAAAGTGGGTGGTATTTCGCCGCGTTCGATCGCGTCTTTCGTCGCTGCCACAATAGAAGCGACATTCAATTTCATGAAGATGGCTGTCGTATGCCAGCCCGAGGCGCAGAGACCTCCGAAAACGCTGTTTTTGGCTGCTTCACTATCCATATGAAACGGTTGCGGATCGAATTTTGATGCGAAACGAATGATTTCCTCAGCGCTGAACGTGTAGCTGCCAATGATGTGCTCTTCGCCAAGATGCTCTTCAAGGAAACTCATGCTACATCCCCTTGCGCTTCAGGGTTGCGCAAGGCAACCATCGCGGTGTGTTGGGTTTCACAGACGACTTCACCGCGCTGATTGACGATTTCATTATATACGGTCAGGAAGCCGACACGTGGCATGGATTTCGACCGCCGTCGCGAAAGAACGGTTGAAACGCCGCTTAGCGTGTCGCCTGCCAGAACCGGACGTTTCCAGCGATTGAAATCGATACCGGGACTGCCCTGCGAGGTTGAGTCTTTGAGATAAGCCTCCCAGATCATGCGCATGAAAAGCGACATTGTATGCCAGCCGGAAGCCGCCAAACCACCCAGAACGCTTGCCTTTCCTGCATCTTCATCGAGGTGGAAGGGCTGTGGATCAAATTCGCTTGCGAATTCGATGATCTCTTCCTTGCTGACCATGCGAGGGCCGAAGGGCAGTTTCAGCCCCGGCGTAAAGTCTTCATAGGCTAACTTCGGTGTCTGATCAGTCAATCCTGTCTCCTCCCGAATATGAAAAAGGCCGCTCCATGGAACGGCCTTATGGTATCAGGTGTTGAAGCGGAAGTGCAGCACATCGCCGTCATGGACGATATATTCCTTGCCTTCGTCGCGTGACTTTCCAGCTTCTTTTGCGCCGGTCTCGCCATTATACTTGACGTAATCCTCATAGGAAATCGTCGCGGCGCGAATGAAACCGCGCTCGAAATCGGTGTGAATGACACCGGCGGCGGCTGGCGCCTTGGTGCCGCGCTTGATGGTCCAGGCACGGGTTTCCTTGGGGCCTGCGGTGAAATAGGTGATAAGATCCAGAAGCTTGTAGCCAGCACGGATCAGACGGTCGAGGCCCGGTTCTTCAAGGTTCATGCTGTCGAGATATTCCTTGGCTTCATCATCGGGAAGCTGGGCAACTTCCGCTTCAATGGCCGCGGAGATGATGACTGTTTGCGCGCCCTGCTCCTCAGCCATTTTATCGACAGTGGCGCTATACGCATTGCCTTTGGCAGCATCGCTTTCGGCGACGTTGCAGACATAGAGCACAGGCTTTGATGTCAAAAGGTTGAGGCCGTTGAGGATCGCGAGATCATCCGGCGCAATGTCTTTGAGCATCAGGCGGACAGGTTGGCCATTCTGGAGAAGCGCTAGCGCCTTTTCCATGATCGGAAGCACGCTGAGCGCTTCCTTGTCCTTGCCGGTCGCACGCTTTCTGATCTGTACGATGCGGCGTTCGATGCTTTCAAGATCGGACAGCATCAATTCGGTTTCGACAGTCTCAGCATCCGAAACGGGATCGATCCGGCCTTCGACATGGGTGATGTCATCATCCTCGAAGCAGCGAAGAACATGCACGATGGCGTCAACTTCGCGGATATTGGCAAGAAACTGATTGCCCAGCCCTTCACCTTTGGAGGCGCCGCGCACGAGGCCTGCAATGTCGACGAAGTTGATGCGGGTCGGGATGATCTCCTTGGAACCGGCAATGCGTGCCACCTCGCTCTGGCGCGGATCGGGCACGGCCACTTCGCCGGTATTCGGCTCGATGGTGCAGAACGGATAATTCGCGGCCTGTGCGGCGGCTGTTTTGGTCAGCGCGTTGAAAAGCGTTGATTTGCCGACGTTCGGCAGACCGACGATGCCGCATTTGAAACCCATGATATTCGTCCTTTATCGCTTCACGCGGTAAATTGAGCGCACGGCGCCGTTATGAAGCGCCTTGGCGGATTGCAGATCCAGCCAGTGGCGTGATGATTTTTTGAAAGCCGGTTTGCCGCTTCCCAGTATGACCGGAATAGTTCCTATATCGATGATGTCAAGCAGGCCAGCATCAAGAAATTGCCGCGCCAGATCGCCACCGCCCATAAGCCATATGCGGCCATGCGCTCCCATGGCTTTCAACTTCCCGAGCAGTTCATCGGGTGTACCAGCCATCCTGGCGGTGTTTGCTGGCAGATTGTCAAATTTTTGATGCGTGGCTACAACGACTGGCAGTGATCCATAAGGCCATTCCGCAACAGAACGAACCACATCAAAGGTATCGCGTCCCATGACGATGCCGGTGATGCCAGCCATGAACTCATCAAAGCCGAAGCCGTCATCTGGCGGAAACTGTTCCAACCAGTCAAAGCTGCCATCATCATTGGCGATGAAGCCATCAAGGCTCATGGCAAACATATAAACGACATCGCTCATAGTTTAGTCTTTCTTGCCAAGCAGCTTTTTGAGCATTTCCGCCATAGGGCCGCTTTCAGGAATACCCGGCTTCTTCTGGTTCTGCCGTGCCTGCCTGATATGACTTTGCGCCTTGGTTGGGGCTTTTTGCAATTGCGACGTGTCGGCCTTGAAACCATTGGGACGCTTGTTGCCATCGCCCATAGCCAAAGCCACACGGTTCATAAAACCGTTCTCGTCAGTTTTAGCAAGCATTCCGACATTATCGGCAACGGCACCGAGAAGCGCATCCAGCCATTCATTGTCGGCCTTGGCGAAATCACCGAGCACGTAATTATGCACCAGTTCCTTGGCACCCGGATGCCCGATGCCAAGTCGCATGCGGCGGTAATCTTTGCCGTCGGGAAAAGCCTGCATATGCGCGTCAATGGATTTGATGCCGTTATGTCCGCCCGAACCGCCACCGGTCTTCAGGCGCAGCTTGCCCGGATGCAAATCCAGTTCATCATAGATCACGACGAGATCGGCGGAGCTAAGTTTGTAAAAGCGCATAGCTTTGCCGATGGCCTCACCGGAAAGGTTCATGAAAGTGTGCGGTTTGATCAGCAGCACTTTCTCGCCGTCAATCACACCATCGGCAATCTCGGCCTGAAACTTCTTCTGCCAGTTTGAAAAGCGATGGCGGCGGAATATTTCATCCGCCGCCATGAAACCGATATTATGTCGGTTATGCGCATATTGGGAGCCCGGATTGCCAAGTCCTGCGATGAGCAGCATGGTTCACAAACCCCTTGATGCGAAGAATGATTATTCTTCGGTCTTGGCTTCTTCTTCGCCAGCTTCGCCTTCTTCCGACTTCAATGCAGCCGGTGCAGCGATGGTGGCGATGGTGAAGTCGCGATCCTGAATGACGGTCGATGCACCCTTCGGCAGCTTGGTCGCCGAAATATGGATCGAGTCACCGACTTCAAGGCCGGTCAGGTCGAATTCAAGACCATCCGGGATAGCATTGGCAGGAACGATCAGTTCGACTTCGTGACGAACGATGTTCAAAACGCCGCCCTTCTTGATGCCGGGAGCTGCTTCTTCGTTCTTGAAGTGAACAGGAACATTCACGGTGACGACCGACTTCGCTGATACGCGCAGGAAGTCGACGTGCTGCGGGAAGTCACGGACCGGATCGAGCTGGTAATCCTTGGGGAGAACCTGAATTTTCTTGCCGTCTACTTCGACCGTGGCAACTGTGGTTTTGAAACCGCCGCCATGGATCTTGTAGAAGATTTCCTTATAGGAAACCGCAATAGGGAGTGGCTCCTGCTTGTCGCCATAGATGACTGCAGGAATCTGGCCGTTGCGACGCAGTTCGCGGGAGGACCCCTTACCAACCCGGGTACGCAGATCGGCCTTGAGCACGTAAGAATCGCTCATGGCATTTCCTTTCGATGTTACTGGAGAACCGTTTTGAAAACGGCATGAAACAGCCCCAAAGCCTTTCACAAAGGTGAAAAGCTGGACCGCTTCATTCCACGTTGCCTCCAAGGGTGTCTACGTGGATGGCGGTGCTATAGAGGAAAGCGCTTTATGGTGCAAGCTTTTCAGCCGTATTTTACAGCTTCTGTGGGCTTTGCCTTTGGTGGCTGGCAATGACGCTTGCGAAAATGTTAAGCCTCTGCCTCGAATGCTCATAGTCGAGTCATTATTGCAATCAAAGATCACGAGGAAGCGAAATGCAGGTCGGTATCGACATGGGGTCTGGTGCTGGAAGCGGGGCTGCCTCGGCAGCAGCGCTTGGCGGTGGCAAGCAGGCAATGCTCGATCTCGAAGAACTTTTGGCCACCCGTCTTCTCGTGCAGGGCAATTCGGGTTCCGGCAAGTCGCATCTTCTGCGCCGCCTGCTCGAACAAAGCGCGCAATGGGTGCAGCAATGCATCATCGACCCGGAAGGCGACTTCGTCACATTGGCCGATCTTTACGGTCATGTCGTCGTGGATGCGGCCCGCACAGAAGCCGAACTCACCCGCATTGCCGCGCGTATCCGCCAGCATCGCGTGTCGGTGGTGCTTAATCTCGAAGGCCTGGACGTCGAGCAGCAGATGCGCTCTGCCGCGGCCTTTCTGGGCGGCCTTTTCGATGCCGAGCGCGACTACTGGTATCCGATGCTTGTGGTGGTGGATGAAGCACAGCTTTTCGCGCCTGCCGCAGCCGGCGAGGTCTCGGACGAAGCGCGTAAACTCTCGCTTGGTGCCATGACAAACCTGATGTGTCGCGGGCGCAAGCGCGGCCTTGCAGGCGTCATTGCCACGCAGCGTCTCGCCAAGCTTGCGAAGAATGTTGCTGCGGAAGCCTCCAATTTTTTGATGGGAAGAACCTTTCTCGATATCGATATGGCGCGTGCAGCCGATCTTCTGGGCATGGAGCGCCGTCAGGCTGAAATGTTCCGCGATCTGCAACGCGGTCATTTCGTGGCATTGGGACCTGCTTTGTCACGCCGCCCGCTGCCGATCAAGATCGGGGCGGTGGAGACTTCGGCGCGTTCGTCGTCGCCAAAACTCATGCCGCTGCCTGATGCGCCTGAAGACGCGCGCGAGCTGATTTTCACACCCGCACCTGAAGAAATCCGCACTGTCGTGCGTCGCAGCCCGCCACCGCCGCCACCACCATCGACAGCGGAAATTCTGGCGCAGGTGGCAAAACCCAAGCCGGAAAGCGAGCCTGCCGAAGAACCATTGTTCCCCGGTATTGCCGAAGCGGAGCGTGAAGAGCTGCTGGAAAAGGTCATGCGCGAGATCGTCGATGACCCAGAAGCCTCGTTTCGTTCCGTCGCAGTGCTTTATCAGGATTTTCTGGTACGCTGCCGTATTCATCGCGTTCCGGGTGAGCCATTGGCGCTGCCTGCTTTCCGACGCAGGCTGGCGGTTGCGAAGGCAAGCATTGAAAGCAATGTCGCCACCAGCGAAACGTGGCAGCAGGCACTCACACTTTCAGAAAGTCTGACCGACGACGTGCAAGGTGTGTTCCTGATCGTGGCACAGGCTGCCGTAACCGGTGCCCTGTGCCCATCGGACGCTGTATTGGCGCGCGCCTATGGTACGCATTCCATTAGTCGTGCGCGGCGTTTGCTGACCTATTTCGAGGAGCGCGGACTTCTGGTCGTGCGCAATGATTTCAAGGGAATGCGCATCGTCAACTTCCCCGATCTTGGCTGTGAAACGGCGCCTGGTGATCCGAATGCCCCGGATGTGCAGGCGGAAGGACAGGCCGCTGCCGAATGAAAAAAGGCCGCGTGATGCGGCCCTTTTCAATTCAATCGGTCTTTTTTATCAATCGAACAGGCTTGATACGGATTCTTCGGCTGCAGTGCGGGCGATTGCTTCGCCGATCAGGCTTGCAATCGGTAGAACACGGATATTCGATGCATCGTTGATCGCGGCCGTTGGCTGGATGGAGTCGGTAATCACCAGTTCCTTCAGCGTGGAGGACGCGATACGCGCAACTGCTCCGCCCGAAAGAACGCCATGCGTGATATAGGCTGTGACGCTTTTTGCGCCCTTGGCCAAAAGTGCTTCTGCCGCATTACAGAGTGTACCACCTGAATCGACGATATCGTCAAATAGCAGGCAATCCTTACCGGATACATCACCGATGACATTCATAACCTCCGACTCGCCCGGGCGTTCGCGCCGCTTGTCGACGATTGCCAGTTGCGCGTCGATGCGTTTTGCAAGCGAGCGGGCGCGGACGACGCCGCCAACATCCGGCGAGACCACCATATAGTTGCCCGTCGCATAATTGGCCTTAACATCGCGGGCGATAACCGGAACCGCATAAAGATTGTCGGTCGGGATATCGAAGAAGCCTTGGATCTGTCCGGCATGAAGGTCAAGCGTCAAGACACGGTTGGCACCGGCTTCCGTGATGAGGTTTGCGACCAGCTTTGCAGAAATCGGTGTGCGTGGACCGGGCTTGCGGTCCTGTCGGGCGTAGCCAAAATAGGGCAGAACGGCGGTGATACGCCGTGCCGAGGAGCGGCGGAACGCATCGATCATGATGAGAAGTTCCATCAGGTGATCGTTTGCCGGATAGGAGGTCGATTGAAGAACGAAGACATCTTCGCCGCGCACGTTTTCCTGAATCTCGACGAAAATTTCCTGATCTGCAAAGCGGCGGACGGTCGCCTTGCCCAGCGGAATATTGAGATATTGAGCAACGGATTCGGCAAGAGCCTGATTAGAATTGCCTGCGAAAAGTTTCATTCTTTTTGCCTCTGACGCCGATGCGATAGGTTTGCGGTTTCAATCTGTCGCAAAAAGTCCTGAAACCGGACGATATCCTTCTTTCCGGGCATGAGCCGCAACGAAGCAGGCCCGGCAATGTCCTAAAAACTTTAAAGCTGCGTCGTTTCCGGCTCTCGCTTAAATGCCGCTGCTTACAAGGTTTTCTCGAATGCGCGGCCTATTGCAAAGAGTCACCCTCATTGCAAGGGCTCGATGGTCACAATTGCTCAAAAAGGCTGCTTTTTTCCATTGATGCTTGCACTGAAAGTTCGATTTAGCAAGCGATTTCAGTTCCTTGCCTCTATCCAACTTATTTATGCGCGATTTGCCGCAAGCCAGCTCGAATATTCCTGCATTGTGCGGTCAGCGATTGCCTGCATGGCGGCGGGCTGCACCACGCTCCATGAGTCTTCGCTGGCACCTTGTACTTTTTCCTGCCCCTGAATGCGGTGCAGGCGGTTTCCGGATGCGTCAAGCACGTCCCAGACATAAAGAACTGTCGTTTGATTGTCTTCGGAAAGCGCTGAGAAATAGCCCTTCATCACATAAGCGGCGCTTGGATCATTACTGCCTGCAAGCTTTATGCCTTTGGCGCGGGCATCGTCGCTCATACGATGGGTGAGTGGCGTGACCACGCTGACGGGCGCACCGACGATCGGTGCAATGTGGAGGTTGCCTGGTTTCAGTGTCGCGGTGCGGGCAGGCGTGGCTGTTGTTGTCGCGGTTCCTACCGTTTGCGCAGAGGGCTGCACTGAGCTGCTGGCCGTGTTCTCCCCAATGTTTTGGCCAGAGGTTTGATCAGAGGTTTGATCAGTATTTTCCGCTGTGTTCTTTGCCGTCTGCTGGCTATTCTGCACGTTTAATGCGGATTCCGTGCTGTTGCAGCCCGTCAGAAAACCGGCAAGCAATATGATTGTTACGTAACGGCTCGTGCGCATGGCAGCTTATGCTCCTGAAAATACAGGCGAATCTCGCAAAGGCGGATTTATCGCCGATCGCAAGCCATTTGACAATGATATCAAGTTACGAGCAAATCAAGAGAGTGACGCGACAAAGGCTGGGCAGCGCCATTGGTTGTGAGGTAAGTCCGCCCCAGCGTCATCGCCGTGCCGCTGTCGGAATCCATGATAATCATGTGCGCGAACAGCGTCATATCAGGTTGGATGGTTTCCGTGTTGCCGGAATAAAACATCTGCGGGTCCATCCATGAGGGCGTGAAGCGCGCACCGACCGAATAGCCGCAGGCATTGAGCCGGTGACGTGTCAGCTCGTGGGCTTCGAGCGTGCGCGCGTGGGCATCAAAAACATCGCCGAAGGTAGAGGCCGGGGTCATGGCTGCTTCGACCGCTTCAAGGGCTTCGCGTGCCGCATCGTAAAGTTTGCGGTGCTGTTGCGATGGTTCGCGGATGAGGATCGTGCGCATCATTGGCGCGTGGTAATGGCGAAACACGCCGGACCATTCGAGTGTAAGCTGGTCACTTGCAGCAAGCGTGCGCCGACCTGCCTTGTAACGGCAAAGCAGCGCATCTTCGCCTGAACCGATGATATATTCGTTTGCCGGATAGTCGCCGTCGCCTGCAAAATTAGCGCTCATCATCGCCGCTAATATGTCGGCCTCGCTTGCACCGGCGCGTGTTGCTTTAAGTGCCGCGTCAAGTACGTCGTCGCTGAGTTCCGCCGCGCGTTTCGCAAAGGCTATCTCGGCAGGGCTTTTCAGAAGACGCAGGCGGTCAACCATTCCGGAAGCGTCGAAGAGTTTGGCAAAGCTTTGCAGCTGTTCGTCGAGCTTGCGTGCATTTGCACCGGTAAGCCCATGCGTTTGATATTCTATACCGATGCGGCAGCCGAGCAGGTCGAGGTCCGTCAGGATATTGCGTAGGTCAACCGCCGGATTGGCATTGTCACGGTCAGTCCACACGACGATGTTTTCAATATTGGATGTATGGCGTGCCTGCCTGAGATCAGCAGAGCGCGTCATCAGCACCATCGAGCCGTCGGCTTTTACGACGAGACACTGGAAGAAGCAGAAGCCGAATGTGTCATAGCCGGTGAGCCAATACATGCTCTCCTGTGCAAACAGGAGAAGGGCGTCGAGTTTTTCCTCTTCCATTTTCAGGATGAGGCGGTCACGGCGGGCGGCAAATTCTTCCGGCTCAAAATGAAGGGCCATGCGGTTCTCCTCAATCTGCAATGATGGCAATCGCGGCGATCTGGCGCCCGTAATCGGGTTCCTTACGGTGGGTGGTTCGCCGGTAGGAATAGAATTCGTCTTCATTGGCATAGGTGCACTGGCGTAAGCAATCCGCCTCGACACCCGCAGATGTCAAACGATCCGTGATAAAGGTCCACAGATCGAAGAGATGGTGGCCTTCCTTGCCCGAAGTGCGAAAATATTTCGTATAGGATGAGTCTTTAGCCGTGAATTCGGCGCGAAATTCTGATCCGACTTCATAATTATCCGGGCCGATAGTGGGGCCGAGGACAGCGACTATATTTTCCCGTCGCGCTCCAAGGCCAATCATCGCTTCGATGGTGTTTTCCAGAACACCGGTTAGCGCACCGCGCCAGCCCGCATGGGCTGCACCGATGACACCCGCCGCATGATCGGCAAACAACACCGGCCCGCAATCCGCCGATAACGCACCGATCGCAATGCCCGGCACGCTCGTTACCATGGCATCGGCTTTTGGGCGTTCGCCCGTGATCGGCCCGGTCACATGCACGACATCGGGCGAGTGAACCTGATGTACGGTCATGAGATGGTCAGGCGCTACACCGAGGAAATCCGCAACGCGGCGTCGGTTTTCCGTTACCTTTTCTGGCGCATCATTTGAGCCCGCACCAACATTCAGCCCGGCATAAATGCCTTCCGAGACGCCGCCTCTGCGCGTGAAAAAGCCATGCGCTATGCGCGCCCCGTTATGCCCGGCTTGACCATCCAGCAAGCGAGAGAGAAGTGGGTGGGGTTGATCTCTTAAACTCTCGTTCATCGGGTCAATATGCGCTTTCTATCAAACGGCGGGATGGTGCGGGACGGTTTGTTGCTTGTCAATCGGGCTTTTTCCGCTCATGTCGCATCGAAAGGTATGAGCTGTGTGGCTGGATCGGCTGCGACAAGTACCTTGAACAGCGTTCCCATCTGGTCGGGTGCGGCAAGCCGCTCGACATCGTTGCGTATTTTCTCCTGAAAAGCGCTGTCGCGCCCTGAACCCAGACGTCCCGCACGATCAATCAGTCCCATGGCAAGCAGAAATTCCCCTTGCGTCATCGTGCGGGTTTTGCAGCCATGCCCGCGTGCTGTTCTCTCCAGCACGTCAAAATCGACATGGCTTGTCAGGTCGGCTATGCCGGGATGCGCGAAGACGTCGTCATAGTCATGTTTGATCATGGCTTGTAACGTATCACCGAAGCCAGAACGCAAATGGCCGTAATCGATGGCAAGGGCTGCGCCACGCTGCTCAATGATATGGCGTGCGACTTCCTGCATCAGCGCCGTTCGGGCGGGGGCGGCTTCGAAGATCGTGCCTTCAGGCGCCTGCGCGTAGTTTTCGGGCAGGAGCGCTGGATCGATACCGGCAGCGCCGCTGACGAATTGAAATTCGCCGCCTTTATCGAGGCCGATCATACGCTCGACGAAGCGCTCGCCGGATTTCACGAACTGGCGAAAGGGGATGGCGTCGAACAGTTCATTGGCAACGAGGATCAGCGGTCCGTCGGGAATGTCTGTGAAGCGCTCGAACCATCCGATACTCGCACTGCTTTGAGAAAGTTTTTGCTTTTGCAGATCGGCAAGGCGCGGACTCGTCTCAACCATCGCGATGCTTGCAGAGGCGACGAGCTGCGGGGCAAGTTTTGCCATGGTGCGCAGCATGTCGTTCATCAATGTGCCGCGACCGGGGCCGATTTCGCAGATCACCGCATTTGTAGGGCGCCCAAGCGCGTCCCATATGCCGATAGCCCATATGCCGATCAGTTCACCGAACATCTGGCTGACTTCGGGTGCCGTGATGAAGTCGCCTTCACGCCCAAAGGGGTCGCGCGTTATGTAATAACCTGCCTCGGGATCTCCGAGGCAGGTGGCCATATAGTCGGCGACACTGATCGGCCCTGTGGCGGCGATCAGCCGTTTGAGCCGGTCTTTGAGCGGCGTATCAGGCATTTCGGCTGGCGGATCGGTTGGCGCGCCACACGGCCCACAGACCAAGCAGCACCATAGGCAGCGAGAGCAACATACCCATCGTCAGCCAGCCGCCGAAAAGATAACCGAGCTGAGCGTCCGGCTGGCGGAAGAATTCGACAACGATGCGGCTGAGGCCATAACCTGTGACGAAGACACCGGCGATGAAGCCCGGCTTTTTCAGTTTTTTTCTACCCCAGATGAAGGCGAAAAGCACGAAGAACAGCACAAGCCCTTCAAGAAGAGCTTCGTAAATCTGGCTTGGATGGCGCGGCAGCGGGCCGCCATTTGGAAAATAAACCGCCCAGGGCGCATCGCTGACCCGGCCCCACAATTCCGAATTGATGAAGTTTGTGATGCGCACAAGGCCGAGACCGACAGGAACGCCTGCTGCAATCGTATCGAACATGCTCCACACACCGATCTGACGCGAACGGGCGAAAAGCATCATGGCAAGCGTGACGCCGATGATGCCGCCATGGAACGACATGCCGCCATCCCATATGGCGGGTATTTCCAGGGGGTTTGCGAAGTAATAAGAAGAATTGTAGAAAACCGTGTAGCCGATGCGTCCGCCCAGAATCACGCCGAGCGCTGCCCAGATGACGAAATCATCGAGTGCTTCGGGTTCCATGGGTGGTTCGTTGTTTGCCCAAAGACGGTGATTGCGCACGAGCTTCTTGGCATACCACCAGGCAAACAGGATGCCCACGACATAGCCAAGTCCGTACCAATGCACTGCCAGCGGACCAACCGAGAAAATAACCGGATCAATATTTGGAAAAGCGAGGGCCGAAGCGGGCAGCAACGTCTCTATCATAAAATCACTCCATTTTGGCACGGAACATGCTGGAGGAAGCGGCAGCGGTCAAGCGCTTCTGCATTGCCGATTTTGTCGCTTATCTGATCACTATGCACAGGCGTGCTTGCATCAGAGGCGGGACGGCCCTATTTCAAATTCAGGAATTATGATGTGTTCCTAGCGAAAACAAGGAAAATTGCCATGACCAGCGGACAGAACCGGGTTCTTGATGAACTCGCCAAGCTTGTGACCGATGCTGCGGGTGCTGCGCAAGGCGTGCGCCGTGAAGTGGAAACTGCGTTGCGTTCGCAGGGCGAACGCGTTCTCAATACGCTTGATGTCGTTCAGCGCGAAGACTTCGAAGTCGTGCGTGAAATGGCGATCAAGGCACGGGCAGAAAACAGTGCGCTTTTGGCACGAATCGAAGCGCTGGAAGCACGTCTTGCCAAATTTGAGGCTGCTTCCGAGGCCAAACCGTCAAAAACTTCGTCTGCTTCGACAAAATCCAAAGATATTTCCTGATTATTTATCAACAGGCCTCAGGCGGTAAAAACCCTTGTCTTAGAATCGCTTAAGACAAGGGTTGCTGCGGGCTTCTTGCAAGTTTCCACATGCTTTCATGTCTCTTTTTTGAAAAGGGGCTGGTGTTCAGATTCAGCATCAATAGACTGAAAACACTACATGATTCGAAACCATCACGGCGGAGGGTCATGGAAGGGGCGGCAAGGGGCAGTAAAGTTAGTTTTCGCGTAATTCAGGCTGCTTTCCAGTATCAGTTGCGTATGTGCGTGTGCCATTGAGGCGCTTGCATGCCTTGGGGTGTGCGGGTTTCTCGACCGATCAATTCGTGCCTGTTTTGCGCTTTTAGCATGTAATCAGGTGCAGGCGGGCCTTATGCGCGCCGGGAATTCGGAAGCTTTCTTTGCGGAGGCTTCCCAGAACAGGACATGGACATGAGCCTTCTTGAGCTTGAATTCGCACGCGAAGCGCATCCTGTGGATGTGATCGAACAGGTGGCGCATTCAAACGACTGGTCATTCGAGCGGACAGGCGATGATGAAATCGCGATCTCGGTTGCAGGCAACTGGAGCGACTATCATATCTCGTTTTCGTGGATGGAAGATTTCGAGGCGCTGCATCTTGCCTGCGCCTTCGATATCAAAGTGGCAGAGCCGCGTGTAAACGAGGTCATGCGTCTGCTTTCGCTGATCAATGAAAAGCTTTTGATGGGGCATTTCGATCTCTGGCAGCAGGAAGGGGCGATCATGTATCGCCAGTCACTGCT
The DNA here is from genome assembly GCF_039545455.1 of Brucella sp. BE17. Taxonomy (NCBI): domain Bacteria; kingdom Pseudomonadati; phylum Pseudomonadota; class Alphaproteobacteria; order Hyphomicrobiales; family Brucellaceae; genus Brucella; species Brucella sp. BE17. Next base: position 1,319,446 of record NZ_CP154467.1, on the reverse strand, counting down.
GTTGGCAGGGGGTGTCGAGCCGACCAGCCGTCAGGTGGAAGTTCTGCTATCGGCCGCGCTGGAGGCTTGCGAGACCTATTTTCAAGCCTTCCAGTTCGTCGTCTGGTCCGGCGTCAGCGCACGCGAGGCGCTTGAAAGCGTGGTGTTCGAGACGGTCGGACGCGCCTGACGAGGCTTGAAGGGGTTGGCAATGAGCACGACAATCACATGGGATGATTTCGAGAAGGTCGATATCCGCGCTGGAACCATCGTGGAAGCGGTGCCGTTCCCTGAGGCGCGCAAGCCCGCCTTCAAGCTAAAGATCGATTTCGGCGAGACGATTGGTATCAAGAAATCCTCAGCGCAGATCACCAAGCATTATGATCCAGCCGAACTGGTCGGAAAACAAGTGCTTGCCGTTGTAAATTTTCCGCCGCGCCAGATCGGTCCGTTTATGTCAGAGGTTCTGACGCTCGGTCTGCCGGATGACACCGGTGATGTCGTACTGGCGGCCATCGACAAGAGCGTACCCAATGGCGGTAAACTTTTCTGATTTGCGTTGATCATTGTCCTTATGCAATTTTGCGAGGCGTGAAACAGCGAACGGATATCCGATGCAGGCATCGATTGTTGTGGCAGTTGGCGGAGCGATTGGAAGCCTGTTGCGGTACTGGTGCACGCTCTGGCTTATGCCCATCAGCCGCGATATGCCGTGGAGCACCATCTTCATTAATATAGTTGGTTCATTCGCCATCGGTTTTTTCGCCATGCTGACCTTGCCGACAAGCCGCTTCGCGCTGCCTGAAATCTGGCGACTGGCCTTTATGGTTGGAATTTGCGGCGGCTTCACCACATTTTCCGCGTTCAGCCTGCAAACATTCGAGCTGCTGCGGCTCGGCATGCCGGGGCGTGCCTTTCTCAATATCGGTGTGTCCGTCTTCGCCTGTCTCGCCGCCACGGCATTCGGCTATATGGCTGCGCAATATCTCAATAAGCTTTAAAACCCTATCATGCGGGAATGCGGATGATGGCGCGTAACCCTCCAGTGGGGGCGTCTTCGAGCATGATGTCACCGCCATGGCTGCGGGCGATATCGCGTGCAATTGCCAGGCCAAGTCCGCCGGTGCCACCCGAATCCTGTGTGCGCGCTTCATCCAGACGCACGAAGGGTTTGAACACATCCTCGCGCCGTTCTTCTGGAATACCCGGTCCGTCATCATCCACGACAACGTTTAGCCAGCCGTCGGAATGCGCGATGGCCAGTTCAACGTTCTGTGCATGGCGGAAGGCATTGGAAACCAGATTGCTCACAAGTCGCGAGAATGCGTTGGGGCGAACATGAACCTGGCTGTTGCCCACAATCGTATATTTGAAGCCACGTTCACGCAGCCGCGCTTCATTTTCAAGCTTTTCACACAGCGGATGGACATCGTAATCGCCCGGTTCTTCGGATCCCTCGCCACGCGCAAAGGCGAGATAGCCCTCGAGCATGGTCTGCATGTCGGCAATGTCCTGATTGAGCGGTTCGGTATCGATAGCGTTTCCGGTCAGCGCCAGTTGCAGTTTGAAACGGGTCAGGATGGTGCGCAGATCATGGCTGACACCCGATAGCATGGCGGTGCGCTGTTCGATCTGGCGTTCGATGCGTGATCGCATCTGGATGAAGGCAATACCGGCCTTGCGCACTTCTTGCGCACCGCGTGGTTGAAAACCTTCCGGCATGGGTCGCCCTTTGCCGAAACTTTCGGCGGCTTCCGACAGCTGCTGGATCGGCTTGATCTGGTTGCGCAGGAAGGCAACGGCGATGATCAGCAGGACCAGAGCCGTACCCACCATCCATGTCAGGAAAATACCGGTGTTGGAGGCATAGGCCTGACTGCGCCGTGCAAAGACGCGCAGAACCTTGTCTTCGAGTTTGATGCGTATTTCAATGAGGTCCGAATCGCCAACCGTGTCGACCCAGAACGGCCTGTTGATCTGTCGGGTGATTTCCTCGCTCAAAAAATAGTCGAGAATGGCGAAGAACGGCTTAGGACCCGGAGGAGGGAGGGGGTCGGGTGGGAGAATCGAGATATTGAGCGCAAGGCGCTGCTGTGACATGCGGATCAGATTATCGTAGCCGGGTTCCTGCGGATAGGTTTCCAGAATATCGATGATTGCAGAGATATCGCGCACCACAGCAGTTGAAAGCCGTTCCGTCACCATCTGCCAGTGCCGTTCCATGAAGACATAGGCGATCACCGACTGAAGCAGCACCATTGGGGCAATAATAATGATCAGTGATCGCGCATAAAGCCCTTTCGGCATGATGCGCGCTAAGTGACGAGAGAGCTTTTTCCAGAGCGTCATCGTGTCAGAACGTCCCAACGAGCCTGCGGTTGCTCAGCATCTTGAAAAGGCGGGTATTGTAAGGCCGTATCAAGCCTGCCAACCTATTCGATGCTGAGTTTGTAGCCGATGCCGCGCACTGTCTGTAGCCAGACCGGATTGGCGGGGTCCTGCTCGATCTTGCGGCGCAGCCGGTTGATCTGGACGTCGATCGTGCGTTCGCCGACATCGCCGTCCTGCCCGGTCAATTCATGACGCGGAATTGTATCACCGGCGCGTTCGGCAAAGATCGCCATGATGTCCTGTTCACGGTCGGTAAGCTTTATGGTTTCAGTGCCCTTTTTCAGCTCGCGGCGCGGGATAAAGAATGTGTAGGGGCCGAATACGATCTGTTCGATCTTCGGCTGCGCCAGTGGCGCACCCCGGCGCAGGATATTGTTGATGCGCAAGGTGAGTTCACGCGGATCGAACGGTTTGGGAAGGTAATCGTCAGCACCTGCCGCCAGACCATCGACGCGGCTGTCGGTTTCCGACAAAGCGGTCAGCATCAGGATTGGTACGTTCTTTTGTTCGCGTAGCGAACGGGTGAGCGATACGCCGGTTTCGCCGGGCATCATGACGTCGAGAACCAGGAGGTCGAAATCAATGCCTTCGAGCTTGCGCCGTGCTTCGGCAGCACTTGCCGCCATGGTGACCCGAAAGCCGCTATTGGTCAGATATTGCGAAAGCAGGCTTCGGATTCGGTTATCATCATCGACAACGAGCAGGTGCGGCGCGTCATCCGAGGGTGTCTGTTCTTCTTCTCCAGCCATGGCGTCCTTCGATCCTATCAAATTCATATGTCTTCTTAGGCACTATTGAGCGGATGTTTGTTTGGGTTGTCCCAATCCTTGATTGCATCAGATGCATATTATCGGGCGAAAGCGAGCGCGTCCATTCGCCTGATCATGTGTTCTGCCTTATCCGAGCAATTAGTGATACGCAGCGTAATACTTTAAGTTTTACAGACAATCCCGACCCGAAAACGCATCGATCTGCATACGACGCTCAGGATTGACCATATTGTAAAGAAAACGTTCTATGACGATGCGTTCCTGGTCGCTGTAGCCCTCCAATGCCCGGGCGATCCGTCGTGACTGCGGCAGGGCCAGCGCCAGAGTAAGCTCGCGCCCGCTTCTGGTCGGATAAAGTTTGCGATGCCGCCGGTCATGCAGACCGGTCGCCTGCACCACGTGCCCTGTGTCGATCAGTTGCTTGAGAACGCGCGACAGGCTCTGTTTCGTGATGCGCAAAACATCAAGAAGTTCTGCCACGGTCATGCCCGGCTTGCGGTTGATAAAGTAAAGAACGCGGTGATGCGCGCGACCAAAGCCGATTTTCTCCAAAATGAGATCGGGGTCAGCGGTGAAATCGCGATAGGAAAAGAACAGGAGTTCGATAATGTCGAGATCAGTGGCCTCGTCATCCGTCAGTGGGTTGCTGACATAGTTCATATCGTTGGTCAAATTCACATCGGGGCTCCGTTCTGGCAATGTAAATATGTCAGTATTATTGACATAATTCAATTGCCCGGATAATTTTCATTCAGCATGGCCGTACATTGCAGAAGAATGTTTGCGCCAGCATTGTTTTGAGGAGAGATAATTACGCCTTTAAAATCCGTTTGGAGGGCGGGTTCCATTGGCCGATCTCGCCTAGAGGCTGGGGAGGACTATTTTCTGTTCATTCCGGCTCCGGTTTCAGCTTGCGCTACCATTCGCTCTGATCTCTAGGCATTTTGCGCTGAAAGGCCAGTCATGATGCAGAAAAAGCTGCAATCTTCCCGGTAATATCGATTTAGCCGCACAGAATTAAGCCGTAAGAGGCTTGATTTTTATGAAATCACTTCGAGGAGCAAAAACAATGGCGGAGATTTCTTTTGATCAACGCGATGGGTTTATCTGGCTGGATGGGGAGTTTGTGGATTGGAAGGATGCGAAGATTCACGTCCTCACTCACGCGCTTCATTATGCAAGCGCGGTATTTGAGGGGGAGCGCGCCTATGGCGGGGAGATCTTCAAGCTGAACGAACACAGCGAACGCCTGCATCAATCGGCACACATTCTGGGCTTCGAAATTCCCTATAGCGTCGAGGCTATCAATACGGCCTGTCGCGAACTTCTCGAAAAGCAGGGTTTCGAGGACGCGTATGTACGTCCGATTGCCTGGCGTGGCTCTCAATCGCTCGGCGTGGCCGCACAGCAAAATCGCATCCATCTGGCGATAGCGATCTGGCAATGGCCCAGCTATTTTTCACCGCAGGAAAAGATGCGCGGCATTCGTCTCGACATTGCTGAATATTGCCGGCCTGATCCACGCACTGCGCCATCGCGATCCAAGGCAGCCGGGTTATATATGATCTGCACCATTTCCAAACACGCCGCAGAGGCCAAGGGTTATGCCGACGCGTTGATGCTCGACTGGCGCGGCCAGGTGGCCGAGGCGACCGGTGCCAATGTTTTCTTCGTCAAGGATGGTGTACTGCACACGCCGGCACCGGACTGCTTCCTCGATGGTATTACGCGCCGCACTGTCATTGATCTCGCTCAGCGGCGCGGCATCAAGGTGATCGAGCGTGCGATTATGCCGGAAGAATTGGCCGACTTCTCGGAATGCTTTCTTTGTGGGACGGCGGCGGAAGTTACGCCTGTTTCGCAGATCGCAGACTATTTGTTCAAGCCTGCGGATATTACCAGCACCTTGCTTAATGACTATATGCAGGAAGTCCAGCCCAGGAAAAGGGCGGCTGAATAAATCATTCTTAACAGAAAAAAGGCGGCTTTCAGGCCGCTTTTTAGTTATTCTAATGCTTATTGTTTGACAAAGAAAAGTTTTGGATCATCATTTACATGTCGGAATCAGGTTGATTGGGTATTGAAGCGTATTGGGGTCTTGTTGCATATGGATCCGCTTTAATCGAAAGCAATCATACTGATGAAATTGTATTTTGTTTTTAGAATAATCTTAAACAGAGACGGGTGACAAACATGGAAACTCTACTGCCTATCATTCTTCAGCTTGTGGCCGGTGTAATTGGCGGTAATGTTGCAGGTGCCGCCAAAAATGTCAGTCTTGGTCCGGCAGGTAACTCCGTAGCGGGAGGTATCGGTGGTGTGATCCTTGGACAACTTCTGCCGTTACTCAGCAGTGGCGGGCTTGACGGATTGTTGAACGGAACCGCCGGTGATCTGGCAGGGGGCGGTATTGGCGGTATCGTTCTCACCGTTATTGCTGGCCTGATCAAGAACTCTATGGCTAACAAGGCGTGAGAGGGTGCCATTGAAAAAGGCATGGTCTTTTTCAAGCTGCGTTTTCATATCGGAGTGTCGTGAGAGGGGTGAACGGGTGGCTTTGTGCCACCCGTTTTATTTATACTGTCGATGCAAGGCTGAAATCGGGACTGGTTTGCCAGTCTCTTGCAAATGTATCAGAACGCCCTTTATGAGTGGATTACATTTGCCACGCCTGAATAATCTGCCTGATTAATTTGATGGAGCTTTCGCATGGGCCAACTAGAGGCCATTATCGTTCCCGTTACGCCGTTCCAGCAAAATTGCACTGTGCTATTCGACGGCGAGACCCGCAAAGGCGTGGTTGTTGACCCTGGCGGTGACGTTGCGCAAATTCTTGCAGCGATCAAATCGCAGGATGTCCAGATCGAGGCGATCTGGATCACTCACGGACATATTGATCATGCCGGCGGTGCGCTCGATCTGAAAGAGGCGCTCGGTGTCGAGATTATTGGCCCGCATAAGGATGACAAGTTTCTGCTCGATACGCTGGAAGAGACCGGTCAGAAATATGGAATTGGCGCAGGTGTACGCAATGTAACGCCCGACCGCTGGCTTGAGGAGGGTGACAGGGTTACGTTAGGAGAGCATGTTTTTGAAGTGCTGCATTGCCCCGGCCATGCGCCGGGCCATGTCGTGTTCTTTGACGCGGAAGCACGCTTTGCCATTGTTGGTGATGTACTGTTCAACGGCTCGGTCGGCCGCACCGATTTGCCTGGCGGGGATCATACTGCACTCATGCGTTCCATCGAAGAGAAGCTGCTGCCGCTCGGCGATGATATCGGCTTCATCTGTGGGCATGGCCCCGGTAGCCGTCTTGGTGATGAACGCCGTAGCAATCCATTCCTTACGAAGTAAAAAAGCCGCCCTGATGGGCGACTTTTGATTTTATTTCACGCGCTGATCAATTTGCATTGCAGAAATGATCGCGACCATCGTAACCGCGGTAGGTTCCGGTGCTCGGATTAAATGAGCGGTAGCGGTCGGAGCAGTAATCGTACCATGCACGGCTCCAGGGCTCAAAGCTTGCGCGATAAGCCACGCCGCGCGCCGGTGCTGGCGGATAATAGGCTGGTGGCGGTGGCGGCGGTGCATAGACCGGCGCAGGCTGGACATAAGTCGGCTGCTGCGGTTGGCTCAGTACGCTGCCGATCAGCGCTCCAGCTGCAAGGCCGATGGCACCCGCTGCAAGTGCGTCGGCCCCTCTGTCGCGACGATGGTGGCGATAGGGCCGATCCCATCCGCCGCGGTTCCATCCATGACGGCCCCAGGAATCCGCCGAAGCGGATGCTATAGGAGCAGCAACGGCTGCCATGGCTGCTACGGCCAGAATAGCCGTCTTCGCAAATCGATTCATGGTTCGCTCCTTTTGAAGCTCAACTGCGATACTCGTGCTGCGTGTTGCCGAGGCGAACGCAACGACTATGAAGAAAGAATTAACTCTTTCGACATGAATGGAGGCTGAATAATGATCGAGGCGCAGTTTCGGTGGGAGCGGGCGGTAAAATATATGCAGCCAAACGTAACAATCGCGAGGAGTGATAAAAGCCTAACGCATTCTATCGATCGTGTTGGATACTAAAAGATATCAAAAGCCATAAAAAAACCCCGGTGCGAACCGGGGCCGTAAAAGTCAAATATTGAACATCAATCGGTGACGGTGATGTTCACAGCCTTGGGACCCTTGCCGCGACGATCAGGTTCCGTCTCGTAAGAGACCTTCTGATTGTCTGCGAGACCCGTAAGACCTGAAGCTTGTACGGCTGAGATATGAACGAAGATGTCCGCCCCGCCATCATCAGGCTTAATGAAACCAAAGCCCTTTTCATTATTGAAGAATTTGACCAGTCCGGTCTGTGCCATTGGATCCGTTCCTTTTCCTTGGCGCCATCGCTTTTTGGAAACGATGGAATTATAGCTTCTGTCAAGCGCACCACACACCCGACAGAGGGTTATGCAGGCAGTTCTCGACATTGGGAAGGAACCGATCATTGCCTAGAATTTTCCCCCAGGCCCGGAGCTTATAGCGGCCCCGGCGCGCCGTTCTTTCAGTCTTCCATTTGTTCGCTAAGTGCCCGAACACGTGAAGACTGATCTAAGAACCGATATTTGGCAAGCAGATTCTTTCGCTTGTCTGTCTTTGGTTCTTTTAGAACCGTAACGTTGATCAATCTTTCTGAATATTTCTATAATCTACGCTGATTCAAGGTCAAACGGGCTGGGCTATCCTTTATATGTAGCTGTTTTACAAGTAATAGGAGCCATTCAGCGAAGCTTCCGCCAGCAGCGTATACGTGCTTTGGGTAGTCACCCCATAACCGGCTCTCACTTATGGGAGATATACTCTAACGATTGCGTGACACGATGCAGGCACCACCCGCTGCCCGAAGTCTGCCGCAGATTTTGTTGGCCTCCGCTGAACTGTCGGCCCCGATCCGTACCGCATAAATCCCGCGTCGCCCGATAGGGCTGCGCACACGGCTGATAACAGGCTCGTGCCCGCTTAAGACTGCGGAAAACTGCTTGCGCAGGCGGCTCCATTGGCTGGCTGCAACATTGCGCCTGAAATTGCCCGCGACCTGTATGCCCCAGGGTTTCGGTTTTATATGCGACATCGGTGTGGTAGCAAAACGGATGATCGGTAGACGCCGGCAGGCTTGCGCAAATTCAAGTTTTGGGTCGAGCGGGCGATTGACCAGTTCGGTTCCGGCAGCGAAATCGTCAGCGGGGACACCGGTAATGTCGAGCACATACCCTTCCGTTTCCAGTGGCAGAAAACCGCCGGAGCGCATCCAGCCCGATACGCGTCCCGATCCCGCATTATAGGCTGCTGCCGCAAGGCCCCAATTGCCGAAGTTGCGCTTGAGGTCGGCAAGGAAACGCGCTGAAGCTGGAATGGCCTGCTCAACGTCAAAGGGATCGACAAGGCCGCGTTCTTTGGCCGTATAGGGCATGAACTGCGCGATACCCTCGGCCCCCACCGGGCTCACCGCTTTATGGTCGAACCGGCTTTCCTTCCAGATCAGCCGCGCGAAGAAGTCCTTCGGGATGCCATAAGCTTCCGCGTTTTTTTCGATGAGCTGACATATCCGGTCTGTGGTGGGGCCAGCCTCGCGTTCCAAGGCTTCGGACGATGGTGCAGATGCCTGTGTGTTGGTTTGTGCAAAGGACAGCATATCCCTGTCGAAAAACAGGAGAACGTGTGAAAACGCTAATATCAGAAGTGACTTGAGGAAATATTTCATATGAGGCCCCGGTCATTTGCGGCGACAAGGTAAAGCAAGATGACGACTTGTCGACTGGAATTTTCCAAGGCTCGACCTATGGCGACGGCGCACTGGCACAACAGCTTTGTGGTCCGTGTTTTGGTGTTTCTTAGGAGGACTCATTCCTTGCGGATCCATCTGGGCTGTTGCGAGATGTATAGCCTTCCGGAACAGGATCGGGCCTGCAGAACCGTCCCATATTCACATCGCCCCATATTTTGAGTGAGAGTAATATGGGTTCAAGGCTGCGTCCGAGTGGCGATATGCTGTATTCTACCTTCGGTGGGACCTGCGCATAGACCTTGCGCGTGATCAGTCCATCTTCCTCAAGCTCGCGCAACTGGTTGGTCAGCACACGCGGGCTGACGCTTTCGATCTGGCGGCGTATTTCGCTGAAGCGCATTGTGCCATCAAGCAAGTGAAACAGAACGATGCATTTCCATTTGCCTTCGATGAGGCTTATGGCCGCTTCAACGGAACAGCCCGGCTTAGAATAGAACCGTGAATGGCGAGGTTTCACCATAAAAGTATCCTTTTGTAACTAAGTGCGTAAAGCAGTACTATATGCGGATTTTGTGCATATTTACATATTCTTTTCATACCGTATCCTTCGTCCATAAGTAAATGGAGCAATGAAATGAAAGCAGTAGCCTACCAGGTTCCCGGCGCTATCGTGCGCGAGGAAGCCCTTGTCGATGTGACGCTCGACGATCCGAAACCCTCCGGTCGTGATATTCTGGTGCGGGTTGAGGCGGTTTCGGTAAACCCGGTTGATTACAAAATCAGGGGTGGCGTTGCGCCGGAAAAGGAGCCGTGGAAAGTGCTTGGCTGGGATGCCGTCGGTACGGTCGCGGCCACGGGCGAAGCGGTGACGAAATTCAGGCCCGGCGATCGGGTCTGGTATGCGGGTTCGATCATACGTCCCGGCACCAACAGCGAGCTCCATCTGGTTGATGAGCGCATCGCAAGCCTCGCGCCCACAGCTCTTTCCAATGCGCAAGCTGCGGCTTTACCGCTTACTGCGATTACCGCATGGGAAGCATTGTTCGACCGGCTTGATGTACGCAAAACGGTGCCGGGCGCGTCCCATTCCATTCTTATCATCGGTGGGGCTGGCGGTGTCGGCTCCATCGCGATCCAGCTGCTGCGCGCGTTGACAGACTTGACGGTGATTGCCACGGCTTCGCGACCGGAAACGCAAGACTGGGTGACAGAACTTGGTGCACATCATGTCATCGACCATAGCAAACCACTGGCAGCGCAGATCGAGGCTTTGGGGATTGGCGCACCTGCCTTCGTCTTTTCGACCACGCAGACCCTTGGTCATCTGGAAGAGGTTGTAAAACTGATCGCACCACAAGGCCGGTTTAGCCTGATCGATGATCCAGAGGTGCTCGATGTGATGCCGTTCAAGCGCAAATCGGTGTCAGTCCATTGGGAGCTGATGTTCACACGCGCCATCTTCGAGACGCAAGACATGGACGAACAAGGCAAGCTTCTCAATCGGGTCGCGCAACTGGCTGAAGAGGGCAAGATCAAATCGACACTGACCGAAATCCTGTCACCAATTAACGCCGCCAATTTGAAAAAGGCGCATGGCGTGCTTGAAAGTGGTAAAGCGAAAGGCAAGATCGTGTTGGAAGGTTGGTAAGCCTTCCAGCGCAATTACCGGCCTGGTCGGCCGGTCTTTCCAGGGCGGCGTTTCTTGCGCGCCGTTTCCGCAGGGTCTTCATAAGAGCCGATGCCAGCCCGTTCGCGCTTGATGGCTGCATCATCGGCGCCTGCTGGTTTTTCCGTTCGCTTGACGGTCATCTCATCGAGCGTGTTCTTACGGAACAGCGGTTTGGCCATATCCGTACCCGGTCCCATAGCGTCCAGTGATGGCTTGCTGAACAGTGATTTTTTGGGCTCTGCATCCACTGTGCGGTGCGCCTTGCGCCCGGCATTGTGCCGTCCCTTGGTGCGCCCGGTGACGGGGCTTTCCTGCTCGACCTCATAGGCAAGCGGATCGTCGGCAATCGCCAGTTCCATCTCGCGCAAGCGTTTGATCTCGTCGCGCATCCGAGCCGCTTTCTCGAAGTCGAGATCGGCGGCGGCATCACGCATCTGCTTTTCCAGATGTTCGAGATGGGCGGCAAGATTATTGCCCATCATAGCACCTTGTTCCGCAAAGCCGGAAATATCGGCGCGGACGTGATCCTGTTCATAGACTGAATTGAGAATGTCCGAGATATTCTTTTTCACGGAGGCAGGCGTGATGCCATGCTCCAGATTATAGGCTTCCTGCTTTTCGCGGCGACGGGCAGTTTCGTCCATCGCGCGCTGCATCGAGCCGGTGATGTTGTCGGCATAGAGAATGACCTTGCCATCGACATTACGCGCCGCACGCCCAATGGTCTGTACCAGCGAGGTTTCGGAACGCAAAAAGCCTTCCTTGTCGGCGTCGAGAATGGCGACAAAGGCGCATTCTGGGATGTCCAGGCCCTCGCGCAGCAGGTTGATGCCGACCAGAACGTCAAAGGCGCCCAGCCGCAAGTCGCGGATGATCTCGATGCGTTCCAGCGTATCGATATCCGAATGCATGTAGCGTACGCGAACACCCTGTTCGTGCAGATATTCAGTCAGGTCTTCGGCCATACGCTTGGTCAAAACGGTGCAGAGCGTGCGATAGCCTTTGCGTGCTGTTTCGCGGATTTCGCCAAGCACATCATCGACCTGTGATTTTGCCGGGCGAATTTCGACCGGCGGATCGATCAATCCGGTCGGACGAATGACCTGCTCTGCAAAGACGCCGCCCGCCTCGTCCATTTCCCATTTTCCGGGGGTAGCCGAAACGGCAACGGTCTGCGGACGCATGGCGTCCCACTCCTCAAAGCGCAGCGGACGGTTATCCATGCATGAGGGCAGGCGGAAGCCATATTCGGCAAGCGTCGCCTTGCGCCGGAAGTCGCCGCGATACATGCCCCCGATCTGTGGAATGGTCACGTGACTTTCATCAATGAAAACCAACGCATTGTCGGGAATATATTCAAAAAGTGTCGGTGGTGGCTCGCCCGGCTGACGCCCGGTCAGATAGCGCGAATAATTCTCGATGCCGTTGCAGACGCCGGTCGCTTCCAGCATCTCCAGATCGAAATTTGTACGCTGTTCAAGCCGCTGGGCTTCGAGGAGGCGGCCCGTACCGTTCAATTCGGCAAGGCGCTGCTGCAATTCGATCTGGATCGACTTGATCGCCTGATTGAGCGTCGGGCGCGGCGTCACATAGTGCGAATTGGCGTAAATCTTGACCGATTGCAAGTCGCCGGTTTTTTGTCCGGTCAGCGGGTCGAATTCGGTGATGGTTTCGATCTCGTCGCCAAACAGCGAGATCCGCCATGCCTGATCTTCAAGGTGGGCGGGGAAGATTTCGATCGTATCACCGCGCACCCGGAATGAGCCGCGCACGAAGTTGATATCCTGCCGCTTATATTGCTGCGCCACCAGATCGGCAAGAAGCTGGCGCTGGTCGAGCCGGTCGCCGATCTTCATCTCGAATGTCATGGCGGTATAGGTTTCAACCGAACCGATACCATAGATGCATGATACTGAGGCGACGATGATGACATCATCGCGTTCGAGAAGCGCGCGCGTGGCCGAGTGGCGCATGCGGTCGATCTGCTCGTTTACGGTCGATTCCTTTTCGATATAAGTGTCCGACCGCGCCACATAGGCTTCCGGCTGATAATAATCATAATAGGAAACGAAATATTCGACTGCATTGTCGGGAAAGAAATTCTTGAACTCGCCATAAAGCTGCGCGGCGAGCGTTTTGTTTGGTGCCAGAATGAGTGCCGGACGTTGGGTCGCCTCGATGACCTTGGCCATGGTGAAAGTCTTGCCGGAGCCGGTGACGCCAAGCAGCACCTGGGTGCGCTCATCATCGTTGAGCCCCTCGGTCAGATCAAGGATGGCGGTTGGCTGGTCACCGGCTGGCTCGAAATCCGAAACCATGCGGATGGCTACGCCACCTTGCGATTTTTCCGGGCGAGCGGGGCGATGCGGCGTCCAGAGCTTGCCGTTCTTGAACAGCGGATTGCCCGACTCGATCAGGTCCGACAGAGCCTTGACGGTGGCCGTCGCTCCTGTCGGGTTGAGTGCCTGCGCGTCTTCGAGGCTGATATCGAGACCGGATACCGGGTTGAGGCCCGCTGCGGCGCGCTCTTTTGCCGATGCGGCGCCGCCCATCGAGGTTCCGCGTGCACTGCGCGAAGCTTCCTTGCTGCGGGCAGGTGTTTTCTTAGGCGTTTTTACACGCGGTTTGGCAGCTTCTTCACCAATATCCTTGGCCCAATCGGAGATCGAGCCAGAGAGTGGAACGCCAGTAAAATCGGACTGCGGTGCTTCGTGAAAGCCGTCAGCACGATCATCTGATTCTTGAATATATTTATCTTTGGAGGAAGCCATGGTTGCAATATGGGATTTTGGCGCATAAATGAAAAGGGTGCGCGGACTTTATTCAGTGCACCCTTAACAAATGCAATCATCCATCCTGACAGTATGATGTCAGGATGTTTTGGTTATGCGGTCAACGACGCATCATACCCCAATTGCTGGGACCGTCGAAATTTGGATGATAACCAGGATGGCCGCTCCAACCCGGACGGTCAGTCCAATGTGGGCGCGGAGGTCCCCAGTAGCCTGGCCCGCGCCAGTACGGACCTGGACGATACGGTCCCGGACCCCAATCGTCACGCCAGCGATCACGTCTCCATCTGTCATCGTCGCGGTCGGATTGAATTGCTGCTCCGATGACCAGACCGGCAATCAGAGGGATGCCAATTGCAGCAGCGTCGGTGCCAAAATCGCCGCTCCCACCGGAGGGGCCGCCGGTTTGTACGGCTATATATTGCGAAGCGGTCCAGCCTTCCAGTCCGCGATAATTGACCCGGCACCAGCCATAGCCAGTGGTGCAACCTGCTACATTGATTACGACACCGTTCGGGATACGCCCAAGGCTCGGATATTGTGTGCCTGGACCGGAGCGCAGATTGACAGTCGTGGTCGCAATCGCATTATTGGCCTGGGCGCCTGTTGAAAACAATATTGCTAATATAACAATGGAAGACTTGAAGGCTGCTTTCATTATAAACCTCTAATGCGTTATTTAAATAGTTCCTAGCACAGTTCTACCTGTATTACTTGCAATTATTTGTTAAGGATGTCTTGGGGTTCTCAGGGGGAGTATGTTTCGTTTCTGATGCAAGGGCGCTAACAAAACGTTGCGGGTTCTGCGTCGCGCTTTTCCCTGATATGGGCTTTCAGCACGATCAGTTACGACTCTCCATTTATGCCAAAGGAAATATTGATGAACGAAAACAGCAAACCGACCGGCATATTGACCGTTCGCACGCAGGCCATGCCGAAGGATGCCAATGCCGCGGGGGATATTTTCGGCGGCTGGGTCATGTCACAGATGGACTCGGCCAGTGGTATCCGTGCTGCCGAGCGGGCAAAGGGGCGTGTTGTGACGGCTGCTGTGCGGGAAATGTCATTCGCAAAGCCGGTCAAGATCGGCGACGCACTTTGCGTCTATACCGAAATTACCCGTGTGGGGCGCACGTCTATTACGCTGCATGTCGAAGCATGGGCGCAGCGTTACCTTTCGGAGGAGATGGACCTCGTAACGCACGGCGAATTTATCATGGTTGCGCTCGATCCGTCAGGAAAGCCAAAGCCGGTTCCTTCCGAATAATTGCCGAAAATTACGGCAGCATCTTCATTGCATTCTGCTCTGTTTCCTCAGCCAGGCCGATAACACGCGGCTCGGATGGCGGAGGAGATGGAGCGGGAGCAATGGTTGATTGTGGCAAGGCTACTGCGGGGCGTGCGGGCGCTTGCTGGCGAAGGGTCGCGGGGCTTGTGCAGGCTGAAGCGAACACAAAGAGGGCGGTTGCACCTGCCCATTGCAGTTCCTGCACTTTTAACAATGCTTTGAAGGCCATAAATTGCCTTTGTTCCGGTACTGGAGGCCATGATTCTGCACTAATATGCGGATTGTTTTATAGAGTAAAAATTGTGTGAAATTAAGAACAAGAATGGCGCGCTGCTGTTCGCTTCGTGTTATTTTCGGGGGATCCGATCATTCCCGTTGCGTGCGGGCTGCGAGTTTTTATTCCATGTCATTCTTGTTGTCGCCGTCCGTTCTTCCCATTTTGCTCCTTATTGGGTCAAATATATTCATGACCTTTGCCTGGTATGGGCATCTCAAGTTTACGAATACGCCGATCGTCACGGTAATTTTTATAAGTTGGTCGATTGCGCTTGCCGAATATTGCATGGCGGTTCCCGCCAACCGCATCGGACATGAGGTCTATTCCGCAGCGCAACTCAAGACGATACAGGAAGTCATCACACTGGTGATTTTCGCCCTGTTTTCACTGTTTTACCTCAAAGAGGCGCTTACCTGGCATCATTTGCTTGGTTTTTCCCTTATCGCAGGTGGTGCAGCCCTGATCTTTAAGGCCTGATCTAACGCTTGAATACGCATCGCCTGTCAGGGACTTTTCCGGAGAATTAACAGGGCTGTATTTTTCCGAGTGAAATCACTGGCGGAAATGCTATAGTTTCATGAATTCATTTGAACGGTTCCGAGGCAGGTGTTTCGGTGGCCGTTTTCTTTTTGTGTTTCGGCGGTATTTTTATCGCCGAAGGGTGCTCCGTGACATGTGGTTTTCGGGGTGCTGCGGGCATCAAACGACCGGCGTAGGAAGGTCCTGAAAGGACGCATGCCGGCGAAGGAAAGGACTGGGTATGGAAAAATTCCCTATGACACCGGGCGGGTTTGAACAGCTCAAGGAAGAGCTTCGCCAGCGCCAGCAATCCGAGCGGCCAAGGATCATCGAGGCCATTGCCGAAGCGCGTGCCCATGGCGATCTGTCGGAGAATGCTGAATATCATGCCGCAAAAGAAGCCCAGAGCCTGAACGAAGGTCGTATCAACGAGCTGGAAGAACTTGTTGGCCGCGCCGAAGTGATCGATGTCAGCAAGCTCAGCGGTGACAAAATCAAGTTTGGTGCCACGGTAACACTCATCGATGAGGATACCGAGGAAGAAAAGGTCTACCAGATCGTCGGCGATCAGGAAGCCGATGTGAAAAAAGGCCGTATTTCGATTTCATCGCCAATAGCGCGTGCGCTGATCGGTAAGGGCGAAGGCGATACAATTGAAGTGAACGCGCCGGGTGGTTCACGCTCCTATGAGATACTTGGCCTGAAATACGTCTAATCGCATGGCCGATCCCATATATGTTCCGGTTGAGGACGTCGAAGTCGTCGCGCCCAATTTCAAGCAGCGCTTGTCTGGCGTGACATCGACGATTGTTCAGCTTATCCCGCTACAGCGGGCGAAGGGGCTGAACATTGCGGTTATGGGGCCGGGATTGCCGGATACTCTGCCGCATCTAGGGTGGAGCGCTCTGTTGTCATTCTGGAAGCGTCCGCAAACAAGGCGCTTTCGCATCTGGCATGCGCGCCGCAACATCGAAATGCTTGCCGGAGTTTTTATGCGCGATGTTTTGCGCATGAAATTGCGGCTGATTTTCACGTCAGCCGCCCAACGCCACCACAAGCCTTTCACCAAATGGCTTATCCGTCGTATGAACGCAATCATTGCGACCAGTGCCCGTTCCGGCAGCTTTCTGGAGGTGCCGCATGAGGTTATCATGCATGGCGTCGATCTTGAACGTTTTCATCCGCCTTTAAATCAGGATGATAATTTTGCCGCGTCTGGTTTTGCGGGGCGCTATGCCATTGGCTGCTTCGGTCGGGTGCGCCATTCCAAGGGAACTGATCTTTTTGTTGATGCAATGATCGCGTTGTTGCCGAAATACCCCGACTGGACAGCCATTATCACCGGACGGACGACGGCAGAGCATCAGGCTTTCGAGAACGATCTCAAGGCAAAGATCGCCGTGGCGGGATTGCAGGATCGCATTATTATTCTGGGCGAGGTGCCGGATATTCGTGTCTGGTATCGTCGCTTGACGCTGTATGTAGCGCCTTCGCGCAATGAAGGTTTTGGCCTGACACCACTTGAGGCCATGGCGTCAAGAACTGCAGTGGTTGCCAGCGATGCCGGTGCCTATGCGGAAATGGTCGTTGAAGGAACCGGCAGTTTTGCATCCGCTGGTGATGGCAACGCGTTACGCCTGGCAATCGAGCCATATCTGGCTGACCCGCCTATGACTGAGCGACAGGGCGAAAATGCATTGGCGCATGTTTGCGCCAACTTCCCGCTCGATAAGGAAGCCAGCGCAATCAGTCATGTTTATGAGCGCGTGTTCTCTCAAGGCTGAACCGAAACGGAAGGCTCAGAGAATCATCAACGGTTCGTCCTTGACCGGTCGAATTGTCAGCGCGGTGCGCACAGAATCCACATTGGGCGCTGCGGTGAGTTCTTCGATCACAAAAGTCTGGAATGTGTTGAGGTCACGCGCGACGCAATGCAGCAGAAAATCGGATTCGCCCGAAACCATCCATGCGCGGCGTACCAGTGGCCATTGCTTGGTCTTTTCTGCAAAAGCCTTCAAATCCGCATCGGCCTGACGGTGCAGTCCGACAGAGCAGAACGCCACAAGATCCTGCCCAAGTGCGCCACCGTTCAGGATCGCGCGATAGCCACGGATGATACCGCTCTCTTCAAGCTTTCGGACCCGCCGAAGGCAGGGCGGGGCGGAAATTCCAACCCGTTCGGCCAGCTCGACATTGGTGATGCGCCCGTTATTCTGGAGTTCCCGCAGGATTTTCCAATCGATTTCGTCAAGATCGGCCTTGATCGGCATGCGTAACTCCGCGCGCAAGGAAATTTCATCTCAGAGTAATTATAGAACATTCGCCGCCTACAGGGCGCAATCTAATAAATGCTCATAACAAATCAAACGACCAAATGTAAACCGCCTAAAATGCTCTCAGCGTACCCAGAAAGCGCGTGTGAACAGGATAAAAACCGTTACCAGTTCAAGTCGCCCTGCCAGCATGAGGAAGGAAAGCACCCAGAGTGCTGGATCGTGGATGGTTGAAAAATTACCGATCGGGCCGATGGTTTCACCAAATCCGGGGCCGACATTGGAGAGAGCCGTCAAGGCACCGGTAAATGCAGAGACGAAATCAAGACCGAGCGACGCCAGCAGCACGGCGCCGATGACCAGCGACGCGCAATAAAGAAACAGATAAAGCAGAACATTCTGAGCGATTTCGCCGGAAACTTCGGACATGCCGTAACGCACCTTGATGACGGCATGCGGCACGATGAGCCGGGCGAGATTGGCACGCGTGAGGTTCCAGAGAATGATGAGACGGTTCATCTTGATGCCGCCCGACGTCGAGCCGGCACAGCTTCCCATGAAGGAGGCAAGAAAGAAAAGACCAAGCGCCGGCGGTCCCCAAAGTGAATAATCCTCGGTGACATAGCCGGTCGTGGTGATAACCGAGATAAAGTGGAAGGACGCTGAAATCAGTGCTTCGCCGAACGGTATATTCTGGGTCAGCCGTAGCGAAACGGCGAGGATGAAACTGAACCCGACCACTATGGTAAAGAAGAGTTTCACCTGCGGGTCGACGAGCGAAACCAGCCGTCCGGGCATGAAAGCCTTTATGTAGAGGACGAAGGGCAGCGCCGAAAGCAACATGAATGTGGCTGAGATGACAAGCAGCATGCGGTTTCCCGCATAATAGCCAAGCGAACTGTCATGCGTGGAAAAGCCCGCAGTCGCAACCGTGGTCAGGCCGTGGTTGATCGCATCGAATATACTCATGCCGGCTGCAAAATAGCTGACCATACAGGCGGCGGTCAGGCTCAGATAGGCAAGGATGATGCCGAGCGCGATCTGGTTCATGCGCGGCAGGATTTTCTCAGACTTGTCGGAGTTTTCCATATGGAAAAGTGCCAGCCCGCCAGCGCGCAGTGATGGCAGCAGAAGGAGGGCCAGCGCGATGAAGCCGACGCCTCCGATCCAGCACAGGATAGAACGCCATAACAGAATGCCACGCTGCATGTCATCAAGTCCGGTCAGTGCCGTGGCTCCGGTCGAGGTGACGCCAGACATGGCTTCGAAGAAAGCGGACGCATAGCTGATGGGCAGATGCGAGAAATAAAGAGGTATGGACCCAAGAAAAGCCGCTGTCAGCCAGACGCAGACGGTCAGCAGAAATCCGAGCCGTGGTGTAAAGCGCGGTGTGTTGTCTTTGGTGGCAAAAAAGATGAGAGCGGAGAGTGCACCGCTTGCCGCAGCCGAGCGCACAAAAATGAGCCAGTCGTCGCTGCCGTCGCGCAGATCAATTGCCGCAGGCAGAAGCATGGCGACCGCCATAATGAGGCCGAAACGCGCACAGATATTGGCGACTGTCTTGTAGATAGTGGTCGTCTCCGGCGATTGGCTTCTTGACGTTATTTCCTGTCTGTTTAGCGTGAGATTGCAAGGCTCGCAATGTGTGAGGCAATTTCCGCCTGCATAACGGCCTACAAGCTGTGGCTAAAGCGCAGCAATCGCCCGCGCGAGCTTGCAAAGAAGCGGGCACGCACCTACCTTGACCACACTATCAGGCAATTAGGCTGGCCGGACGCATAGCGATCCCGGGTAGCTGAAAGCCCGAGAATTTAAATCGTTTCAGGTCCAAAGAGGAACCGCATGTCTCAACGTCACGCACCAGTCATCGTCATCGGCTCCGGTCCTGCCGGTTACACTGCCGCGATTTATGCTGCCCGTGCGATGTTGAAACCGATTATCATCGCCGGCCTTCAGCAGGGCGGGCAATTGATGATCACCACGGATGTGGAAAATTATCCCGGCTATGCGGAAGCCGTGCAGGGACCGTGGATGATGGAGCAGATGGCTAAGCAGGCCGAAAATGTTGGTACCGAAATCGTCCATGATATCATCACGGAAGTGGAAACGACGGTGCGTCCTTTCCGTTTGATCGCTGATTCGGGCACAGTTTACACTTGCGATGCGCTGATTATTGCCACCGGTGCGCAGGCCAAGTGGTTGGGACTTGAGAGCGAACAGACCTTTATGGGTGGCGGTGTGTCAGCCTGTGCCACTTGCGACGGTTTTTTCTATCGCGGCAAGGATGTGGTTGTTGTCGGTGGTGGTAACACGGCCGTCGAAGAAGCACTTTACCTCTCGCATATCGCAAAAAGTGTCACTGTTGTGCATCGTCGTGACGGGTTTAGGGCTGAAAAAATCATGCAGGATCGTTTGCTTGGTCGGGCCAATGTGAGTGTAGTCTGGAACAGTGTAATTGATGAAATTCTGGGTACCGAAGCCAAGCCGCCGATGGGAGCGACGGTGAATGGGGTCAGGCTCAAGAATGTCGTCACTGGCGAGACCCGTGACCTTGAAACCCATGGCGTCTTTATAGCCATCGGACATGCGCCTGCCGTGTCGCTGTTTGAAGGTAAGCTCAAGCAGAAGCCGAACGGCTATCTGTGGACCGCACCCGATTCCACGGCTACGGATGTGCCGGGCATTTATGCGGCTGGCGATGTCACCGACGATATTTACCGGCAGGCAGTCACCGCTGCCGGCATGGGCTGTATGGCAGCGCTTGAAGCAGAGCGCTGGCTGGCCGCACAGGAACCGCTGCACGAAGCCGCGGAGTAAAGAGGGGAAGTCGTGGTCGTACCGCTCGACTGGGATAAACTGCGTATTTTTCATGCCGCCGCTGAAGCGGGGTCATTCACCCATGCCGCACAGACATTGCATTTGTCGCAGTCTGCTATCTCGCGTCAGGTTGGTGCGCTGGAACAGGATGTCGGTGTGCCGCTGTTCCATCGTCATGCGCGTGGGCTGATCCTGACCGAGCACGGCGAAACGCTTTATCGCACCGCGCATGACGTGTTGATGAAGCTCGAAAATGTCCGCTCGAAACTTGCCGAAAGCAAGGAAAAGCCGACTGGACGGCTGCGCGTGACGACGACCGTTGGGCTTGGCTCGGGCTGGCTGGTCGAACGTATTCAAGAATTCGTCGAGCTTTATCCCGATATCCAGCTTCAGCTCATTCTGGATAATGAAGAGCTGGACCTGACGATGCGACACGCGGATTGCGCCATCCGTCTGCGCCAACCGCAGCAGCCCGATCTCATTCAGCGGCGTCTTTTTACTGTGCATATGCATCTCTATGCATCCGCTGGCTATGTGTCGAAATATGGCAAGCTGGATACTCTCGATGAGATCGACCAGCATCGCGTCATCACCTTTGGTGAATCCGCTCCAGCTTATTTGACGGGGCTTAACTGGCTGGAAATAGCAGGTCGAACTGACGGCAGCGAACGCATCCCAGTCTTACAGGTCAACAATCTGCTTTCCATCCGCAGGGCTGTACAGCGCGGTGTCGGTATTGCTGTCTTACCGGATTACATGGCCGACAAGGAATCCGGTCTGGTGCAACTTGTGCCAGAATTGCAGGAAATTCCGTCGTTTGATACGTTTTTCTGCTATCCGGAAGCATTGAAGAATTCTGCCAAGCTGCACGCTTTTCGAGACTTCCTGTTTTCCAAGGCTCGCAACTGGGCTTATTAGTTTAGGCTTAGCTTGCATCATTCCAAAGGCCGCACGATTATCCTTCGTGTGGCCTTTTTCAGGCCAGTCGATGCAGATTATTTTGCAAATAGAATAAAGTATAAAACGATGATTTCGGGAATCATCTGAATAACTCTGCTTTTTTTTCAGGCAATGGTTTTGCAAGTGCGACTGTTTATTGTGCGCCAGATAGCTAGCGCTTATGCGTAAACCCTTATGGATTTTCATTTAAGAGACTGTTTTTACTGCTCTTTTTAAAAAACCAGAGCTATGCACTCTACGCATAGCTGCATTGCACTAAGGATGCATTGCCAAAATGATGGGCAAATGGCATATAAAGGTCATCTTAGCGCTGCGTTTCCTCCTCCCATTTGCGCAGGCTGAGTGTTCCCCTCTGGAGGTTTGCCTCAAAGGCACCTTCAAAACTCAAAGCCAGACGCTTGTCTGGCTTTTTTTTTGGCTTTTGCCAAGCGCAGTTTTCTTTTTCACGATAGATAAGAAAAAGGGGCCATTCGGCCCCTTCTGAAATGATTAATCTGGGAGATTAACGCAGGCTTGCGCAGAAGCGCTGGATACGGGTGCAGGCTTCTTCAAGAAGTGCATCCGACGTCGCATAGGAAATACGGAAGTTCGGTCCAAGACCGAAAGCCGATCCATGCACGACGGCGACACCTTCGGCTTCCAGAAGTTCGGTTACGAAATCCTCGTCCGTTTCGATGACTTTGCCAGCTTCCGTTTTTTTGCCGATCAGTCCGGCACAGGACGGATAGACATAGAAGGCACCTTCCGGTGTCGGGCACTGAATCCCGGTGGCCTGATTGAGCATCGAGACGACCAGATCGCGACGGGCCTGGAAGATTTTCTTGTTTTCAGGAATGAAATCCTGTGTGCCGTTGAGCGCTTCGACAGCCGCCCATTGGGCAATAGAGCACGCGCCTGACGTCTGCTGACCCTGCACCATGTCCATGGCCTTGATGAGGGCGAGTGGTCCTGCGGCATAGCCGATACGCCAACCGGTCATGGCATAGGCTTTGGATACACCGTTCATGGTAAGCGTGCGCTCATAAAGCGAAGGTTCAACCTGAGCAGGTGTTGTGAAGACGAAATCGCCATAGACGAGATGCTCATACATGTCGTCGGTCAAAATCCAGACCTGTGGGTGACGAAGGAGAACATCGGTCAACGCTTTCAGTTCTGCTTCCGTGTAAGCGGCACCGGTCGGGTTGGATGGCGAATTGAAGATGAGCCACTTGGTCTTGGGCGTGATCGCCTTTTCAAGATCGGCAGCGGTCAGCTTGAAATTATCTGCGATCTTGGTGTTGACGAAAACCGGTGTACCGCCATTGATCGCTACCATTTCAGGATAGCTGACCCAATAAGGGGCAGGGACAATGACCTCATCGCCAGGGTTGAGCGTCGCCATGAAGGCATTGAACAGGATCTGCTTGCCACCGGTTCCGACGATAACCTGCTCCGGCTTGTAATCGAGGTTGTTTTCGCGCTTGAACTTGGCGACGATGGCCTGACGCAGTTCCGGGATGCCAGCAACGGGCGTGTACTTTGTCTCGCCACGATTGATCGCGTCGATGGCCGCTTGCTTGATGTTGTCGGGGGTATCGAAATCGGGTTCGCCTGCGCCCAGACCGATCACGTCCTTGCCTTTGGCTTTCAGTTCACGTGCTTTCTGGCTGACCGCGATGGTTGCAGAGGGCTTCACACGGGAAAGAGCGTCGGCGAGAAATGCCATGATAGATCTCCATAGATGGCAGGATCAGATAACCGGCACCGGGCCTGGGCCGGTCTTGCGCCACTGCTATGTCGCATTGGCGCTCGAATCGCAACCAAAGCTTTGCAAATCAGCAAGAAAATTCCCTGTTTGGTGTAATATGTTGCCGAAAGAGACCGATTCATTATTAGAAGTGTCATCAGACTTCATTGAAGCGGCAGGATAAACCAATGCTCACACTCTATTCACAAGCCGATTCCGGCAACTGCTACAAGCCCCGTCTGCTGCTCGCGAAACTGGGGCGGTCTTTCCGTCATGAGAGTGTTTCAGCGCTTGATGGCTCGACGCAAACACCGGATTATCTGTCCAGGAACCCCAATGGCAAGGTGCCGTTGCTTGAACTCGACGATGGACGCTTTCTCGCGGAATCGAATGCTATTCTGCTTTATCTTGCCGAAGGAACCCGGTTTCTGCCGCAAGATGGCTATGCGCGAGCGCTGGTCTATCAATGGTTGTTCTTTGAGCAATATAGCCACGAGCCCTATATTGCCGTGCGCCGTGCGCTCATTGTTTACCCTGAGCGCGTCCGCGATGCGACACCGGAACGACTGGCGGCGACGCTTGCAGGGGGCGAGAAGGCTCTCAACGTTATGGAAGCGCAATTGAAGAAAACGCCATTTCTGGCGGGTGAGGCCTGTAGCGTGGCCGATATTGCGCTTTATGCCTATACCCATGAGGCGCATCGCGCGGGCTTTGACATGGATCGCTATCCGGCGCTCAAAGCATGGCTTTTGCGCGTGGAAATGGATGAAGGCCATGTCGCGAT
This sequence comes from Brucella sp. BE17, assembly GCF_039545455.1. Lineage (NCBI taxonomy): Bacteria > Pseudomonadati > Pseudomonadota > Alphaproteobacteria > Hyphomicrobiales > Brucellaceae > Brucella > Brucella sp. BE17. The sequence goes on along the minus strand of NZ_CP154467.1, from coordinate 1,295,436 downwards.
GGACTGGCTGCCCTAAACAGAAAAGGCGGGCTAAAAGCCCGCCTTTTCTCTGCCGGTGAGGCAAAAATTATACTGCGACGAGATTGTCGGCAGAGGAGCGGCCCGAACGACGGTCCTCAACGATTTCGTACGAAACCTTCTGGCCTTCATCGAGCGTGGCAAGGCCAGCGCGCTGAACAGCTGAGATATGGACGAAGATGTCCGTGTTGCCCTGATCAGGCTGAATGAAGCCGAAGCCCTTGGTCGTGTTAAACCACTTAACTGTTCCCGTAGCCATGGGAAATTCCTTTTAACTTAGTAACTTATAGTCCGTATGCTTCGCACACGTCCCTGTGAATCGAATTTATGGACAGGAGATCGTCAGGAAGCACGGATTGAGGGCCGTACGGGTCTCAAAGTCACTCGACCGAAAAATCGATCTTGTGATTATATGCGACAATTTTGACCAGCACAAGACGAAGTGATGGGCATTGCCTCTTCAAATCTAGGTCGCCAGTTTCGAGGCACGACAGCCAATGCTATGCGTATGGCCGGTGCTTGGATAGAGGTCGGCTCATGATAAAGCCGCACACCGCGGAGGCGAAAAAGCGAAGTTCTTTTCATGGCTCGAAGCACCTTGTGGGCCGAAGAAACGCAGAAGGCATGCGTTCGGCGGGGCGTCATGTGCAGGGATGAGCTCGGGTTTTCTCCCGGCAGATAGCGTTGGAAGACGATGCGAATGCCATGCCGCTGGATTTATACGCACTGCGCGACAAACAAAAAACCGCCGGGGTGACCCGGCGGCTCTCTGGAAAAATATTACTTGAGAATTCAAGGTTTTGAGGTTGAGGGGGTGGGGTTATTACAGTCATCCGCCTGGGGATTGAGAGCCTGGGCTACGCCCTGAAGCAATCCCGCGACCCCGCTGATTTTCTGTCCGGCAGAGGTGCAGAATTTGTTGATTTCCCGTTGCGGGTTTTCAAGCGTGTTGCGCACATCGGAACGCAGTAGTCTCTTTGCCTCCGGTCCTTGCGGCTGCTGAACGGAACGAATGAACTGCTCAGACTTTTTGCCAGCCTTTTTCAGTTCATCTTGCCAGCCCGCCATGGAAGCGGTTGATGTTACGATAAGAAAAGGAAGCGTAACAATAGATGCTGCAATTAATTTAAACATTATTCACCTCATTCAAGTTGCGGTTGAAAATACATGTTAAAAAATTGCCTGTGTATCCCAATTAATTAAAGAAAAAAGGGCCCTAAAAAGAAGCCCTTTATTTATCGACTGCTACCGAATTGATCCGATGCTGTAGTATCCAACCAATTGCTCTTACACCATTTAGATCAAATTGATGGGTCCATGACCTAAAGGTCAGGAGCGGAAATAATCCTGAAGCGGACGCACTTCCAGTGATCCGGCTTTAAGAGCTGCAATCGCCTCTGACGCTGCTTCCGCGCCGGCCATAGTGGTGTAATAAGGCAGCTTTTGCATCAGCGTGGCACGACGTATCGATTTTGAATCGGATACGGCGCTGGCGCTGTCGGTGGTGTTGAAGACAAGATGGATCTGGCGGTTGCGAATAGCGTCCTCGACATGCGGACGGCCTTCGATGACCTTGTTGACCTTGGTTGCTTCGACGCCATTTTCCACGAGGAATTGCTGTGTGCCGCCGGTCGCCATGACCTTGAAGCCAAGGTCGGAAAGCCTGCGAACTGCGCCGAGAATGCGCTGCTTGTCTTCGTCTCTTACGGACACAAAGACGGTTCCTTCGCGCGGCAGTTCAACGCCCGCGCCCAGCTGCGCCTTGGCGAATGCCAGCGCATAATCATAGTCGAGACCCATGACTTCGCCGGTCGAACGCATTTCTGGTCCAAGCAATGTGTCGACGCCGGGGAAGCGTGCAAAGGGGAACACCGCTTCCTTCACCGCGATATGCGGACGCGAAGGCAGTGTCGGCTTGCCGCCATAGGCATCAAATGCTGCATCAAGGCTTTCGCCAGCCATGATGCGGGCTGCGACCTTGGCAATTGGTGTGCCGACCGTCTTGGCAACGAAAGGCACCGTGCGCGAAGCCCGCGGATTGACTTCGAGAATGAAGATTTCGCCATCCTTGATGGCGAACTGCACGTTCATCAGGCCACCGACATTAAGCGCCTTGGCTAGAGCTGCCGTCTGGCGTTTGAGCTCAGTGACGATTTCAGGCGAAAGCGAATGCACGGGCAGCGAGCAGGCGCTATCGCCCGAGTGAATGCCAGCCTCCTCGATATGTTCCATGATGCCCGCAACAAAGCTGTCCTTGCCATCGCAGAGGCAATCGACATCCACTTCAATGGCCTGCGTCAGATAGGTGTCGAACAGAAGCGGGTTTTTGCCGAGCAACGTATTGATCTGGCCGGTCTTGTCGTTGGGGTATTTTGCCTTGATGTCTTCGGGTACGAGTTCCGGCACCGTATCGAGCAGATAGCTTTGCAGGTTGCGTTCATCGCGGATGATCTGCATGGCGCGGCCACCCAGAACATAAGACGGGCGCACCACGAGCGGGAAGCCGAGATCCGCTGCAATAAGCCGTGCCTGCTCGACCGAATAGGCAATGCCATTTTTCGGCTGATTGAGATCGAGCTTGATCAGAAGCTTCTGGAAACGGTCGCGGTCTTCAGCTAGGTCAATGGCATCCGGAGAGGTGCCGAGGATTGGAATGCCAGCCTTTTCCAGCGCATTGGCGAGTTTAAGCGGCGTTTGGCCGCCAAACTGCACGATCACGCCGTGCAGCGTTCCCTTTTGCCTTTCGACACGCAGAATTTCCATCACGTCTTCCGCCGTCAACGGCTCGAAATAAAGACGGTCGGAGGTGTCGTAATCGGTGGAAACCGTTTCCGGATTGCAGTTGATCATGATCGCCTCATAATCAGCGTCACCCAGCGCAAAGGCCGCATGACAGCAGCAATAGTCGAACTCGATGCCTTGACCGATGCGGTTGGGACCACCGCCGAGGATTACAACTTTCTTGCGATCCGAGACCTGCGCTTCGGACCGTGTTTCGCCGACAAAAGGCGTCTCATAGGTCGAGTACATATAAGCGGTGGGCGACGCAAATTCCGCTGCACAGGTGTCGATGCGTTTAAAGACCGGATGCACATCAAGATCGGCGCGCAGTTTTGCGACATCTTCGGCATCTTGGCCTGTGATGCTCGCAAGACGCGCATCGGAAAAGCCCATGGCTTTCAACATGCGCAGGTTTTCCGTGTCCTTGGGCAGGCCGTGTTCGCGAATACGGTCTTCCATCTTCACAATGGCTTCAATCTGCTCCAAAAACCATGGATCGATTTTCGACGCATCATGCACCTGTTCGGTCGTAAGCCCAAGGCGCATGGCTTGTGCTACCATGCGCAAACGATCCGGCGTCGGCGTGCCTATGGCCGCACGGATGGCATTCTTCTCGTCGCCTTCCTCGATATTTGGAATGGCGATTTCATCCAGTCCGGTGAGGCCCGTTTCAAGGCCACGCAGCGCTTTTTGCAGGCTTTCCTGAAAGGTACGGCCAATGGCCATGACTTCGCCAACCGACTTCATGGCAGTGGTGAGGATGGGCGAGGAGCCGGGGAATTTTTCAAACGCGAAACGTGGGATTTTTGTGACGACATAGTCGATCGAAGGCTCGAACGAGGCAGGGGTTGCACCGCCGGTGATGTCGTTGTCGAGTTCATCGAGCGTATAGCCGACGGCAAGCTTGGCTGCGACCTTGGCAATCGGAAAGCCGGTCGCCTTGGAGGCCAGTGCCGAAGAACGCGACACGCGCGGGTTCATTTCAATTACGATCATGCGGCCATTGGCCGGATTGATCGCAAACTGCACGTTGGAGCCGCCGGTTTCGACGCCGATCTCGCGAAGCACCGCAAGCGAGGCATTGCGCATGATCTGGTATTCTTTGTCGGTGAGCGTCAGTGCCGGTGCCACGGTGATGCTGTCGCCGGTATGCACGCCCATAGGATCGAGATTTTCAATCGAGCAGATAATGATACAATTGTCCGCCTTGTCGCGGACCACTTCCATTTCATATTCCTTCCAGCCGAGCACCGATTCCTCGATTAGCACTTCGGTGGTGGGTGAGGCGTCAAGACCACGTTCGATGATCTCGAAAAATTCCTGACGGTTATAGGCAATGCCGCCGCCGGTGCCGCCCAGCGTGAAAGAGGGGCGGATGATGGCGGGAAGGCCGACGACATCCATCGCCTGCGCGGCCTTTGCCAGTGCATGGCTCATATAACGCTGCTTGCGTTCCACTTCGCCGAGCTGCCATTCGGTTTCGAGCTTGTCGAGCGTCTTGTCGAGCTCGTCACCGGCAAACTGCGCCCTGATTTCAACGCGCCGCGCTTCGTGACGCTTGCGGTCTTCTTCCTTGATTTCAGTGGCATTGGCGAGCATCGAGGTCGGTGTATCGAGGCCGATCTTTTCCATCGCTTCGCGAAACAGCGCGCGATCTTCGGCCTTATCGATGGCCTCGGCGTTCGCGCCGATCATTTCGACATTATAGCGTTCAAGAACACCCATGCGACGCAGCGAAAGGGCCGTGTTGAGTGCAGTCTGCCCACCCATGGTTGGCAGGAGCGCGTCCGGGCGCTCCTTGGCGATGATTTTGGCAACGACCTCGGGCGTGATGGGTTCGATATAGGTCGCATCCGCCAAATCCGGGTCGGTCATGATCGTCGCCGGATTGGAGTTGACGAGGATGATGCGATAGCCTTCCTCTTTCAGAGCCTTACAGGCCTGTGTGCCGGAATAGTCGAATTCGCAGGCCTGACCGATAACAATGGGGCCCGCGCCGATGATCAGGATCGATTTGATATCTGTACGTTTCGGCATGAGGCTTATCCTTGTTCTTAGCCTGCCAGAAAAGCCCGCACGGTTTACCGGCGGGTTGGCAGAAAGATATTCTTTGGGCTAAGCGGGCCTTATAGGCAATGATCGTGCGAAGCGGAACCCCACAAATGGCTTTATTTCAAAGAAAATGCGCTCATTCACGAAAAACTTTTAATCAGGGCTCATCAAGCACAGATATTTGTACAGCGCATATTACGAGATCGTTGCCGTTTGTGATTTTGACTGGCATTTACTTTTGATATTGCGATGCCAAGCTTATTGCGACAATGATCTGTCATAGACTATGACTGATGCCGCAGAAATACGCTGCGGCTTTGGGTGAGGGAGTTCTCAGATGCGCTGGCAAGGCCGTAGACAGAGTGACAATGTGGAAGATCTGCGCGGGCAGCAGGGCGGAAATGCAGGCGGCGGATACCGTCGTGGCGGTGGCGGACTGGGCGGCCCGATTTTGCAGCTTGCAAGCGGAAGAGGCATTTCCGGGATTGTAATTCTGGGCGTCGTCTGCCTCGGGCTTTGGGCGGTCGGCATTAATCCGATTCCTCTTCTTCTGGGCAGCGGAGGAACGGGACCTGGTGTTCAAACCCAGCAAAGCGGTGGTCGCAGCGTGGCCAGCGGCGGACAGATATCCAATGATGAAGTGACGCAATTTGCCCGTGTTATTCTGGCTGAAACCGAAGAAACATGGAGCGGCATATTCCAGTCGCGCGGCCAGACCTATACGCCGCCGACGATGGTTCTTTTTTCCAATGGTGTGCGCTCGGCCTGCGGCAAGGCTTCTTCGGCAGCAGGTCCATTTTACTGCCCCGGTGATCGCAAGCTCTATATTGACCTGACATTCTTCAATGAACTGGCGACCAAGTTTGGTGCATCGGGCGATTTCGCCAATGCCTATGTGATTGCGCATGAAGTCGGCCATCATGTGCAGAACCTGCTCGGCATTTTGCCGAAATTCAACCAGATGCGTCAGCAGATGAGCGAAGTACAGGCCAACCAGATGTCGGTGCGCGTCGAACTTCAGGCCGATTGTTTTGCCGGTGTCTGGGGCTATTTCACCAACCAGAAAGGTATTCTGGAGGCGGGCGATCTTGAATCGGCGATCAATGCCGCGCATCAGATCGGTGACGATACTTTGCAGCGCCGTTCGCAGGGCTATGTCGTGCCCGACAGCTTTAACCATGGAACATCAGCGCAGCGCGCAAAATGGTTCCAGCGCGGGTTTGACAGCGGCAAGCTCGAATCCTGCGATACGTTTAGCGGTGACGTTTGATCGTTATTGCAATGGAAGAATTGAAAAAGGCCGGATTTTCATCCGGCCTTTTTTCTTATCCTTGCACGCGGATCATGCCGCCTGATCACGCTCGGGAAGAGCCGCTTCGCCCTTCTTCTCACGGATCAGGTTGATGAAACGGCGGAAGAGGTAATGCGAGTCCTGCGGACCGGGGGATGCTTCCGGATGGTGCTGTACCGAGAAGACCGGCTTGCCGATAACGCGCAACCCGCAATTGGTGCCGTCAAAGAGCGAAACGTGGGTTTCCTCGACATTTTCCGGCAGGCTATCGGAATCGACCGCAAAGCCGTGGTTCATCGAGACGATCTCAACCTTGCCGGTGGTATAATCCTTGACGGGATGGTTCGCACCGTGATGGCCCTGATGCATCTTTTCGGTTCTGGCACCGAGTGCCAGCGCCAGCATCTGGTGGCCCAGACAAATGCCAAAAACCGGCAGCCCACTATCGAGCAGTTTGCGGATGGCGGGAACGGCATATTCCCCCGTTGCCGCCGGATCGCCGGGACCGTTGGACAGAAACACCCCGTCGGGATTATGTGCAAGCACGTCGTCAGCCGTAGCACTCGCAGGCAGGACTGTGACCTTGGCGCCGAGACCGGTCAGTAGGCGCAGAATATTCCGTTTGACGCCGAAGTCGAGGGCGACGACGTGATGTGCGGCTTCTTCCTGCTCGTGATAGCCTTCACCGTTTACCCAGGGCATTTCTTTCCAGACCTGGCTTTGTCCGACGCTTACACCCTTGGCAAGATCAAGATCGATCAGTCCGCTCCAGCTGGCGGCGCGTACTTTCAGAGCATCGAGATCGAAATTGCCGTCAGGATCATGAGCGATAACGGCATTCTGTGCGCCACGTTCGCGGATCAGCGCGGTCAATGCGCGCGTATCGATGTCGGCAAGCGCTATGACGCCACGGTTTTTGAGCCATGTATCGAGGTCTTCGTTTGCGCGATAATTGGACGGCGTCGTGATATCCGCTTTGAAGATCGCCCCCACCGCTCCATGGCGGTTGGCAGGGTTGAGGTCTTCGATATCTTCGCCATTGGCGCCGACATTGCCGATATGGGGAAATGTGAAGGTGACGATCTGCCCCGCATAGGAGGGGTCTGTCAGAATTTCCTCATAGCCGGTCAACGCGGTGTTGAAGACGACTTCCGCCTCGATCGCGCCGGTAGCACCAAGGCCTTTGCCTTCAATGACCGTGCCGTCAGCCAGCACGAGAACTGCCGTGCGCTTTTCCGTAGACCAGGGTGCAGTTTTATGGGGCGTTTCGGTCATGTAAGCACTCCTGTATATGTCGCGTCCCAATGCCCGGCGAGGGGCGGACGTGATCGGTTTTCAGTCACGCAGTCTGTATCAGAGACTATAGTCCCTCTCGGTAGCCAGAAAGTCGCTTGCTTGAAAAGAGTGCTTTCAAAGCATATATGCGCCAAAAAACAGCGGGGTTTATAACCTCCGCCGCGAGCATTTGCCGATGTCCTGCTAAGCCTCGATCCTTAGAGAAAGTTTTGAGCCGGGTCAATCGTTCGAACAGATGGATTTTGGAAATAAGCGCGATCACTTGCGTTTTCTTCCTGCCGGTCTGCCTGTGCGAATGAACGGGTGACCTTTGCAAGGCATGCAATTGCTTTATCGTTGCGGTTCTGCATAGAACTGGACACCACATCATACCGTCAGGAGAGACGTCATGCTTCGCCAGGAGATTTCCCAGGCACTTACTGTTGCAGTCAAGGCTCAAGACAAGCGCCGCACTTCGACGCTGCGTTTGATCCTCGCTGCTGTCAAGGATCGCGATATTGCCAATCGCGGGGCTGGCAAGGATCCGGTGGGCGATGAGGAGCTTCTCGCCATTCTTGGTAAGATGGTCAAGCAGCGTGAAGAATCGGCACGCATCTATGAAGAAGGCAGTCGCATCGAACTGGCCGAGGCGGAGCGTGAGGAAATCACGATTATTGCCGAATTTTTGCCACAGCAGATGACCGAGGAAGAAATAAAGAAGGCCTGCGAAGAGGTTATTGCCGAAATCGGTGCGGAAGGCCTGCGCGACATGGGTAAATGCATGGCCGTTCTGAAAGAACGTTACACCGGCCAAATGGATTTCACCAAGGCGAGTGCGCTTGTGAAGACGTTGCTGCAATAAACGAGCAAACCATCGATATTTAGCGCAACGCCCTCACTTTTGTGGGGGCTTTGCGTTTGCGCATAAGCATTAAACATTGCTTGCATAGAGCGCATTTTCTCCGCCATATTGTTTTGTGGGAACTCTATTCTGGTCCTTGTGGGCCTTTTGCCGTACCGGAGAGACATATTCATGAAGAAGCTGATCAATTGTGCGGCAATCGCTTTGCTGGCGCTGACGACGGTCGCTTGTACATCAGCAAACGACGTGAGGGGGCCCAATGCTGCCTATAATCGTGGTGGCAAGGCGGCTGTAGCCAAGTCTTCATTGTGGAATGCCAAGGCCCATTGTACGGCAACAGGCAAGCGCGGCTACGCCTACCGCCAGTCCACACCCGCCGATGCTGCTTCCAAGGCTATTGCCATGTGCATTCGCAATGGCGGTATTCCTGCCTGCTGCCGTGTCGAGGAACTGACCCCGGTCAGGCGCGGTTGAAACTTTAATTGGTTGCGATAGCGGCAAGCCCCTATCGCCAGATATTCTTCAGCTTTGCTTGATCGTTCTCAGACGGGTTTTTTTGAGCAGTCCTTGTTCTTCCAGCACCGGATAGACAATGGATGCCAAAAGCGAATTGATCTGTTTGAGATCGCTGATGGTATCGAGATGAATGGTGCTTGTTTCGATACTGCGGGCAGAGCCTTCGCGCAATCGCGAGAAATGATGCATGCTGGTCTGCTTTTCCAGCTCGCGCAGGCGGTCCTTTTCCTGCACCAGTTGCCGCGCTGTGCGTTCGTCGCGTGAGACGACGACGTTGAACGCCATATGCGCATTGGTCAGCACCATGGCGTGGAAGTGACTGAGTTCTTTCCAACCCTCTTCGGTGAATTCGAGTTTGTGATCCATTTTCTTCTGCACATGCGCCAGCATGTTGCGCACGATAATGTCGCCGACCTGTTCGAGTTTCACGCAGGCACCGAGCAGTTCCTGCATACGCAACGATTCAAAATCGTCGAGATCGCGTGTGGCAAGCCGCGTCAGGTAGAGTTTTATCTCGCCATGTTTGCGATCGACGCGATCATCAAGGGCTGCAAGTTCATGAATGCTGGCCTGATCGGGCTTGTCATAAAGGTCGATAATGCGCCGCAGCATGACTTCGATCGTATCGCAAACGCCGACAACTTCGCGGGTGGCATTGGCCAGTGCCTGCTGTGGATGGTCGAGAACGCTTGCATCAAGGGCGCTGTATTCTTCTGTCGCAAGCGCCTGAGGGGCAGTCTCTTTCTGGCCATTCATCGAAACCAGCGCTTCTGTCGCCTTGAGAACCAGTCCGGATAGCGGAATGCCTGCCAGCATGACGATCACATTGAACAGAATATGCGCGTTGACGACTTGCGAGACAGGGTCAGCGCCAAGAAAGGCAATCGGCGGCTTTATGGTCTCATAGAGTATCAGCATCACCAGTGAACCCGCACCGCGCATGAGCAGATTTCCCAGCGGAACGATACGGGTTGGCGATGGCGCATTACGGGTGAGGATGGGGGCTATGACCGAAGAACCAAGATTGACCCCCAGTACCATAACCACGGCCAGTTCAGGCGTAATCAAACCGCGCGAGGCGAAGGTCGTCAACAGAATGACCGCTGCAACGCTTGAATGAAACAGCCATGTCATCAGTGCCGCCAGCAGATAGGTGGTGACGGGGTCACTTGCGAGATACTCCACGATCACCGGCAAGAGCTGGCTTTGACGCAAGGGCTCTGTGGCCTGTCCGGTCATCTCCAGCGATAGGATAAGCAGGCCGACACCGACCAGAATTCGCCCGTTCTGTCGCCAGTCTCGGCGTTCTGTGGTCAGGAAGATACTGGTGCCCGCCACAAGGCAAAGCGGCACCAGAAGTGTCAGATCGTAGCTCAAAATCTTGACGACAAGTGCCGAGCCAAGTTCGCCGCCCCGAACCGCCATCAGTCCGGCAATGCCGCTGACGAAGCCGGAACCGACGAACGAACCGACGAGGAGGGTGACTGCCGTCGAGCTTTGCAGCGCTATGGCAAGGACAAGGCCAAAGGCGATCGAAAGCAGCGGATTGTGCATCTGGTTGCGCAGGCGTCTGCGCAAACGCTCACCATAAGCGCGCTCTACGCCGGTGCGCACCATGCGTGTCGCCCAGAGCAGCAAGGCAACCGCTCCGGCCAGATGCAGGAGGACCAACGAACCATTCACGTCAAAATACCTTCAAACTAGCAGTGCATTAAACAAACTAAGCGAAGCACCTTAAAAAAGAAATTATTTTCCGGCTAATAAAATACGCCGCAAAAGAGGGATTGTTCCGATATAAATGCAACTCTTTCTGGCTTAATGATGACCGGCGTAGCACGCTGTGATTAACGGGGAGGGACATCCAAGTGCGATGGACGCGGCAGCTTGCGCGGCTTATATAGTAAGACTGTTTGCACATGACGGGGATAGTGCATGGCAAGCGCCGATAGGGTTGCTTGTGCTGTGCCGGTCCCAAAACCCTATCTGCCAAAACCTGACTTGGAAGTAAAAAACCGCAATGCGTTTCCCACCCTCCTTTCTCGATGAGATACGCGATCGTGTTCCGATCTCGACGCTGATCGGAGCACGGGTTTCGTTCGACCGCAAGAAGAGCAATCCGCCCAAGAGCGATTTCTGGGCCTGCTGCCCGTTTCATGGCGAGAAGACGCCGAGCTTTCATTGTGAGGACCGCAAGGGTCGATATCACTGTTTCGGTTGTGGGGTCACAGGCGATCATTTCCGGTTTTTGACCGAACTCGAAGGTTTGAGCTTTCCTGAAGCTGTGGAACGCGTCGCCGATATGGCCGGTGTTCCCATGCCTGCACGCGATCCGGAAATGGAAAAGCGCGAGGCGCAGCGTGCAACCCTTTATGATGTCATGGAGATGGCAGCGCAGTTTTTTGAGGCCCAGCTTCAGGGTGCCGTGGGTGCCAAGGCGCGGGCTTATTTGCGTGATCGCGGCCTTTCTTCGACAACGCAACAGGCCTTTCGTCTGGGCTATGCGCCGGAATCGCGCAATGCGCTGAAAGAGTTTCTCGCATCCAAAGGCGCATCCCGCGAGCAGATCGAGGCTTGTGGTCTTGTCGTGCATGGCGAAGGCATTGCCGTCTCCTATGATCGTTTTCGTGATCGTGTGATGTTCCCGATTGAGGACCTTCGCGGGCGCATCATCGCTTTTGGCGGACGCGCGCTGTCGGCGGAGGCGCCTGCCAAATATCTCAATTCGCCCGAAACCGAACTTTTTCACAAGGGGCGCATTCTCTATAACGCCCTGCGGGCGCGAAAAGCCTGTCAGCCGCAAAATGGCGCGCCCGCCAAGCCGATTGTCGCCGTTGAAGGCTATATGGACGTGATCGCGCTTTCGCAGGTGGGTATTCATCATGCGGTCGCACCGCTTGGCACGGCCTTGACCGAGGAACAACTCGAACTTCTCTGGCGTATCAGTCCTGAGCCGGTGCTTTGCTTTGACGGCGATGGCGCGGGTCTGCGTGCTGCGCACCGGGCTGCCGATCTTGGTCTGCCTGCGCTGCAACCGGGAAAATCCTTGCGCTTTGCGTTGTTGCCGGAAGGGCAGGACCCGGATGATCTGGTCAAGGAGGAAGGGCCGTCGGCCTTCAATGCCGTTTTGCGTGATGCAAGGCCGCTGGTCGATCTGATCTGGACGCGTGAGACCGCGAGCGGTGTGTTCGACACGCCGGAGCGGCGCGCGGAACTTGAAGCCCGATTGCGTGAAATAACGTCGCGTATAGGCAATGAGGATATTCGCCGCCACTACCAGCAGGATATGCGCGAGCGCACGCAATCCTTTTTCGGGCAAAACCGCCAGGGCGGGCCTCGCAATTCGTCTTTCAATCGCCGCAACGAAAATGGTCGCGGCGGCGGGCGCGGCGGACCTCAAGCCGGAGGTGGACGGCTGGCGATTTCCGACAGTCTCGCCCGTTCCACGCTGGTCAAGCGCGGTCGAGCCGGCGTGGGCGCGCATGCTCCGCTGCGGGAGACGGCGATTGTGCTCACATTGCTTAATCATCCACGTCTGATCGAGGAAGATTTCGAGACGGTAGCAGCGCTTGATCTGGAACATGAGGCGCTCAAAAAACTGCATCTCTCCATGCTCGACGTACTGGCATATGATAATATCGAGGATGGCATTGCCATGCGCCGGGCGCTGGCGGGTCTCGGCCATGGCGAATTGATCGAGGTGCTGGAGCGCATCGTCAAAGGGGCACGGCTGTGGACGGCAACGGAACTTGCGGCGCAAGACGATGCACGGGAAGCCTTGCGTCAAGCCATCCACTTGCATCAGCGCGCGCGCACCCTACATAAGGAACTGCGCGCTGTGGAAGCAGCCCTTGATACGGACGAGACGGGGGAACTCTATGCGCGTCTTAATGATATTCAGAACCAGATCTTGAAAGCGGAAGCCACCGAGGCGCTGATTGACGGCTTTGGTCTTTCATCCGGGCGACCACCCGGCGGGTTCTGAACCGGCCAAACGAATCACCGTGTGAAACGCGGCGCTGGTTTGGGTTTCAAGACCTGCAATCGCCTTGCAGGCCTGCTGCGACAACAAATGATTCGCTTTTTGGGGCCGAATCAGGTGAATCGCTCTTGATGTGCGGCTCAAATGACAGAATCACGACAGTTCAAAGGATAGGCCGGATGAGAATGATCTCTTGCCCCAATGCATATAAGGGCATGAAATAAGAGCGGAATTCGTGGCAATGTCCCTAAATTGCGCCGGAGATGATCACCGGAATATGGTCGCGATCATTAGACCATCATAGAGCCTGATACCGATGGCAGGGTTAATTCGCCATTAACGGGAAATCGGCTAGTTGCAGAATCAACTGACGGCTTGCAGCCTCGCAAAACCGTTCGAGTACTCTATATATCTTAAAAGCGACCGGGGTCGCCTGGAGAAGAACATATGGCAACGAAGGTTAAGGAAAACGAAGAAGCTGAAGTCGAGCGCGAAGGTGCGACCGACGGACCGCTTCTCGACCTTTCTGACGATGCTGTCAAGAAGATGATCAAGGTTGCGAAGAAGCGCGGCTACGTCACCATGGACGAGTTGAATGCCGTACTTCCTTCCGAGCAAGTGACATCCGAACAGATCGAAGACACCATGTCGATGCTTTCCGATATGGGCATTAATGTGGTCGAGGACGACGAGCAGGACAACGACCGCGAAGAGAGCGAGGAAGAGGCCGAGGAAAGCGGCGGCGATCTGGTTGAAGCGACCGGAACGGCTGTTGCCGCAACCACGACCAAGAAAGAGCCTACCGACCGCACTGACGATCCTGTGCGCATGTATTTGCGCGAAATGGGTTCTGTTGAGCTTTTGTCGCGCGAGGGCGAAATCGCCATCGCAAAGCGCATCGAAGCGGGTCGCGAAACGATGATTGCCGGGCTTTGCGAAAGCCCGCTGACCTTTCAGGCCATTATCATCTGGCGTGAGCAGTTGAATGAATCCAACATTCTGCTGCGCGAGATCATCGACCTTGAAACCACTTATGCCGGACCTGAGGCCAAGCAGGCGCCGGCTATCGAGCGGGTGGAAGAAGAAAAGCCGCGCGATGACAAGACTCAGCGGCGCTCGCGTGACGACGATGACATTACCAATGTCGGCGGCGAGACGCAGGTCGAGGACGACGAAGACGACGAGGACGAAGCCAATCTGTCGCTGGCTGCGATGGAGGCCGAGCTGCGCCCGCAGGTCATGGAAACGCTCGATCTGATAGCCGATACCTACAAGAAGCTGCGCAAGCTTCAGGACCAGCAGGTCGAGGGGCGTCTGGCTGCAACGGGTGAACTTTCCTCCAGTCAGGAGCGTCGCTATAAGGAACTGAAAGACCAGCTCATCACGGCTGTAAAGTCACTTTCGCTCAACCAGAACCGCATTGAGCAGCTTGTCGAGCAGCTTTATGACATCAACAAGCGTCTGGTGCAGAACGAAGGTAAGCTTTTGCGTCTGGCCGAATCCTTTGGTGTTCGTCGCGAAGAATTCCTCAAAGAGTATCAGGGTCATGAACTCGATCCCAACTGGGTCGAGCGTGTCGCTACACTGACCGCACGCGGCTGGAAGGAATTCGCTGCCAAGGAAGAACGCGGCATTGGGCGGCTGCGCAGTGAAATTCAGAATCTCGCCACGGAAACTGCCATCTCGATCGGTGAATTCCGCCGTATCGTCACGCAGGTGCAGAAGGGCGAACGCGAAGCCAGCATTGCCAAGAAGGAAATGGTGGAAGCAAACCTTCGTCTGGTGATTTCCATTGCCAAGAAATATACCAATCGCGGCTTGCAATTCCTCGATCTTATTCAGGAAGGCAATATCGGCCTGATGAAGGCGGTGGACAAGTTTGAATACCGCCGTGGTTACAAGTTCTCGACCTATGCGACGTGGTGGATCCGGCAGGCGATCACGCGTTCGATTGCTGATCAGGCGCGCACAATCCGTATTCCTGTGCATATGATCGAAACGATCAACAAGATCGTTCGTACCTCGCGCCAGATGCTGCATGAAATCGGTCGTGAGCCGACGCCGGAAGAACTGGCAGAAAAACTTGCCATGCCGCTTGAAAAAGTGCGCAAGGTCTTGAAAATCGCCAAGGAACCGATTTCGCTTGAAACGCCGGTCGGCGATGAAGAAGATTCACATCTGGGTGATTTCATTGAGGACAAGAATGCGCTTCTGCCAATCGATGCTGCCATTCAGGCCAACCTGCGTGATACCACGACCCGTGTTCTAGCTTCCCTGACCCCGCGTGAAGAACGTGTGTTGCGTATGCGCTTTGGCATTGGCATGAACACGGATCATACGCTGGAAGAAGTCGGCCAGCAGTTCTCGGTGACGCGTGAACGTATTCGCCAGATCGAAGCAAAAGCGCTGCGCAAGCTCAAGCATCCGAGCCGCTCGCGTAAACTGCGTTCGTTCTTGGATTCGTAAAGGCCTTGATTCATAAAGGAAAGCCGTCATGTCTTTTTTGAAGCGTCTTTTCGGTGGTGGCAGTGCTGCTGCTGAAACGCCGTCAGAGCCGAAAGAAGCCGGGCGTCTGGAGCACAAGGACTTCTTGATAATCGCCACGCCCTATAGTGAAGGCGGCCAGTATCAGGTTTGCGGTTTGATCTCCAAGACGATCAATGGTGAGATGAAAGAGCATCGTTTTGTTCGGGCCGACCGTTGTCCGGGCATTGAGGATGCTGCAAGTATTTCTCTCAACAAAGGGCGCCAGATCGTGGACGAGCAGGGCGACAGTCTTTTCGCCTGATCGTTCAGGCATTGTTGCAAACGCCGCGCATCTCCTATGCGCGGCGTTTCTTTATTTTTAAAGGGGGCGGCGATTTGCCTTAGCCCCTGCCGTTTGAATTGGACTATATGCAGGCGCATGAGCACGAAACCTTTCTGGCGTACGAAAACTCTGGAGCAGCTTAACCGTCGCGAGTGGGAAAGCTTGTGTGATGGATGCGGGCAGTGCTGCCTGCATAAATTGCTCGATGACGATACCGAGGAAATCTACTGGACAAGTGTCGCCTGTACGCTGCTTGATCCGGATACGGGTCATTGCTGCGATTACCCCAACCGTAAAAAGACGGTACCGGATTGCGTTTTCCTTACGCCTGAAATTGTCGATGAAGTGGCGTGGCTGCCTGCAACCTGTGCCTATCGGCTTGTTGCGGAAGGCTCTGACCTCTATTGGTGGCATCCGCTCGTGTCCGGCAGTTCGGAAACAGTGCACGAGGCGGGTGTTTCCGTGCGCGGGAAAGTCACGGCATTCGATCACGAGATGAAAAACGACGCTGATTATATCAACCACATGGCCCCGCCCGAATAGGTCTTGACGCTAAAGAGCGGAGGGTGAGCCGATTGAGGGCGCGTACTCTAAGCATCTTTTCCAAATCAATTCACAGAACCAAAAAAGGCGGCACATGCCGCCCTTTTTTATTTTAATCTTTGCTGAATTAGTGGCTCGGGGCTTCCTCGCCGTCATCCTGCCATTTTGGGTTGAGCTTGTTATAGCGTATCGACGACATGAAGGAGAGACCGATCAGCATTGCACCGATCAGTCCGGTAATGACTTCGGGAATGTGAACCAGCGTCTGGACATACATGATCACCGCCAAAACGAGAATGGCATAAAAAGCCCCGTGTTCGAGATAACGATACTGGCCGAGCGTCTTGCGTTCGACGAGCATGATGGTGAGCGAACGCACGTAGAAAGCGCCGATGCCAAGACCGATTGCGATAATGAAAAGGTTGGTTGTCAAGGCAAATGCACCGATCACGCCATCGAAAGAGAAGCTCGCATCGAGCACTTCCAGATAGATGAACGCACCAAGCCCGCCACGACGAACCATATCCATCTGTCCCTGTGTGGCATCCAGCACTTCGCCCAGTCCTTCGACGGCGAGGAAGGTCAGAAGGCCGAAAAGCGCTGCGACGAGGAATGTATGGGAATGGTCTGCATCAAGCTGATAGGAGAAGAACAGAATCAGCGCGATTGCTACACCAATTTCCACGCCTTGGATCGACGCGAATTTCGACATCCGGCTTTCAATCGCCTTGATCCAGTGGACATCTTTTTCGACATCGAAGAAGTATTTCATGCCGACCATCAGCAGGAAGGTGCCGCCGTAGGCAGCGATGCCGGTATGGGATTCAGCAATCACCCGCGCATATTCGTCAGGCTGCCAGATCGCGAGCTTGAGGGCGGAAATCGGGTCGGTCCACATAGCAACCGCGACAATCGCCAACGGGAAGACAATACGCATGCCGAAAACGGCGATGATGATGCCCCACGTCAGGAAGCGGTGCTGCCATTCCGGCGTCATATCACGCAGAATGCGGGCATTCACGATAGCGTTGTCAAAGGAAAGCGAGATTTCCAGAACGCTCAATACAGCACAGATAATGAAAACCGACACCATTCCCCCGAAGGTGCCTGTCATCTCATATCCGAGCCATACAGCGGCGGCGAGACCCAGGACTGTAAAAATCAGGGGCCAGATAAAATAACGCAGGGTGGCCATTGTAAACCATTGGATTATGTTGACTGGGACTGTTCCCCTCGGAATGCAGTCACCGCAACGCATTATTTGTTTTACGCATCTGAACACAAGCCGTTCGAAACTTATGCGATACGCCCCGAATGAAGCCTCTTGCCGGTCCGTACAGCGCCACCCATACGTCTATCCCCCAAGGCCTTGGGGCTATGTAAGAAGCGGGGCATGCGCAAACAAGAGAAAGAAAGGCAGAATTTTGTCCTAATCTCATAATTAAGACATTTATTTGCCACGAACTGTCACGCGGGAATGATTATTTCTGTATAGAATTGAGCGGGAAAGTATCTCAGCACTTTGAAAACACAACGGGGGCATTTGTGCTATGCAGATTGCAGAAGAGCTTCAACGCCGGATAGAAAAGAGCATGGCTGATGGTGGCTTCACGCCGGACGAGATGCTGTTGCGCCGCGCCCATCGCATGTCTCGCGGATTGCAGCATAGCGATGAGGCAAGTGCGGACGATCTCTTGAAAAGTGCCGGCTTTTCGTTCAATGCCACAACCTTGAGCAAGGTTTTGAGCAGAAAACCGTGGCTTCTTTCAGAAATCATTCTGAGCTGTGCTGAGCAGAAGCATCACGACGAAGCCGGCCACCAGTGAAGTTTTTCCTTGCAGATGTTGGGGTGTGAGGGGGCTTATCGACAACCATCCACGCGTTGCAGGGAGGCGGAAAGCCCCATGAGCGAAAACGTATAACGTGTTTTCGTCCCGCGCGCCGAAACAGCCTTCACATTGAGGGTCTTACCTGAGCGCATCGCACGCACAAGACGTGCTTCGTCAGCCACCTTTTCCGCCCATGCGCGATTGCCTTCACTAAAGAAGGAAAAATTTGCGCCATCCACCATTACATCGACAACGCCGTTAGACTTGAGCGGATATCCCATGACCAGTTGCGGGCTATAACCTTCAGCGGACTTTGAAATGATAACGAAATTATCCCCATGGCGAACGCTCGATGGTTGCGATTTGCTCGGGACCGTCAAGGTGTAGCATTTGTTACCGGGAAGATCGGTATTCTGATAGACGCCCCAGTCCCTGAATTCTCCGAGATAGTTTGTCTTTGCGTTTGCCACGAGAGAACTCGCCACCAGCCCTGCCAGCCCAAGCACTATGGCGGTTGCATTTTTTCTCATCGCTCTGAACCTCCAAATTATGAAATCACACAACGTAAAAATTCATTACATTACGTTATTATTCTCTTAACAAAATCTAAAATGTGCAAAAGAGAGACAATCCGCCTTGGTGCATTCCACAATTATATCCGTCATATCCATTGAGGTTTGGTGTTGTCATATTTCTAAAAACTTTAGATAAATGATCGGGAAAGCGCACAGCAGAGCCAGTAAAAAACACACGAGCCGCGAGTGCCATCGCTTGGCGACGTAAAAGCCGAGAGCGAGGAATATAAAGGTCAGGATCAGCGCGCCGGGCCAGCCTATTATTCCCACAGCCAGATAAAGTTCAAACAACGTAAAATCAAAACGCATGGTCAGTGCTCGTTATGCAATCGTCCGGTCAATTGGCCGTCTTGCTGTTGCTTCCTGCAGACACGACACCCATAGCGGGAACATCTTCCAGTTTTTCACCCATACGGTTCCAGGCGTCGAGGCCGGCAATTTTATAGGCTTCGGCAAGGGTTGGATAGTTGAACGTATTCTCGACGAAATATTCGACCGTTCCCTTGAGGTTCAACACGGCCTGACCAATGTGCACCAGTTCGGTTGCTCCTTCGCCAATAACATGCACCCCAAGCAAACGACGCGTTTTCAGCGAGAAGATAAGCTTTAACAGCCCGGACTCCAGCCCCATGATATGACCGCGCGATGTTTCGCGAAAGCGGGCAACGCCGCATTCATAGGCAATGCCGCGCTCCATAACTTCTTCTTCGGTAAGACCACAGGTGGATATCTCCGGTACAGCATAAATACCGTAGGGAAAGTATTTCTGCGGCTCCTTGGTTATCGCGCCGACTGCAACACGTGCTGCAATGCGGCCCTGTTCCATCGATGTAGAGGCAAGGCTTGGAAAGCCGACCACGTCGCCTGCGGCAAAAATCCCCGGCACCGCTGTCTCAAACGTTTCCGGGTTGACTTTGAGCCGCCCGCGGCTGTCGGCCTCAAGTCCGGCAGCTGCCAGATTGAGCGTATCGGTCGCCCCCATGCGACCGGCAGCAAAAAGCACCATGTCGGTGACAATTCTGCGCCCCGTATCGACGGTGACCACAATCTTGTCACCGGCAATATGTTCAACCTTTTCCACCTTCTGCCCCAGCAGAAGCTTCATGTTGCGATCGCGAACCTGATAGGTAAAATCCTCGACGATTTCCTTATCGATAAAATCGAGAATGGTTGTCTTTGGATCGATGACCACCACCGCCGTATCGAGTGCCGAAAAGATTGTCGCATATTCAATTCCGATGACCCCGGCACCGATCACTACCATGGAACGCGGCAGGTCGGTGACTTCGAGAAGTTCATCGCTATCCAGAACAGACTTGCCGTCGAAGGGGATATAATCGGGCCGGTATGGCTTGGTGCCCACTGCAAGCAGGATGGACTTGCCCGTGACCTGCATGGTCTCGCCTTCATCCTTGATCACTTGCAGCGTATTTGCGGAGATGAAGCTGGCCTTGCCACGTATGGTGCTGACGCGATTGCGCGCGAACTGGTGTTCCAGAACCTCAACTTCGTGATTGAGGGTGATAAGAAGACGGCGGCGCAGGTCGTCGGCATGAATTTCCTGCTTTACGCGATAGGCCTGACCGTAAAACCCGCGCTCCCGCCATCCACTCAGGTTCAGCGCTGTCTCGCGAAGCGTTTTGGATGGAATGGTGCCGGTATGCACCGATACGCCGCCAACACGCTTGCCTTGCTCAATGACGAGAACCTTCTTATCGAGTTTGGCTGCCTGTATGGCAGCGCGGCGACCGGCTGGCCCACTGCCAACCACAATAAGGTCGTACTCGTACATTGAAGGCTCCATAAATATGACGATTACAGGCATATGCCAGAATGGAACCGTTTTAGCCGGATAGTTTAAAATTTCAATTACAGGTTAATTCTACGCAATTGAAACAGCTCTGAACAAATGACCCACGAATTGACCGCGCATAAAAAAGCCAGATACAAAAGGCTCAATCAGATCGAAGTAGCTGATTTGATTAGATTAAATGAACAATGGTGGGGATGGTGGGCCCGGAGGGACTCGAACCCCCAACCAAGCGGTTATGAGCCGCCGGCTCTAACCAATTGAGCTACAGGCCCCACGCAATCACTGCCCTATCCTAAGAATCGCCCGGAGACAAGCTGGCAAATCATATGTTCGCCCTAATGCGCACATATTCGACTGAAAAGCATGCGGTTTGCACCGCGACCACCACAGTTCGGTTAGCTTTGGTTGTACTGGGAAGGTAAATCAATTCTTATACCGATTTAACATATGAGAAGAAACACAAAGCAAAGAATACGCTCCTCGCTCGCCGCACCGGTACAAAACACTGCCCACGTTCTCTAAAGGAGATACCATGAACTACCGCGCTAATTCTCTTCTCACAGCCTCTTTTTCCGCAATCATGCTGACGAGCGCATTGGCTCTGCCCGCTAGCGCCCAGGAGAACCAGATGACGAAGCAGCCTGCGCGTATCGCCGTTACAGGCGAAGGCGAGATGACCGCCTCACCGGATATGGCCATTCTCAATCTGACCGTTTTGCGTGAGGCGAAAACCGCACGCGAGGCAATGTCGGCCAATAACGAAGCTATGGCCAAGGTTCTGGAAGCGATGAAGAAAGCTGGCGTCGAAGACCGCGATCTTCAGACAAGTGGTATCAACATCCAGCCGCGCTATATCTATCCCGATGATAAGAACGGCCTGAAGGAGCCGACCATTTCCAGCTATGCTGTTTCCAACAGCCTGACAGTGCGCGTACGCGACCTTGCCAAGGTCGGCGACGTACTTGATGAATCCATCACTCTGGGCGTCAATCAGGGTGGCGATCTCTCCTTCGTCAATGACGATCCAGCAGAAGCATTGAACGAAGCGCGCAAACGCGCCGTCGCCGATGCGCTCGCAAAGGCAAAGACCCTCGCAGATGCTGCCGGTGTCGAAGTCGGTCGCGTTGTTGAAATCAGCGAACAAAGCCGCCAGTCGATGCCGCGGCCCATGATGCAGCAGTTCAAAGTTGCCTCAGCGGCAGCACGCGAAGATTCCGTTCCGGTCGCAGCGGGCGAAAACACGTATAATATTTCGGTCAATGTCACGTTCGAAATCAAGGAATAGCCGGACATGAGATAGTAAACCGCCGGTCTGATATCATCAGATCGGCGGTTTAATATGCTTAGTTTTGGAAAAGGATGGAGTTGTAAGAACAGTTTCGGGTGTTTTGTCAAATGGGCCTCTGCGTCGCTTATGCCGCCGCCATTATTGATATCGGCGCGATGAAGTAGGCCTGCTGGTAGATTGCCTCAATACCCATCTTTTTCATCAATGAAACAACGTGTAGCTCATCGAAACAGCATTAGAAATCAGTCCATTGGACTGATTTCCCTGCGGAGGTTGTTCCCACTTTTGGGAGTCATGTTTTAGAAATCGATCTCGACCCTGCCTCGAGGGCGACTGCAACAGGCGAGAATATAGCCTTCGGCAATCTCCTCGTCGCGAATACCGCCATTGTGGTTCATTTCCGTCTCACCGCTCAGGCATTTGACCTTGCAGGTGCCACAGATACCGAATTCGCAGGCGCTGGGTATTTTCAATCCGCCATTGCGTGCCGCAAGAAGGATCGTGTCGCTTTCGGTGCATTCCACTTCGATATCGGAAAGACTGAAGACGACATTGGCCGTTGCTGCGGCAGGAGCGGCAGACGGTAGCGCTTCAATGATGGTTTCGAGTCCTTCCATGGGCGAAATATCGCTTGCGGGCTGGAAACTCTCCTGATGATAATTTGCCATGTTGAAACCGGACTGCTCAAGCAGTCCACGCACGCCATTCATGAAAGGTTCTGGTCCGCAACAAAAAACCTCACGGTGCATGAAGTCGTGAGCCAGAAGTTCAAGGCGTGCGCGGTCGATGCGTCCGTGCAGACCCGGCCAGACATGGCGTGCTGATGATTCTTCAACGATAAAGGCAAGCCGCATGGCTTCCATGCGCCCGGCGAGCAGTTCGAGCTCTTTACGAAAAATGATGTCATCGGGCGAACGCGCGCAGTTGACAAAGGCGACATCGGTGGAAGGCGCGCAATCGAACAACCAGCGCGTCATAGAAACCATCGGCGTAATGCCGGAACCTGCCGAGATGAAAAGATATTTTTCGCTTGGATGATCGGCTAGCGAAAAACTGCCATTGGGTCCATAGGCCTTGATCTGCATGGGGGGGCGCAGATTATCGAGCATCCAGCGTGTGCCGATACTGTTTTTCTGCGCCTTGACCGTGACCGATATGTGGTATGGTCGCGATGGTGTGGAGGAAAGCGTGTAGGTGCGAAGCAGAGCGCCCGTATTGTCTTCACTTGTGACCGGAAGTTCCAGCGTGATGAACTGACCCGGCGTATAGCGAAACCAGTTGCCTTCCAAAGTCTTGAAAGAGAAGGTCATCACATCTGGCGCTTCTTCGATGGCCGAGATGCATTCGAGCATCTGCAGCCTGTCGTTCCACGGCAGCATCTCGTCCAGATATTTCAGAGGCTGCATGGCCTACTCGCTTCTTCAACTGAATTTCAATCACGCCACGCGGCTAAGTTTTGCTTGGCTTGAAAGGCGCGGTGTAACAGTATTCTGATACCACTCAAGGAACTGCATCACGCCGCCTTCATGCTCGACGGAATAGGGGCCGGGCTGGTAGACTGGCGAACGAATGCCGATGGCATTTTCTTCGACGATCCGGCGATCCTGATCGTTGGTCTGGACCCAGACATGGCTGAGTTCTTCCAGATCGTAATCCACACCTTCCACCGCATCCTTGTTGACCAGCCATTTGGTGGTCACCATGGTTTCCTCAGGCCCGATCGGCAGCACACGGAAGGAAATCGCGTGATCGGCCATCAGGTGGTTCCATGTCGATGGATAGTTGAAGAGCAGCATGGCCCCGATATTGGTTTGGCCCGCCACTTTTGCATCAAGCGACTTTTTGACGGCGGGCTTGCCCGATATCGTGTAGCTGACAGCATCCCGCAAAAGCGGAATACGGGTTATGCGGTAGCGTCCTTCTTCATCGATGTGAAATTTTGCCGGCAGACCGATCTGGGCACAGTTTTTCCACAACGTGTTGATTTCTGGGTCTTCCATGACCCCTTGTACGCCGGTGGCTGACGGCGCTTCGGGATAGGTACGGCAAAGCTCGGGGTGGTTGGCCGCGCAATGATAGCATTCGCGGTTGTTTTCCCAGACGAGTTTCCAGTTGGCTTTTTCGATGATCGACATCTCGAACGCAACCTTGGCGTCCTTGATGTTATGGGGTTCGAGATAGGGTCCGACGGTGGCGCAAAAGGTCTTGAAGTCGGGTGCCGTTTCGGCGAGGCAGATATAGATATAGCCCGCTACGCTTTCGCAATGCACCTGCTTGAGCCCATATTCTGCGGGTTTGAAATCTGGCCCCACCTGTCGTGCAAACAGCAGGCGTCCGTCGAGTTCATAGGTCCACTGATGATAGGGGCAGACGAGCTTTGCAGTTGTGCCTTTTTCTGCGGAGCAAATACGGGAGCCGCGATGGCGGCATGAATTGTGGAAGGCGCGAATGGCACCTTGCGCGTCGCGCAGGATGATGACCGGATAGGCGCCGATCTGAATGGTCATGTAAGAGCCCGTCTTGGGCAACTCGCAATCATGACCGACAAACAGCCAGTCACGATAAAAGATAGTTTCCAGATCGAGTTTATAGAAGTCGGGATCGGTATAGAATTTCTGCTCCAGGCTAAGATTGGGGTCGCGCCCACTTAGCAGTCCCAGCATTTCGTTGCGAGCGTCCATAGCTTCCACTCTGTCCTAAAATGGTCCGGCGCTGTTCTGTTGGCGACTTTTAGCCGAACCGATGGTCCCAATACCCTCCGGAAACCTGCTTTTACCGCTGCATCAATAGCTTGTCTGTTTCACAGACTGGCTTCCGTTGTCATGATTCAATCACCGAACTGTTCTAAACGCGCATTGGGATGCGACATGGATTTTGTGTAAAGACGACACGTTCAATGCGCTCAAACACGACCGCGTGAGGCTATAAATGCGTTGCCGGTCATTTCCGGGATTGCCAAGGGGCGGAAAAGACAGTTACCACTCCAGCCGAACCGATACAGTTTCATTTCTTGGGAGGCAAAGGCCATGAAACGCTCTGAAATCAACGAGATCATCCGCGAAAGCGATGCCTTCATCCGGTCGTTCGGCTACGTTATGCCGCCCTTCGCCTATTGGACGCCTGAAGAGCTGAAAGAACGCGTTGCCTCTGATACGGCGGCTATTCTTCAAGGGCGTCTGGGCTGGGACATCACCGATTATGGGCAGGGTAAGTTTGTCGATCTCGGCCTGTTTCTCTTCACGGTGCGCAATGGCAATGCTGAAGATCTAAAGCGTGGCACAGGCATGCTTTATGCCGAAAAGATCATGATTTCGCGCGAAAACCAGATTTCTCCTATGCACCGACATGTAGTGAAGGCGGAAGATATCATCAATCGTGGCGGCGGTACGCTGGTGCTCGAATTGTTTAACTCGGCTCCCGATGGCAGTGTGGATGAAACAAGCGATGTAACGGTTGCAACCGATGGCCGTTTGCGCACCCAGAAGGCAGGCGCGCATCTTGCATTGAAACCGGGTGAAAGCGTCACGCTTCTGCCTGGCAACTGGCATGCTTTCTGGGGCGAGGGCGGCGATGTGCTGATCGGCGAAGTCTCCACCGTCAATGACGATATGACCGATAATATTTTCCGCGAACCCATCGGGCGTTTTTCCGATATAGAGGAAAACGAAAAGCCGCTGCATCTGCTGGTGTCTGATTACGATAAATGGCTCTGAGCATAAAAAAGGACTGACCCCATGAAACTGGCGATGATCGGAACGGGCTATGTAGGGCTGGTTTCGGGCGTGTGTTTTGCCGAATTCGGCTTTCACGTCACCTGTGTCGACAAGAACCCGTCGATCATCGAAAGGTTAAAGGCCGGTAAGGTCACGATTTTCGAGCCCGGGCTGGATGAACTTCTGGGCCGCAATATTCGGGATGACCGGCTCGAATTCAGCACCGATCTTAAGTCAAGCGTTGCGGATGCCGATGTGATCTTCATCGCGGTCGGAACACCTTCGCGGCGTGGCGACGGCGAGGCCGATCTGCAATATATCGAAGCCGCCGCGGATGAAATCGCAGCGGTCATGAAGCCAGGTGCGGTCGTTGTCATAAAATCGACTGTGGTTGTGGGCACCAATGCGCGCATTCGTGACCGGATTGCAAAAGCCCGTCCCGATGTACCGTTCTCTATGGTATCGAACCCGGAATTCTTGCGTGAAGGCTCGGCAATTGAGGATTTCATGCGGCCTGACCGCGTGGTCGTCGGCGTCGATGACGAGGCTGGAAAAGCTGCGATGCAGCGGCTTTATCGTCCGCTTTATCTGCGCGAGACGCCTATGGTGGTGACAACGCTCGAAAATGCAGAAATCATCAAATATGCCGCCAATGCCTTTCTGGCAATGAAGGTGACCTTCATCAACCAGGTGGCGGACCTCTGCGAAAAGACGGGCGGGAATGTGCAGGAAGTGGCGCGCGCCATCGGTATGGACAATCGCATAGGTTCAAAATTTCTCCATGCCGGACCGGGTTTTGGAGGCTCATGTTTTCCAAAGGATACACGCGCCTTTGCTGCAACCGGCAAACGTTATGATGCGTCGCAGTCGCTGATCGAGGAAGTGATTGCGGTTAACGAAGCGCGCAAGCAGGCCATGGCTGAGCGCATTGTCGAGGCGGCGAGAGAGAGCGGCACCCAGACGGTCGCGGTTCTCGGCATCGCCTTCAAGCCCAACACCGATGATATTCGCGAATCACCTGCGCTCGATATTGTAACGGCAATCCGGAAGGCCGGGCTTTCAGTTCGAGCCCATGATCCAGAGGCAATGGAAGCCGCAAAGGCAATATTGCCGGATGTGGTGTGGTGCGGTTCGGCTTATGAGGCTGCGGAAGGCGCGGGTGTCGTCGCACTGCTCACTGAATGGAACGCCTATCGCGCGCTTAATCTCAAGCGGATTGCCGAGGTCATGAGTGGCGATGTGCTCATCGATCTGCGCAATGTCTATAAGGCAGACGATATTGCCGGGACGGGCCTTGATTATCGGTCGGTGGGACGCACGCTTAAAATCTAAAGCGGCGGGTTTATTCGCCCGCTTTTAGGCTTTTTCTCTCATTGGCGATCAGCCAGAGATTGCGGATATAGACGAAAAGGCCAAGGCCTTGGCCTGCGATAAACACAGGGTCCTTGCGCTGGATGGCGTAAAGCAGCAGCAATGCGCCGCCAAACAACGAGAAAAACCAGAAGGCAACCGGCATCACGCTCTTTTTGGCTTTTTCCGATGCCAGCCATTGCACGACAAAGCGCATGGTAAAGCAGGCTTGCGCAACGAAACCGAGCACGATCCAGCCATCCCATTGCGCGACGAAAACCTCGTGCAGCCATTGCGACAAGCTGTTTAAAATATCAGCCATGGGTGATCTCCGTCACCTGTAGAACCACCTTGCGGCGTTTGCGCAGCCACCAGACGCCGTAAAGATCAAGAATGCCGCGCAGGCCGCGGTCGAGAATGCCGTAATTTGATTTGCCGTGGCGGCGTTCGCGATCCACAACATCAACATGCACGACATCGAACCCTTCACGCAAGGCGAGTGCCGGCAGATAGCGATGCCAGCCGTCGAAAAACGGTAGTTGCTGGAACAGCTCGGTGTGGAGCGCTTTTAGCCCGCAGCCGGAATCGCGCGTCTTGTCCTTGAGGATCGCGCCGCGCAGATTATTGGCGAAACGCGAAGAGAACTGCTTCAATTTTGTGTCGGTGCGTTTCAGGCGCTGGCCTGCGGCAATGCCAAAAGCGGGGCCCGCTTTCACAAGCGCATCGACGAGCACAGGCAAATAGGCGGGATCATTTTGGCCATCGCCATCCATGGTCACGACGATGTTGCCGCGGGCTGCAAAAACACCGGAACGCACCGCTGCACTCTGGCCCGACGAACGATCGTGGCGCAAATGGCGCAAAGGTTTGCCCGCCTGAATGCGTATGCTCAGAACATCGCTGGTCGCATCTGTCGAGCCGTCATCGACGACGATGACTTCATAGGCGCGGCCGTGCATGGCTGCGTCGACTTCATCGAGAAGAAAAGCAAGATTGTCCGCTTCGTTGCGGCAGGGAATGACGACGGAAATTGACGGTGTGTCCAAGCGAAGCGTTCCTTCATTCCTTACGCAGTCTGCCGGGGTAAGGCGCGCTCCATAACATTGAATGCGCGCAAAAGCCAAGGCGGATCAAGCAATCGTGACGTGCTGTCTGAATTTGCGCCATTATTTAGCGTGAGAAAGCGGCTGACGGAAGGTTTTTGCGGAGCCAATCCAGAAAAATCTGCACCGACTGGTCATGATTGCATTCATTTAGGCTTTCATGGCGCGTTTCCGACTGAATGACGCAGTCCACATCCGTAAATCCCATGTGCTGCATGCGCGCTGCGAGCCTCTGAACCGCCTTGCCATTATTGGTGGCGGGGTCCGCACCGCCACCCAGAAAATGAAAGGGCATGTTTTTGGGTATGTTTGCAAAATTGTCTCGGACCAGACCGCGCTGCATCATGCGGAAAATATCGATCCACATTGAGACACTGGCATCGAAACCGCACAAGGGATCGGCGATATAGGCATCCACTTCTTGCGTGTCACGCGAAAGCCAGTCAAAATCGGTGCGTTTGTCGGCGATTGCATTTCCCCATGCGCGGAAGGTCAGTTTTGGCAGCATGGCGCTCGGCACATCCGAGCCTTTGAGCATGCGTTCCATATAAAGAAGAGCAAGCGCAGTCCTGTTCTCAAGCTGGCTTGAGACGTTGGTGTTCCACATCGCGGTCGCATCAACCGTTGCGGCATGATCGAGAATATAATTGAGTGCAATCAATCCGCCCATCGAATGACCGAACAAAATGATCGGCAATCCGGGGTGGGACTGATGAATATATGTATTCAGCGCCAGGACGTCATTGATGGCAGCCCTGTGGCCATCCCTCAACGCAAACATGCCTTTTGGTGTGTTGGCATCGATATTGACACCATGACCACGGTGATCATGGGCGTAAACATGATAGCCTGCATATGACAGCGCTGCGGCAAAGCGTTGATAACGCGCCGAATGCTCCGCAAGGCCGTGGCATATCTGCACAATGCCTTGTGCCTGGTTGGCCAACAGGCAGCGGAAAGGCAATTGTGAACTGTGGGCAAGTGCGAGGCGATGGATGGTTTCAAAGGGCATTTCAGCATCAGATTTTATGACGCTCAAATAGTCAATCCTTTGGTTTTTCGCGTCGCTAAAAGAGGCACCGCCAGTTTTTATGCGTTAATTTTAAGCAATGGCATTTTACGCGAAAATTCTGCTTGAAAAGCGGCAAAACCTGCGCAAGTCTACGTTCATCAGGGGCATACGCAGTTTATTTCGGGGGCGAACAGGGGGCGTTAAAAGGATTTCACGCCATTACTTGCAGGCCGTTCGATGAAAGGGAGGAAACTTTCACGAACGGTGGCCAGAGGGGAAACCGGGTGACGGAAATATCCGCGCCCGGTTTCACAATTCTGAACCGTCCCGATTTGTTTGCGTCTCATCACTATTTAGCCTACATACGCGTCAGCAATTTCCTTGGCTTTCGGCACGTTTTGTCGTTTGCCGCTTTTTAACTTGTGGAGATGACGCGCTTCATGGCTCGCCAGTTCATTTATCATATGTCCGGCCTCAACAAGGCCTATGGAAACAAGAAGATTCTGGAGAATATTCACCTCTCCTTCTATCCTGATGCCAAGATCGGTATTCTCGGCCCCAACGGTGCCGGTAAGTCGACCATTCTCAAGATCATGGCCGGTCTCGACAAGGAATATACCGGCGAGGCATGGCTGGCAGACGGTGCGACCTGCGGATATCTACCGCAGGAGCCGGAACTCGATCCGACCAAAGACGTGCTTGGCAATGCCATGGAAGGTGTGGCTGCAAAGCAGGCCATCGTCGATCGTTACAACGAATTGATGATGAATTATTCCGACGAAACGGCGGATGAAGGCGCAAGGCTTCAGGACATAATCGACAGCCAGAACCTGTGGGATCTGGAAAGCCAGGTCGAAATGGCTATGGAAGCATTGCGTTGCCCGCCCGGCGATGCGGATGTGACCACGCTTTCCGGTGGTGAAAAACGTCGCGTGGCGCTGTGTAAGCTGCTGCTTTCAAAACCCGATCTGCTGCTGCTTGATGAACCGACCAACCATCTCGATGCCGAAACGACCGCCTGGCTTGAAAAGTTTCTGCGCGAATATCCGGGTTCGGTTCTCATCATCACCCACGATCGCTACTTCCTCGACAATGTGACGGGTTGGATTCTCGAACTCGACCGTGGCCGTGGCATGCCTTACGAGGGCAATTATTCCGCCTATCTTGAATCCAAAGCCAAGCGCATGCATCAGGAAGGCCGCGAGGAAGCCTCGCGTCAGAAAGCTCTCGAGCGCGAACGTGAGTGGATTTCGGCAAGTCCCAAGGCGCGTCAGGCAAAATCCAAGGCGCGTATCAAGGCCTATGACGAACTGGTCAGAAGTGCTGAAGAACGTCGTCCCGGTGATGCGCAAATCGTCATTCCGGTGGGTGAGCGTCTCGGTCAGGTAGTGATCGAGGTCGAGGGCGTATCCAAGGGCTATGGTGAGCGCTTGCTGATTGATGATCTGAGCTTCAAACTGCCTGCTGGTGGTATTGTCGGTGTGATCGGCCCCAACGGTGCCGGTAAATCGACATTGTTCAAGATGCTGACTGGCCAAGAGCAGCCCGACAACGGGTCGGTGCGCATCGGTGATACGGTGCAGATGTCCTATGTCGATCAGAGCCGCGACGCACTTGATGCCAACAAGACGGTCTGGGAAGAAATTTCCGGCGGTAACGACATCATTAAGCTCGGCAAGCACGAGATGAATTCCCGTGCCTATTGCGGCGCCTTCAATTTTAAGGGCGGCGATCAGCAACAGAAGGTTGGTAATCTGTCCGGTGGTCAGCGCAATCGCGTGCATCTGGCCAAGATGCTCAAATCCGGCGGTAATGTGCTGCTGCTCGATGAGCCGACCAACGATCTCGACACGGAAACGCTTGGAGCGCTTGAAGACGCGCTCGAAAATTTTGCCGGTTGCGCCGTTATCATCAGCCACGATCGCATGTTCCTCGATCGTCTGGCCACGCATATGCTCGCTTTCGAGGGCGACAGCCATGTCGAATGGTTCGAGGGCAATTTTGAGGATTACGAGGCTGACAAGGTTCGGCGTCTTGGTCCTGAAAGCGTCAACCCCAAGCGGGTGACGTATAAGCCTCTGACACGATAATGAAATTCAAGGCCGGTATGAAAATACCGGCCTTATTATTTGGAGTCAGGGTTATGGAGAATGCGCGTGAAGGACTGGTCCGCAGAACAATATTTGAAATTTGAAGATGAGCGCAGTCGACCGGCGCGGGATCTCCTTGCACAGATAGGATTGGAGTCCCCACGCAGGGTTGTCGATATCGGGTGCGGGCCGGGAAATTCCACAGAACTTCTGGTAAAATGCTGGCCGGACGCAAAAATTTCCGGCTTTGATCCTTCTCCCGATATGATCGCAAAGGCCAAGCAACGCTTGCCGAATGTTGATTTTTTTATTGGTAATCTCGAACAGTTCGAGCCGGATGACGAAACCGATGTTTTGTTTTCAAACGCGGTCTTTCAGTGGCTGCCGGATCACATCGCCGAACTGAAACGACTCTTTGTGGGACTTTCACCCGGCGCGATTCTTGCCGTGCAGCTGCCCGACAATATGGGTGAACCGACCCATGTCGCTATGCGCGAGGTCGCAAATACCGCGCCGTTTGCAGAAAAAATCGGCGGGAAAGGCCGAAAGCCGTTGCCACCGGTTGCGAGCTATTACGATGCCTTTGCAGGCGATGCAGCACGCATCGACATCTGGCACACGATCTATAATCACCCGCTTGAAGGCATCGACGCTATCGTGGAGTGGGTGAAAGGGACCGGACTGCGCCCGTTTCTCGATCCGCTGACCGAAGAAGAGCAGGCGGCTTACCTTTCTGCTTATAAGAGCCATATCAAAGAGCATTATCCGCTCACGCAAGACGGCAAGGTATTGTTGCGCTTCCCGCGTCTTTTTATCGTCGTGCAAAAGAAGTAGCTGCTTCAGCCTTCTGTTGATTTATCGTCATCCATCGTCAAAAGCCGCGTGGCGCGCCACGCGGTCAGTTTCGTGTTAATCGCATCCAAAACGAAAAAGCGCGCCGAATCTCTGTCATAGCCTTCATCGCGCAAGGCGTCATAATCGGTATGGGTGTGGCGCACATGAGCAACCGTCGCAAGCCATATGGCGGTCGATGGTGGCAAGCTCTTCATATGCGGACTGAGTGCCGCCGCACGGATCGGTTCGGAATCTGAATAAGGGACTGCCGGTAGCAGTAGGGTCAGCGATTTGGCTATCGCCTTCTGGCGCGATGTGCTGGCACGCATTCCATCTCCTTAATGCTTCCAAGGGATAAAGCGAATCTCCCTGCATTCAAGTTTGCACGAAAAAGGCTTGCATAGAAACTCCCGTTCACATAAACATATCTTTATATGTTTAGAGGTGGCCTCATGACTGAATTGCGATTGCAGCTCGATTCCATGGTGGATGTTTTGAAGGCAGTGGCTGAGCCCAGCCGCCTGCGTATTCTTGCGCTTTTAGCGCGGGGTGATTTGACCGTATCCGACCTCACCACCATTCTGGGGCAATCGCAGCCGCGTGTATCGCGTCATCTCAAGCTTTTGGGCGAAGCCGACCTTATCGACCGTTATCAGGAAGGTGCGTGGGCTTATTTTCGTCTCGCGGATAATGCAGTCAGTCTTGATCTGACGCGCGGCCTTTTGGGGCGGCTTGATCGCTCGGACACGCTCATCGAGCGCGATCTGGAGCGACTGTCACATGTCAAAACCAGTCGGCAGGAGAAGGCCGCGGCCTATTTCAGTGCCAATGCCGGGAGTTGGGATCAGATCCGCAAACTGCATGTTGCGGAAAATGCTGTCGAAAACGCGCTGTTGAAGATTGTTGGCGGAAAACCTTTTCAGTCCATGCTTGATATTGGTACCGGCACGGGGCGGCTGCTTGAGCTTTTCGCGCCACTTTATACGCGCGGGCTTGGCATCGATATCAACCGCGACATGCTGGCCGTAGCGCGCGCCAATCTCGATCTGGCAAACATCGATAACGCTCAGGTGCGTCAGGGCGATGTCTATGCACTTCCCGTTGAGCGCGAGAATTTCGATCTGGTGACTATCCATCAGGTGCTGCATTTCCTGGATGATCCGCAAGCCGCAATCCGTGAAGGCGCGCGGGCGTTGCGTCCGAATGGACGGTTGCTGATCGTCGATTTCGCACCGCATAGGCTGGAATTCCTGCGCGAGGAACACGCGCATTTGCGGCTAGGCTTCAGCGATGAGCAGATGCTCGGCTGGATGAAAGATGCGGGACTTGAGCCCGAAAATACACTCGAATTGGGACCGAAGGCGGCAAATGGCGATGAAGGTCTGACCGTCAAGCTGTGGCTTGCGCGTGATCCGCGTCTGTTGATTGCCGATCCGGCCCAAAATATGACAAGCATGACGGAGACAGTGTGATGGGTATTTATGGTCTTTCCCGCCGATCGGACATCGGCCAGACCACCCGGGTATCGTTTGAATTTTTCCCGCCCAAATCGGAAGAAATGGAACAGCGTCTTTGGGAAACCGTGACGCGGCTTGCGCCGCTTGAACCCGAGTTCGTTTCGGTTACTTATGGCGCGGGTGGTTCGACTCGTGAACGCACAGTGCGCACTGTAGCTCGTATTATCAATGAAACAGATATAAAGCCCGCAGCCCATCTTACCTGCGTGGATGCAACGCGCGAAGAGGTCGATAGCGTCGCGCGTGAATTTGCGGCCCTGGGCGTCAATCGGTTCGTGGCATTGCGCGGCGATCCGGCAGCGGGTATCGGCGCTACATATGTTCCGACGCCGGGCGGATATCAGAATGGTGCAGAACTGGTTGGCGGTTTGCGCAATGTAGCCGATTTCGATATTTCTGTTTCTGCTTATCCGGAAAAACATCCCGAAAGCCCGGACTTTGCCACTGATATCGATATGTTAAAGCGCAAAGTCGAAAATGGCGCTACCCGCGCGATTACCCAGTTCTTCTTCGATAATGATCTTTTTGAGCGATATGTGGAGCGCGTGCGTCGAGCCGGCATTTACATCCCCATCGTACCAGGCATTCTGCCAATCCATAATTTCAAGCAGGTGAAGAATTTCTGCGCCCGCTCAGCCACGCATATTCCAGCCTGGCTCGCGGAGCGTTTTGATGGTCTGGACAAGGATCCGCAGACCCACCAACTGGTGGCAGCGGCCATTGCTGCGGAACAGGTCATGGATTTGATCGAACGCGGTGTGCAGGATTTCCATTTCTACACCATGAACAGGGCTGATCTGCCTTTTGCCATCTGCCATATGATTGGCATCCGGCCCAAGGTTGATACGGTTCTGCAAACAGCCTGAATAAAAAAAAGCCCGGCATCCTCAGCCGGGCTTTTTTGTCCCCTGCGATAGTGGTTTGTCCTCGAAAACCGCTATCGCCGTAATAGGTTGCTACGTCAAATCAAGGAATGACGCCTGCTATCAACGCTGCAACAAATGCAAATGCCACACAGATCATGAGGACATTCAAAGAACGTGTCAGTCCCATCGGTCTGTCTCCTTCATATGCGCCCGGACGACACCGGACGCGCGCTGGTAGAGGGGAGAATCTAAGCGCAAAACCCGCTAAACAAAAGAACATTTCTTGCTGCAATTTGGTGTGATCATGAAAAAAACCTTCTGTTTACTACCTAAGTAGCTGAAAAATATGGTTTTAAATTTTGTTCACATTTCATGAAAAAGCCACAGAGCGGCCCGTTTTAACGGATCAAAGCCAGATAGGCCGAGACGCTGAGCACGGAAATGATCGTCGAATAGAGGATGACGTTGGACGTAATTGCCGCCTCGCGCCGATAGTGTTCGGCAAGCATAAACGGTCCGGTTCCGGTTGGCAGTGCTGCCATAAGCGCCGCACTTTCGGCAAGGAGTGGCGGCAGATGAAAGACATAGACAGCCAGTAACCAAGTCGCCAGCGGATGCAGGAACAGTTTGATTGCGACGAGAAAGCCGATTGTCTTCACACTTTCGCGTTCGATTCTGCGTGACTGGGCAAGAAACAGACCAAGCGCCACCAGAGCACAGGGTGAGGCGGTACCACCCAGCATTTTAAGAAATGTTTCGGCGGGTGCGGGAATGGCTATACCGAGAAACGAGACAAATGCACCAAGTGCCGGGGCGAGAAGCAGCGGATTGCGCATGAGCGAGCGCGTCACCGTCCATGCGAGATGAAACGGATTACTGCGGGTTTGCAGATCGATCTCGATCAGCACGATTGTAAAAGCAAAGACGATGCAGATGGTAATGATGATGGCAATGGTCGTTATCGCAAGAATACCGGGACCAAAGGCAATCAGCGCCAACGGAATGCCCATATAGCCGCCGTTGGGATAAGCGGCGTTCAATCCGTCAAGCGCCACATCGGCCAACGGCTTGCGGCCTCGCATCCTTATGATGAAAGGCAGTGCGAACACAAAGAAGCTGCTGAGCAAGAACGTGGTGATATAGCCCGGCTGCCAGAGATCGCTGCCATCCGTGTTGGCCATGACATCGAACAAAAGCGCAGGCAGTGCCAGATAGACCACGAAGCGATTGAGTTCAGTAATAGCATGCGAACCCAGTATTTTCAGCTTGAACGCGCCCCAGCCCGAGAAAATCAGGGCAAAGACAGGCAAGACGACAATCAGGGTTGAAAACATGGCTGGCATTCACGGTCAGTTTTAGAGCACATCCCGAAAAATGTGCAACGGTTTTCGGGATGCGCGTCAAATCAAATAATTAGAGCGCGGATCTGATAAAATCAGATTGAAATGCGCTCTAAGGAAAAGGCGCGGGTAGAATGCCGCGCCTTCCGGAATATTCAGAGCTTGTCGAGCAGTTCCTTCGTCGGCCAGGAATCGGCGGGCATACCGAGGCGCATTTGCTCGGCGCGAACCGCATCTCTGGTCAGAAGACCAAAAACACCATCGATCTTCGGTCCCATATCATAGCCGCGCGCCTGAAGCTTGGTCTGAAGTCCTTTCAATTCGTCCTGCGTGAGACCGGGCACAGGATTGCCGGGGTCAAAGGCAGGTGCACCAGCAAGCCGTGTCGCGAAATAGGCGGCCGTCGTGGCGTAGACGATAGACCGGTTCCATTCGACGAAGATGTCGAAGTTCGGATAGGACAGGAAGGCCGGTCCCTTGCGGCCCAGCGGCAGCAACAGCGAAGCATCGCCATCATCGGGGCCAAGTGGGCCGTTCAAGCCGGTCACGCCTTGTTCCGCCCACCACGAATGCGGCTTGCGGTTGGTGCGGATTGCTTCTTCCCAGGGTAAATCCTTGGTCAGGCGGACTTCTTCCATCCATGGCTGACCACGTTTCCAGCCCAGTTCCGAAATCATGCGGCCTGCGGTCATCATAGCGTCGGGAATGCTGTTTTTCAGATCGACCTTACCATCGCCGTCACCATCAACGCCGCGCTCGAGATAATCCTTTGGTAGAAGCTGCATCATTCCGATTTCGCCTGCCCATGCCCCCGTGGTCGAGGCATCGACCACGCCCTGATCGAACAGTTTGAGAAGTGCGATCAGCTGTGGGCGGAAAAGTTCTGGTCGGCGGCAATCATAAGACAGTGTGAGAAGAGCGTTGAGCGTATCGAAATCGCCCTGAATGGCACCATAATCGGTTTCCAGCCCCCAAAAGGCGGCCAGAACGGGACCGGGTACGCCATAGGTTTCTTCAACCTTATTGAAGACGTCGGCATATTTCACCAGATTCTCACGGCCCTTTTTCAGACGCGCCTCGGAAATCAGGCGTTTGGAGAACTCGGTGAAAGTGAGATTGAACACGGTCTGCTTGCGGTCGCGATCAAGAACGCGCTGCTCAAGCGTTGCCTTGTGCAGCTCGCTGATGCCTTTGTCGCTGACACCGGCCTCGCGCGCCTCGTTGGTGAGGTTTTCCAGCCATGGGCTAAGATCGGTCTCGCATTCGGGTTTGGGCGCGATGGCACCCTTGTCGGTCGAAGTTGCAGGGGAGGGGGTATGCGCGCCAGACAGGCTCGTTGAAGCGAGCAGGGCGGCGGTTATGATGGAAGCAAGGAACTTCATCGCAGACTCACACTGGTTTTCACAGGAGCATATCTCCTAGCGTTGCTAAGCTATTGCCTGAGCCCGCCACGGAAATGAAGCGAAACTTGGTGCGATCGGATAAACTTTGCCGGGTTAACGCGCTTTGTTGCTTTCCAGCCACTTTTTCCATGTGGAGTTGCTGCCCGCAAACACGTTGATATCGGCGTCACCCTTGATACCAGGGATTTTGCCCGTGCCGGTATATTGCCAGAAAGTCCAGGGGTGCGGTCCGTATTTTTCGTCCGGATGGCCTGCAACCGAGCGCAGCCAGAACGGATATTCTGACAATTGTCGCAGATCATTGTCGTCGAAAAAGTCGACGGTGGTGTAAATGATTGGGCGCTTGCCATAGTGCTTTTCGAGCGCATTAAGGAAAACACGCATTTCCTTACGCACGATTGCCCCATCCGGTCGCAGCTTGCAAGTGGGCGAATGGGCGTTCC
This sequence comes from Brucella sp. BE17, assembly GCF_039545455.1. Lineage (NCBI taxonomy): Bacteria > Pseudomonadati > Pseudomonadota > Alphaproteobacteria > Hyphomicrobiales > Brucellaceae > Brucella > Brucella sp. BE17. The sequence goes on along the minus strand of NZ_CP154467.1, from coordinate 1,258,134 downwards.
ATTCCATGTCGAGAACCGGTGGCAGCGCGCCCGGATCGCGAGGAACGTTGCGGATATACCAGCGCGCCTGCTCGATTGCTGGACGGCAGAAATAATAGAAATGATAACCGCTGCGCGGAATGCCGGCCTGACGCGCGCCGTTCCAATGTTCAGTGAAGCGCTCGTCGAAACGGTCGCCGCCTTCGGTCGCCTTGATGAAGACGAAGGAAATGCCGCTGGCGCGTACCGCCGCCCAATCAATACTGGTCTGATATTTGGAAACATCCGTCCCGTGGATTGGATAGTGCCACGGTGTCTTGCCAGCCCAATCATGCGGAGCCCGATCACCGAAACGCGGTGCCTTGACTGCCCCGGAGGGTGGCGCGATCCGAGCGATTGTGCCGCCTTTTTTCACATCGGCGAAATCGTAATCCACCGTGGTACAGGCGGATAGGAGAAAAAGACCAAGGGTCAGGGCAAAGCTTCTGGCCAGAAGGTTCATATTCGGTTCCGGTTTCGCGAATCAGGTCTTTAACGGTTACGCGATCCGAGCCTTGCCGTCACCAGTCTTGGGAGAAATTCATTGATCCTGATGTTGAGGGCGCACCAATAACAGCAATCCAAGCAAAACCGCGATAGAGAATGCGCTGTTCGACCCCCAATCCCTCTTCGGCTGCAATTGCTTCACACGCATCAAAAAGATTGGCGCGTGGGGTGACATGAAACCAGTCGAGCCATGTGAGCAGGCTATGCCTGAACCAGCGCGGCAAATGGCTTTGATTGCCGAAATCGACGATATGCAGTTGGCCGCACGGTGAAAGATGGCGCATGCTTTCGCGGATGACGGTTTGCCATTGCGGGATCATTGAGGCGGCGTAGGAGATGAAAATACGGTCAAAGCCACTTTTTCCGAACAGCGTTCCGGGATCAAATTGTGCTGCATCGGCGCGTTCCAGCTTGGTGCGCCCGATAATCCCGGCACGCTTCGCGGCATTCTGGGCTGTATCAAGCATTTCCGCTGAAATATCGATACCGTAGAGTTTTGCGTTCGGGTAGATTTTCCCGACTTTGATGAGGTTGCGGCCTGTGCCGCAGCCGATCTCAAGCACACTTCCATCTTCGGGGACATTGAGTTCGCCAATCATCTGGTCTCGCCCCAGAAGATAATATTTGCGCGTAGCATCATAGAAATGACGCTGGTATCGATAAATCCGGTCCATCAGGCTGGCATGATCGCCGTTTTGCATGCGAGGGCCGGGCAAGCTTTCACGCCTCCTTGAGAGTATAAAGATGAAAACCGCCATAGATCGAAGAGCGGTCGCGCTCATGCAGCGCGCGCGATTCCTCTTGCCGGTATTCCCATCGGTCGAGAACTTCCGGTGCGAGGCGACCGGGAAGCAGGCTCGGTTCGGCAGCCGTGCGGAAAATGACACGTGCGCCGGGTGCTGCGGTCCGGGTGATCTCGCTCCAGACAGCGTTGAGCTGATGATCGTTCATCCAGTCCTGTGCGTCGAGCAGAATGTAACGATCCACTGAAGCTGCGGGCTTTGCCGCTAGAAAATCCGTATAATTGGCATTCTCGACCGTCATGCGCTCGGCACGCGCACGCACCGTTTCAAAATTGGCGCGTGAAAGATAGGGCGGCAGCGGTCCGGTCTCTTCGTCACCGCTATAGCCGCGTCCGAAGGCCTGCCATGCGAAATAGTTTTCAGTGAGCGGAAAACCGCAGGCGAGTTTTTCAAGACGCGCGCGCAGGACATCCGCCATGCTGCCATTACCGGCGGTTGCCAGCGCATCGTATTGCTGTGGCGGAATGCCAAGGCCGAACAGCGAGGATTTTCGTGCAGTAGCCCAGCGCACCATGCGTTTTTCGAACAGAGGTGCAAGTGCTGTATCAAAGAAGGTACGCTGCTCTTCCATGCTGCGCGATTTCAGCAGATCGCGCGGGTCTATGCCGTAAAGGCGCGCCACGCGATGCCCAATGCCGATAAAAACACCGAGCAATCCGTGCCGGTAAAGATCGCGCCAGAAAATAGAAATGCGCTGACGCCCGTTCCATTTGCGCTTCTCCCAGTAGGCACGGCTTTGTGCATCGAGATGCGGACGGATGAAGCGTTTATAGGCAGTCAGGTTGGCCTTGTCGTCGGCCTTGCCATAGAACCGATAAAAAGCGGAATAATCCGGCAGTTGCGTGAGGGCGGCCAGTTTCAGCCTGTTGAAGGCGACGTGGGCCTGATTGAGATCGACAGCCTCGACGCGGGCCGGGTCGGCGGTCAGATAGGACAGCGCGTTGCAACCACCCGATGCTATCGTGACGATGCGATGGCCCGGTTGGATGGCGAGGGCGGCCATATCAACCTCGGGGTCTTCCCAAATCTGCGGATAGACGAGCCCTTTGAAAAGCCAGGCGAACAGTCTTTCGGAGATTCCTGCCCGCGACATTGCATGATTTTGTGTGACAGCGCGTTTGAGAATTGCACCGTCTGAGGCATGGTCTGTCATAATTTCCCCCTCTACAGAACTTGATCGCCATCTTGATTGGATCAGGCCGGACCATGATTTGCGCAAGTTAAACATTGTGCCATGACAGGGGCGTGACGAATTAATTACGGCTTTCTGACAGCGGTATGCCCGGTTAAGTTACTGCAATACTGGCGCTTTATTACGGCCGTTAAGACTATTTGAGGAAACATTTTCACCGTCGTGCCGTTTTCACCTGAGATGGTGGGGATAGGCAGGATGTTTTTGCCTGTCTCAACCATAGACATGGGAAACCGGTTGAAGCCGGGTTTTCATGAAGAGCAGAGGGGTGTTCGCACAATATTGCGTATGCTCAACGGGCATTCCCCCCGAACTGGCCCGTACTAGGAAGGAGAGCCAATATGAAGAAGATTTTGATCACATCGCTTGCTGCCGCATCGCTGATGGGGCTTGCTGCCTGCAACGACAACAGCAACAACGCTGGCAATGCACCAGCGCCATCCGCGCCAAGTGAAACGACGCCATCTACCCCGGCACCGGCACCAGAGCCAGCTCCTGCACCGGCTAATCCGGATTCTGCACCGGCTAATCCTGGGGCCGCGCCTTCCAACTAACGCGATTGTGTGCAGACGTCTGTTAGAAGAAACATTGATGGCGGCTCGGTTTTCCGGGTCGCCATTTGCCCTCGAAGGAGTGGTTGAAGTGAAGGGTACGGTAAAATTTCAAAGGAAAGACGGACATCTGGCGTTTTCCGAGTTTAAACATGGCGTTTCTTGGGCTATTGCTTTGGTCATGAACCGTAATTTTCTGTTTTCCGTATCTGCCATTGTGCTTGTTATACTTGCTGCTTGCGGCAAGAATGACGACGAGACATCCACAGCCCAGCCCCCTCAGGAGAACGGGGCCTTGCAACCGGGTGCGTCGGTGCCGGATGGAGCAGTGGAAAAAGGTCCTGACCTCGTGCGCAATCTGCGCGATAATTCCGGTGTTTTAACGCCAGAGGAAAAGGCCGCTGCAATCGAGCGCGCGCGTCAGAATGCGCAGTCTGCCGCCCGTTCGGTGGGGCAGGACGCGCAGCAAATTGAGGCTGCGGGAGAAGCTGCGGCCATTGCCGCGCAACGCTCTTTCGAAAGCCGACAGCAATAGATATTTAAAGCCGCTTCTGAATGGAGCGCATGCCCGAAAAGTTTAAAACGGGCTTTTAAAAATAGTATTCTAAAACAAATGCTTAATAAGAGAATTTTCTTTAATTGGATCGGTATCCTGCAGCGCACTTAATCAAACAAATGTTTTTTACCGTATAAGCGCCTGTAAGCGGTTTTCAGTGCCTTTGGAATTCGATAGAAAAGCCTCATGTCAATTTGGGTCCGCATTGGTGAGTTTGTAGCGTCTGTGGCGGCGAACGCCATTTCAGGCGTTATTGAGGCCGTGCGCACCGTTTTTGAAGGTGACGCAGACACCCGCAGGCGCGTTGCCTTTTCCATTGCCATGATTGCGCTTTCAGCCAAAATGGCCAAGGCCGATGGCGTCGTGACGCAGGCCGAAATTCGTGCCTTTCAGGATATTTTCGCCGTTCCGAAAGAAGAGTCGGCGCATGTCGCCCGCCTTTACGATCTTGCCAAAAAGGACGTGGCCGGGTTTGAAACCTATGCTCGTCAGCTTGCAGGATTGTGCCAGGCAGATCAGCCCGACTGCCATCTTCTCGAAGATATTCTCGACGGGCTGTTCCATATCGCCAAGGCGGATGGATATGTCCATGAGAAGGAAATGGCCTTTCTCAACGCGGTGGCGGGGATTTTCGGCTTTGACGAGCAAGCTTTTGAGCGCATTGCCGTGCGCCATGTCGAAGGCGGAGACAATGATCCTTATGCCATCCTCGGTCTCGAGCGCGGTGTGAACTTCGATGAGGCGCGCAGGCGCTATCGCTCTCTCGTCAAGAAGCATCATCCCGACAGGCTTGTTGCCGAAGGCCTGCCATTGGAATTTATCGCTATTGCCAATGCGCGTCTTGCCGCCATAAACGCGGCCTGGGCAAGCATATCGAAACGGCTGGAGGCTGCGGCATGACTGAGACGAATGGAAATACTGTTTCGGTTTCAGCCGGTCTGCTTCTGGGTACAGCTGATTTCCCCGCAGCCGCGCTTGATCCCTCACCGAATTTCGGGCCGCGCCGCGATGGCAAGACACCCGTCTATTTGATTCTGCATTATACAGGCCTTGCGACCGTGCAAGAGGCGATCGATATCTTGAAGTGCCCGCAACGCGAAGTGTCCGCGCATTACCTCGTTCACGAAGATGGGCAGATTGTGCAGATGGTTTCCGAGAAGGCGCGCGCATGGCATGCTGGGCAAAGCGTCTGGAAAGGCGAAACAGATATCAATTCCGCTTCCGTTGGGATTGAAATCGTCAATCCGGGTGATCTGGAAAACTATCCGCCGTTCAAGGAAGCCCAGATCGACGCTGTTATTGCCTTATGTCGCGATATTTGTGCGCGTCACAACATCCGGCCTGAAAATGTGCTTGCGCATTCCGACATAGCCCCAGCGCGCAAAACGGATCCGGGCCATAACTTCCCGTGGCAAAAACTGCATCAGGCGGGGTTAGGGCATTATATCGAGGCAGCCCCCATTCAGGGTGGGCGCTTTTTGTCGCGTGGGGAGCAGGGACAACCTGTCGAGGCGCTGCAATCGATGCTGGCACTTTATGGCTATGGAATTGAGATCAGCGGCGTGTTCGACGAGAGCACGGAAACAGTCGTGAAAGCCTTCCAGCGTCATTTTCGTCCACAAAATGTAGATGGCGTGGCTGATTTTTCTACTATAGATACCCTCTACAGGCTTATTTTTTCATTGCAGAATGTTACCGCCTGAGCGGCCTGATGATCGTTGGGTATGCGGACGGGCTTTATTAGAATTTATCTAAAATTTTCAAAAAATTAAGCCTGCTGGCGGGTGGGCTGGTGATGAGTCATGACTGGTTTGCCGCTTTGATACGAGCAAGGGTTTTGTTTCAACCTGTAATGTGATTTTACTTTTATAATCAATCTTCGGCTGCATTTGGCCTTCAAATCCTCTGCCAATCCTTGGGACCTAGCGGGCATCAAGCGTAGACGGCTCAAGGGACAGACAAGAACGGGCGGCCTTCCCCAAGACGGGCGCGTCCTGATAAAAAAATTCAAGACGGTAGGGTTATGAAAGTAAAATTTGTTGTGTTGAGCGCCCTCGTTGGCGCCATGGTTTCGTTTGGTCTCAATCCTGCACTGAGTGCATCGGCCACCGAGCCAACCAATCTTGCAGCGCTTTTCAAGGCACGCCAGCAAAATAAGGCACCTGAAACTGAAAAGCAAAAAACATCGGTCAAGAAAGCATCGGTTATTACCAAGCGCGCAGCGCCAACGCGCCAGGGGAAAAAATCTTCCGGACAGAAGGCTCCGACTTCAAAGCAGGCGAAATCGGGCAACAGCTACTCTGCCATCATCAATAAATATGCGGCGGCCTACGGTGTACCGTCATCGCTGGCCCATGCGGTGGTGCGTCATGAAAGCAATTTTCAGCCCAACGTGCGTGGTCGTGCAGGCGAAATCGGCCTGATGCAGATCAAGCTCTCGACCGCACGTGGTCTTGGTTATACCGGCTCGGCCAAGGGGCTTTATAATCCTTCGACAAACATCCAGTTCGGTATGAAATATCTCGCCAAGGCAAACCAGCTTGGCGGCGGCAGCACCTGCGGCACTATCCTCAAATACAATGCCGGTCATGGTGCCAAGCGCATGAACCCGACTTCTGCAAAATATTGCAGTTCGGTTAAAGCCTATATGCGCTCGTTTTAAACCTTCTGTCGGCGGTCGCGTTGTGTTTCAGGCCGTTTGATGTGAACGAAAAGCCGACAGCGGGTTTGCTGTCGGCTTTTTTGTTGCTTTTCGGACAAAAAACGAATCTATACGCCCTGTCAGTCGGTCGGGCAGCCGCGCCTGTCATATGCCGAAAGGCGGCAGGTGAGGAAAGTCCGGGCTCCATGGAGAAACGGTGCCGGGTAACGCCCGGCGGGGGCGACCCCAGGGAAAGTGCCACAGAAAGCAAACCGCCCCGTCTTCCGTACCGCCCTTGAAGGGGCGGCAGGGATGACGGGGTAAGGGTGAAAGGGTGGGGTAAGAGCCCACCGCGTGCGCAGCAATGCGGACGGCACGGTAAACCCCACCGGGAGCAAAACCGAATAGGGACGGCGCGCTGGTTCGCAAGAGCCGGCAATCATTTTCCGGATCAGCCGTCCGGGTGGGTTGCAAGAGGCGGGTGGCGACATCCGTCCCAGATGAATGGCTGCCGCGTCGGACGCAAGTCCGGCCATACAGAACCCGGCTTACAGACCGGCTGACATTTTTATTTTTCGATTCTGCATGATCAGATCGGCACGCCGATGAAAAAGTCGTAGATGAGTTTTAAATTCAAAACGACGATAATGACGGCGGTAATTGCGGCGAGAACCGTGATCCAGCGTGGCGCGACCAACGATCCCATCTTCTTTTTTTCAGCCGTGAAGATGACGAGGGGAATGACTGCGAAGGGCAGTTGCAGGCTTAAAACCACCTGCGAGAGGATCAGCAGTTCGGTCGTGCCTTGCGAGCCGTAAAGAATGGTGACGACTGCCGCAGGAACGATTGCGATGACGCGCGTGATGGCGCGGCGCAGCCAAGGCTTGAGCCTTATATTGATAAAGCCTTCCATGACGATCTGTCCGGCCATGGTGGCGGTAATCGTCGAATTCAGACCGCAGCATAAAAGGGCTATGGCAAAAAGCGTGGGCGCAAGGGCCGATCCGAGCAGCGGATTGAGCAGCGCATGCGCCTTGTCGAGGTCTTCAACGCCAACATTGCCTGTGGTGTGAAAACTTGCTGCGGCCAGAATGAGGATCGAGGCGTTGACTAAAAGCGCAAAGGTCAGCGCGATGGTGGAATCAAGGGTCGCATAGCGGATGGCCTCGCGCTTTTCGGGTGTCGTATGCCCATAGTCACGGGTCTGTACGATGCCTGAATGCAGATAAAGATTGTGCGGCATCACGGTCGCGCCGATGATGCCAAGTGCGATATAAAGCATATCCGGGTTGCGGATGATATCGACGGTCGGGGCGAATCCGCGAATGACATCGCCCCAATGCGGCTCAGCCATCAAAATCTGGATCAGGAAGCAAAGCGCAATGACGCCGAGAAGCGTGATGATCAGCGCTTCGACGCGCCTGAACCCCTTGTTTTGCAGATAAAGCACCAAGAGCACGTCGGCTGCAGTGATGATGACGCCCAGTTCCAGTGGAATGCCAAAAAGAAGATTGAGGCCGATGGCTGTGCCGATGACTTCGGCAAGGTCTGTTGCGCAAATGGCAAGTTCCGCCAGAATCCACAGTGGCCAGGCGAGCACAGGGTGGTAGGCATCGCGGCAAGCCTGCGCCAGATCGCGGCCGGTGGCGATTGCCAAACGCGCGCAAAGCGCCTGCAACAGAACAGCCATGACATTGGAGATCAGCACAACGGATAACAGCGTGTAGCCGAAGCGAGAACCGCCCGCCAGTGACGTGGCCCAGTTGCCGGGGTCCATATAGCCAACTGCAACCAGATAGCCCGGACCGAAAAATGCCATCGCACGCCGGAAACGCGAACCCGTCCGGCTAACCGTTATGGAACGATGCACGTCGGACATGGAGGCTTCGCCCCTGTCACGCCGCCAGCCTTCAAAAGTTGTCTCTGGCTCGGCCGAGGACTCTGATCCACGCGGTGACATACAAATTCTTTCACTTAATGCTCTTGCAAACTATTAGCATTTGATACGCCTGCTTGAAAGCAGCGTCAATCGCTTTCCAAACGACGTTAAGAGGGATTGCGGGAACAGGTCTGCTGCAAAGGTGGTCATGTCCATCCACTGATTTTTCTACCTTCATCGGCAAAGGCTAACGCTTCATTAAGCTTAATATCCGATAACGGATGGATGAAACCGTGCTGGGAATCCGTGTTTGCGGCAAATGGTCGGAATCCACACGTCACATAGAAGATAACGGGCGCAGTCGCTCGGGAAAGGATCGCAATGATGGAGAGCCCCGGCGGAGAAACATCTCAAGCCGAAGGGGCTGAAATCCGTCATATCCCGGTGCTGATGGCTGAGGTGATTGATGCGCTCAAGCCTCTGGCGGGTATGGTCATTGTTGATGGAACGTTCGGTGCGGGCGGTTATACGCGGCATATTCTGGACTATGGTGCTGAAGTAATCGCGATTGATCGCGATCCGACGGCGATTGTTGCAGGCCGGGCGATAGAACAGCAGTTTCCGGGGCGGCTTACGCTGGTGGAGGGCCGGTTTTCGGCACTTGATGAAGCAATTGCAAGTGTAAAGGGAGAGGGCCAGAAGGTGGACGGCATTGTGCTTGATATCGGTGTTTCCTCGATGCAAATCGATGAAGCCGAGCGCGGCTTTTCCTTCCAGAAGGACGGTCCGCTCGATATGCGCATGTCCGCACAAGGCCCAAGTGCTGCCGATGTTGTCAACCGCTTCAAAATGGGTGATCTGGCGCGCATCTTCAATTTTTTAGGCGAGGAACGGCAGGCTGGGCGTATTGCGCGTATGATCGAAAAGCGCCGTGAGGCACAGCCTTTCATGCGCACGCTTGATCTTGCCAATGCCATTGAAGCGCTGGTTGGGCGTCACCCCAAGGATCGTATCCATCCGGCAACGCGGGTTTTTCAGGCCCTGCGCGTCTATGTAAATGATGAACTGGGGGAACTTGCGCGTGCGCTTCTTGCGGCCGAACGGGTGCTCAAACCTGGCGGACGATTGGTCGTCGTCACATTCCATTCGCTGGAAGACCGCATGGTCAAACGCTTCTTTGCCGATCGTGCTGGTGGGCAGTCAGGGTCGCGGCATTTGCCGCAAACCCATATCCGCCATGCAAGCTTTACGCCTGCGGTCAAGGGAGCGGTGGGACCGGGTGCCGAAGAAGAGACCCGCAATCCGCGTGCGCGTTCAGCAAAACTGCGTGCGGGATTGCGAACGGAAAATCCGCCCCTTGAAGATGATTTGACGCTGTTCGGTTTGCCAAAGCTGCCCGATACGCATGAACTGACCCGGAGTTGAACGAGTGCTGCGTACTTTCGATCTCATCATGATTGCGGCGATGCTGATGGCGGCGACTGTCACCTACACCATCAAATATGATGCTGAAAAGCAGATCGCCGTTATCTCGAAGCTGAAGCGCCAGATCAATTCTGAGCGCGATACGATTACGCTGTTGCGCGCTGACTGGGCGCTCATGACCCAGCCGGGTCGTTTGCAGAGCCTTGCAGGCGTTTATGCAGACCAACTCAAGCTGCAACCTATTGTGGCCGAGCAGCTTATTCGCGGTGCGCAGGAAATTCCGCAACGCCAGCCCGACGATATTGAAAAGCTGATCAGCGGCAGCGATGAATTGCTTGCCAGTGGCGTTCTAGGAGAGGATGCGATCACCACAGGTAGCGTTAAGAAGAATGGGGCGAGGCACTGACGATGCGCTGGATATTCGGACGCTCCATTAAAGGAAAACAGGTTGCTGCGGGAGAGCCGGGCGACAAAATCGCTTTTGTGGGTCTGCGCAAGAAAAACGGTAACCGCGCGCGCAATCGCCTGTGGATGGCGATTGTCTGCTTTGTCGGCATTTACGGTGTGATCGGTGGCAAGCTCGTCTATTTCGGCTGGATTGGCGGCGAGGACGAAGAGACATCAGGGCCTGCAGTGCAGCAGCTTGCTTCGCGCCCTGATATTCTTGATCGTAATGGCGAAATCCTTGCGACCGACATCAATACCGCGTCACTTTATGCCGAACCGCGCAAAATTGTAGATCCCGACGAAACCATTGAAATGCTTTCGACCGTGCTGCCTGATCTGGATTGGGAGGCAACCTACAGGCGTCTTAAAAGCGGTGCGGGATTTGTCTGGATCAAGCGAGGCCTTACACCGCGCCAGCAGAGCCAGATCATGGCGCTGGGTGTGCCGGGCATTGGTTTCCGGACCGAAAAGCGCCGCTTCTATCCTGGCGGCCCGACCGCATCGCATATTCTCGGTCTCGTCAATGTCGATAATCAGGGCATTGCGGGCATGGAGAAGTATATCGATTCGCTAGGCTTGACTGATCTGCGGTCCGTTGGGCTTGCCACGGGGCAATCACTTCAACCGGTGCGCCTGGCAATCGATATTCGCGTGCAGCACATTATGCGCGATGTACTTGTGAAGGCGATGGAGCGTTACCGCGCGATCGCTGCTGGCGCTGTTGTGCTGAATGTGAAAACCGGCGAAGTCGTAGCCATGGCTTCGGTGCCTGACTTTGACCCGAACAATCCGGTGCATGCGCTCGACAAGGACCGTCTGAACCGGATGACGGCAGGCACCTATGAAATGGGCTCGACCATCAAAACCTTCACGACCGCCATGGCACTCGATTCGGGCAAGTTCGGTCTGCAATCGAAATTCGACGCTTCGCGCCCGCTGGTGTTCGGTCGACAGACCATTCGTGACTTTCACGGCAAGGGCCGTGTACTGACATTGGCGGAAGTCTTTATCTATTCCTCCAATATCGGTTCGGGTCGCGAGGCTGATGCTGTCGGTATCGAAGGCCACCGCGCTTTCCTCAAAAAGATGGGTCTTCTGGACCGCATGCACACAGAACTGCCGGAAGTGGCACGTCCCGTTGAGCCACGTGTCTGGAAAAAGGTGCATTCCATGACCATTTCGTTCGGCCATGGCATGATGACGACGCCGTTGCAGACGGCGGTCGGTGCGGCAGCACTGATGAATGGCGGCAAGCTCATCGATCCGACATTCCTTGCCCGCACTCAAGCCGAAGCCGCGCAAGTGGCAAAGCAGGTCGTTCACCCCCAGGTTTCAGCGGATATGCGCTATCTTTATCGCTTGAACGCGACCGTGCAGGGGGGCTCGGGCAGGCGCGCAACCGTTCCCGGCTACCGCGTCGGTGGCAAGACTGGAACGGCGGAAAAGGTTGTAAACGGCCGCTATTCCAAGGATGTACGCTTCAATGCCTTTCTGGCTTCTTTTCCGATTGACGATCCGACATATGTGGTGCTGACCATCATCGATGAACCCAAGCCCGAAGAAGGCAAGTTCAGCGCTACTGCTGGTCTCAACGCTGCCCCCATGGTTTCGGAAATCATCAGCCGCTCGGCGTCATTCCTTGGTGTGAGGCCTGATTTTGAACTCGATGCCATGCCAGCAACTGTGGCAAATCTTGCAAAAACGCCCGATTTTAAACAGGAATCATCGCCAGCAATGGTTTCCAACGAATACGACTGATTCGTGTCAGGGAGCATAAGTCTTATCGGAGCGACACGAGGATCGATAAGACTATGCTTAGAATAAAATGGGTTAGAGCGCGGATCTGCTTCAATTAGATTGAAATGCGCTCAGGTAAGCCTGGATACGCAACGGAATTTGGATTTGATTGCCATGAAACTGAAGGAAATCGCTCTTTTCAAGGAACTGGCCTCCGGCAATGACGGCGAGGTGGAAATCACCGGCGTGACTTCGGATTCCCGCAAGGTCGAGCGCGGTTTTCTTTTTGCGGCACTCAAAGGCGTCAAAGCCGATGGTGCGTCTTTTGCAACTGATGCGATCAAGCGCGGCGCGAGTGCCGTCATTGCTGCCAAGGACGCGATCATTGCCGATGCAGGCGTTCCCGTTTTGTATGTGGAAGACCCTCGCCATGCGCTGGCCACGCTCGCAGCTCAGTTCTATGGACAGCAGCCTGAAATCATGGTGGCCGTGACAGGCACCAGCGGCAAGACTTCGGTCGCCTCCTTCACGCGCCAGATCTGGGCCTATGCGGGTTTTCCCGCTGCCAATATCGGCACGACGGGTGTGTTTTCACCGACCCGCAGCGATTATAATTCGCTGACTACGCCTGATCCGGTCGAGCTGCATCGCCTTCTCGCCGAGCTTGGCCGTGAGGGTGTCACGCATGCCGCCATGGAAGCCTCCTCGCACGGGCTCGACCAGCGCCGCCTTGATGGCGTGAAACTGACTGCGGGCGCTTTCACCAATCTGGGCCGCGATCACATGGATTACCATGCGACGATCGAGGAATACCTTGGTGCAAAAATGCGCCTTTTCGATACACTTTTGCCCAAGGGTGCGCCCGCGATCATTTTTGCCGACGACCAGTTTTCGCCGCAGGCGATTGCAGCAGCTCGTGCCGCTGGCTGCGATGTGAAGACTGTGGGTCGCAAAGGCGAGTTCATTACCGTCAAGCGCATCGAGCATGGGCGTTTTCGCCAGCACGTCGAAGTGCGCATCGGTGACGAGATTTTTGAAATCGAATTGCCGTTGGCCGGTGATTTTCAGGTTGCCAATGCGCTTGTTTCGGCAGGGCTTGCCATGGTGACAGGCGTGCCTGCGGCAGCAGCCATGCGCGCGCTTGAACGCCTTAAGGGCGCACCGGGGCGGCTTGATCTGGTCGGCGCCACGGAAGAGGGTGCGCCCGCCTACGTCGATTATGCGCATAAGCCAGAAGCGCTTGAAAATGTTCTCACATCCGTGCGTCCGTTTACCACGGGCCGGGTAATCGTGGTGTTCGGCTGCGGCGGAGATCGAGACAAGGGCAAGCGTTCGATCATGGGTGAAATTGCAGCCCGTCTTGCCGATGTCGCTATCGTCACCGATGACAATCCGCGTTCGGAAGTGCCCGCACAGATCCGGTCTGAAATCATGGCGGCAGCCCCAGGCGCTACCGAAATCGGTGATCGCCGGGAAGCCATCTTTACCGCCGTTTCCATGATGATGCCGGGCGATACGCTGGTGGTTGCGGGCAAGGGCCATGAGGAAGGCCAGATCGTTGGTGATCTCACATTGCCATTCTCTGATCATGCCGAGGTCGCAGCTGCCCTTGCGGCGCGTCTTGAGGAGCATAAGGCATGAGCGACCGGAAAATGAGCACCTGGCTCTGGACTTGTGATGATATGGTGGAAGCGATGGAGGGAAGGCCGGTTGGCACGTTCCCCGTTGGCATTACCGGCATTTCCATCGACAGCCGTACGCTCAAACCCGGCGAAGCGTTTTTCGCGATCAAGGGTGATCAGTTCGATGGCCATGATTTTGCAACGTCGGCAATGGCGGCAGGGGCAGGGCTTCTGGTGGTGGCTGAACATCGCCTGCCTGCTTTCGGTAATGTCAAAGTGCCGATGATCGTCGTCGATGATGTGCTCGAAGCACTCACGAAACTGGGCGTAGCCTCGCGTGCGCGCTCAAAGGCGCAGATCATTGCGGTGACGGGTTCGGTCGGCAAGACGACGACCAAGGAAGCGTTGCGCCATGTGCTTTCTGAGGAAGGCAAGGTGCATGCCTCGGTGGCCTCGTTCAACAATCACTGGGGTGTGCCGCTGACGCTTGCACGGATGCCACATGACACCGATTACGGCATTTTCGAAATCGGTATGAACCATGCCGATGAAATCAGGCCGCTGGTGAAGATGGTGCGCCCGCATATTGCGATGATCACGCTGGTTGCACCTGCGCATCTCGGACATTTCGCTAATCTCGAGGAAATTGCCAGCGCCAAGGCAGAAATTTTTGAGGGCATCGTTCCGGGCGGTTACGCGTTGCTCAACCGCGATGATAAGCGTTTCAAGCAACTTGAAGAATTGGCCACACAAGCCGGTGTGGAACATATCGTAACATTTGGCGAGAATGCGCGTTCCAATTATCGACTGCGTGACGTCAAGCTTCATGCCGCCTGTTCCTGCATGACGGTGAAGATCGGCAATGACGAAGCGCTGGTCAAGGTAGGTATGCCGGGCCGCCATATCGTGCAGAACATGCTTGCCGTGTTGGGTGCCGCCGACCTTGCCGGGGCTGATGTCGCCAAGGTGACGCTTGCTATGGCAACACTTTCTGCGGAAGGGGGTCGCGGCGCGCGGCATGTGCTTCAGCATTCCGATGGCGGCACATTCACGCTGATCGATGAGAGCTATAACGCCAATCCGACCTCAATGCGGGCCTCGCTTGCGCTGTTGCAGACAACGCCACCGGAAAATGCGCCCAGAGGACAAAAGGGCCGCCGCATTGCGGTTTTGGGCGATATGCTGGAACTGGGTCGCCAGTCCGGCAAGCTGCATGCCGATCTGGCGCGACCGATTGTGGACGCGGACGTGAATGCACTTTTCATCGCGGGACATGAAATGTCAGTGCTCAAAAATGCCTTGCCGGTTGAAATTCACACCGAATACAGGCAGAGCACCGAAGAATTATTGCCGCTTGTCGTCAAGGCAGTCCGTCCGGGTGATGTCATCATGGTGAAATCATCGCAAGGAGTCGGGTTTGCCAAAATTGTCAAGGCGCTGACCGCCAAATTCCCGCCGGTTGTTGCGGCGGAATAGCGGTTTTCGAGGGGTCTTTCTCATATGTTAATGATGCTTACCGCTTTTGCCGAACACATGACACCGTTGAATGTGTTTCGTTACATCACATTCCGAACCGGCGGAGCGATGATCACCTCGGCTTTGATCGTGTTCCTGTTTGGACCTGCGATCATCAATTCGTTGCGCACGCGGCAGGGCAAGGGCCAGCCGATCCGCGCCGATGGACCGCAGACCCATTTCAAGAAGGCTGGCACCCCCACAATGGGTGGGCTGATGATCATGACCGGCATTCTGGTGTCGTGTTTTTTCTGGGCCAATCTCGCAAGCGTCTATGTCTGGGTCGTGCTTATGGTGACGGTGGGTTTCGGTGCAATCGGCTTTTATGACGATTACCTTAAAGTCACCAAACAGTCTGATAAGGGCTTTTCAGGCAAGGCGCGACTTGGAATCGAGTTTCTGATTGCTGCCATTGCCGCCTTTATCATCATGCGGGCAGGGCAGGAGCCGTTCTCTTCATCGCTGACTTTCCCCTTTGTCAAACAGTTCGTGTTCAATCTCGGCTGGTTCTTCATTCCGTTCGCGGCATTCGTCATGGTCGGCGCGGGCAATGCGGTCAACCTGACTGATGGGCTTGACGGTCTGGCCATCGTGCCGGTGATGGTTGCGGCCGCCTCCTTCGGCTTCATCGCCTATCTTTCCGGTAATGCGATCTTTGCTGATTATCTGCAAATCCACTTTGTTCCGGGCACGGGCGAACTTGCCGTGGTCTTGGGCGCTGTGATCGGCGCTGGCCTTGGCTTCCTCTGGTTCAATGCGCCGCCCGCCGCGATTTTCATGGGCGATACCGGATCGCTGGCGCTGGGCGGTATGCTTGGCACTGTGGCTGTTGCTACAAAGCACGAAATCGTTCTGGCCATCATTGGCGGACTGTTCGTGGTTGAGGCGATGTCGGTCATCATTCAGGTCGCATCCTTCAAGATGACGGGCAAGCGCGTCTTCCTGATGGCACCGATCCATCATCACTTTGAAAAGAAGGGCTGGACGGAAAGTCAGGTGGTGATCCGCTTCTGGATCGTCGCGATTATTCTCGCCATGATCGGCCTTTCGACATTGAAGCTCAGGTAACAGGCCACAGAAATGATCCCGATCACCGCTCTTGAACACAAGACTGTCGCGCTCTTCGGATTGGGTGGGTCGGGTATTGCCACGGCAAAAGCTATTGTCGCGGGCGGCGCAAGGATTATCGCCTGGGATGACAATCCCGACAGTGTTGCGCGTGCGCAGAGCGCTGGTATTGCCACTGGCGATCTCAAAAAGGCCGACTGGTCGCAGTTCGATGCCTTCGTGTTGTCGCCTGGCGTGCCTTTGACGCACCCGAAGCCCCACTGGAGCGTCGATCTTGCAAGGGCGGCAGATGTTGAAATCATCGGCGATGTGGAATTGTTCGTGCGGGAGCGCAACAAGGTTGCGCCCGATTGTCCGTTTGTGGCCATTACCGGCACCAATGGTAAATCCACCACCACGGCGCTGATTGCCCATATCATCAAGGCGTCAGGTCGCGATATGCAGCTTGGCGGCAATATCGGAACCGCCATACTGACACTCGATCCGCCCGCACGGAATCGTTTTTATGTGATCGAATGCTCGTCTTATCAGGTCGATCTGGCACCATCGCTCAATCCGACGGCAGGTATTCTTTTAAACCTGACGCCCGATCACCTCGACCGGCATGGTTCGATGGAAAACTATGCTGCGATCAAGGAGCGGCTGGTTGCGAAAAGCGGGACGGCTATTGTCGGCGTGGACGATCTTTATTGCATGGCGATTGCCGAAAAACTGGCGGCGCAGGGCGTGAATGTCGAGCGGATTTCCAAAGAAAAGCACCTTGAAAACGGTTATTTTGCCGAAGGTTCAAACCTGTTCCATGCTGAGGATGGTGCGGTTTCGGAGCTGGCAACGCTTGAAGGGATCGGTTCGCTGCGCGGTGCGCACAATGCGCAGAATGCGCTTGCCGCAATCGTTTCCTGTCTCGCGGTGGGCTTGAGCCTCGAAGAAATCCGTGCGGGGCTGAAAAGTTTTCCCGGTCTTGCGCATCGTATGGAGCAGGTGGGAAAACGCGGCAAGGTGCTGTTCGTCAATGATTCCAAGGCAACCAATGCCGAAGCTACGGCACCGGCTCTGTCGTCTTTTGCCAAAAATATTTACTGGATTGCCGGAGGGGTTCCGAAATCCGGCGGGATCGCTTCGCTTGCGGGCTTTTTCCCGCGCATTGCCAAAGCTTATCTCATCGGTGAAGCGGCGGCACAATTTGCGGCAGCCCTCGGTGATGGGGTCGCGTTCGAGATTTCTGACACGCTGGCAATTGCCGTTGAACATGCCGCGCGCGATGCGGGCAATGATGCGGCAAGCGAGCCGGTGGTTCTGCTGTCTCCTGCCTGCGCAAGCTTCGATCAGTTCCAGAATTTTGAAAAGCGTGGGGATGCGTTTCGCACCGCCGTGTTGTCGCTGCCCGGCGTCGTCTCAATTGGAGGGGAAAGCTAATGGTAAGTCGTGTTGACCGTGGTGCCGTTGCCAACTGGTGGTGGACAATCGACCGTTTCTTTCTGGCTGCATGTCTTGCCCTGATGGGGCTTGGCATTCTGCTCTCCTTTGCCGCAAGTCCTGCCGTGGCGCAGCGTATCGGGCTTGATGGCTTTCATTTCGTGGAGCGGCAGATTTTCTTCATGGTGCCGGCAATCGCCGTCATGATCGGCGTTTCGTTCCTGTCACAGCGACAGGTGCGGCGCTTCGCATTGATTTTGCTTGGCATTTCGCTTGTTCTTATGGTCGCAGCGCTGTTTTTTGGTATCGAGGTCAAGGGTGCGCGGCGCTGGGTTTCGATCTTGGGCATTTCCATTCAGCCGTCCGAATTCATGAAGCCTGCTTTCGTGGTCGTCTGCGCATGGCTTTTTTCCGAGCGTGAGCGCGGCGGCGAAATGCCGGGCTATTTCCTCGCCATGTTGCTGTTTTGCGTGACGGTTGGGCTTCTTGTGCTCCAGCCTGATCTTGGGCAGACCATGCTTACCACCGGTACATGGGGTGCAATGTTCTTTCTTGCGGGGCTACCGCTGTTCTGGATATTGATGCTAGGCGGACTTGCGGTATTTGGTGCCTTTGGTGCCTATTTGATGTTCGATCACGTGGCAGGCCGTATCAACCGCTTCATGACGGGCGAGGGCGACACGTTTCAGGTCGATGCTGGACGCGAGGCGATCCTGCGTGGCGGCTGGTTCGGGCAGGGGCCGGGCGAAGGCACGGTTAAACGTATCATTCCCGACAGCCATACCGACTTTATCTTTTCAGTGGCAGCGGAAGAATATGGCATTATCCTTTGCCTTCTCATCATGCTGCTGTTTGCTTTCATCGTGGTACGTGGGCTTTCGATTGCATTGCGCGAGCGCGACGCCTTCACGCGACTTGCGGTGTCGGGCATTGTGATCCTGTTCGGGTTCCAGTCGATTATCAATATGGCAGTGAACCTCCACCTGATGCCCGCCAAAGGCATGACCTTGCCGTTCATTTCCTATGGCGGTTCGTCGCTGGTGGCGATTGCCATTACCATGGGCATGCTTTTGGCTCTGACGCGCCGCAGGCCCGAAGCACGCATGTCGCAGACGCTTGGTATCGGCGAACGCTTTCCGGCTTTGTGAGGCAGATATGAGTAAAGAGACCATCGTTCTGGCCGCAGGCGGCACTGGCGGGCATCTATTCCCGGCGGAGGCTCTTGCCCACGAGTTGAAGGCACGTGGATATGATGTGCATCTGGCGACGGATGCACGTGCGCAACGCTTTGCCGGCGCCTTTGATCAAGCCCACGTCCATGTGATCCGTTCGGCAACGGTTACGGGTAAAAACCCTATTGCCCTTCTCAAAACGTTTCGGGCGCTATGGCAGGGAAATCTCGATTCGAGAAAACTTTTTCGCCGCTTGAAGCCCAAACTCGTCGTAGGGTTCGGCGGTTATCCGACGCTGCCGCCGCTTTATGCGGCAAGCCGTATGAATATTCCCACCATGGTACATGAGCAAAACGCCGTTATGGGCCGCGCCAACAAGGGATTGGCTGCTCGCGTGAAAGCCATTGCAGGCGGCTTCCTGCCTGAAACGAATAGTGCTTTTTCATCAAAAATCGTCACGACCGGCAACCCGGTGCGTCCGCCGGTCCTGAGCGCTGCCGAGACGGCCTACAGGCCCGCAAAAGCCGATGAGCGCTTTCATCTGCTGATTTTTGGCGGCAGTCAGGGCGCACAGTTCTTTTCGCATTCCTTGCCCGCCGCAATAGCGCTTTTGCCTGAAAAAGAACGCGCACGGTTGTTGATCACGCAGCAGGCACGCAGGGAAGATGAGGCATCCGTGCGTGAAGCCTATGCCAAACTTGGTGTTCCTGCAGATGTTGCTCCGTTCTTCAATGATATGCCCGCACGTATTGCTGAGGCGCATTTTGTCATTTCGCGTTCAGGCGCATCGACGGTTTCGGAAATCACGGTGATCGGGCGTCCGGCCATTCTGGTGCCGTTTCCGCATGCGCTCGACCACGATCAGGCGGCCAATGCGCTAGCACTTAAAGCTGCTGGCGGCGGCGAAGTGGTGCGGCAGTCGGAACTTTCGCCAGAGCGTCTTGCAGCACTTATCCAATCGGCCATGAACGAGCCGGAACGGCTAGAAGCGCAGGCGCAGGCTGCCAAAAGCGTGGGCAAACCGAATGCGGCACAGTTGCTTGCCGATCTCGCAGAGGCTATTGCAGCAGGCAAATCAGTTCAGGAATTCAAGAGAGGAAACCGGCCATGAAAATGCCGCTGAACATCGGGCTCGTCCATTTCGTGGGCATTGGCGGCATCGGCATGAGCGGCATTGCGGAAGTGCTGCACAATCTTGGCTATAAGGTGCAAGGGTCGGATCAGTCGGACAGCGCCAATGTGCAACGCCTGCGTGAGAAGGGCATCGAGGTTTTCGTCGGACATAAGGCAGAGAACCTCGGCGAGGCGGAAGTGCTTGTCGTCTCGACGGCCATCAAGAAAAACAATCCTGAACTGGTCGCAGCACGTGAAAAACTTCTACCCATCGTGCGCCGTGCCGAGATGCTGGCCGAGTTGATGCGTTTCCGCCGTGCGGTCGCTATTGGCGGCACCCATGGCAAGACGACGACGACCTCCATGGTCGCAGCCCTTCTTGATGCAGGTCATCTTGATCCGACCGTGATCAATGGCGGTATCATCAATGCCTATGGCACCAATGCCCGCATGGGCGATGGCGACTGGATGGTGGTGGAAGCCGATGAGAGCGACGGCACGTTTTTGAAGCTTCCTGCCGATATTGCGGTCATCACCAATATCGACCCTGAGCATCTCGATCATTACGGCAGTTTCGACAATGTGCGCGGTGCTTTCCGGCAATTCGTCGAAAATGTACCATTTTATGGTTTCGGCGTCATGTGCCTCGATCACCCGGAAGTGCAGGCGCTGGTTAGCCGTATCGAGGATCGCCGTATCATAACGTATGGGCAGAACCCGCAGGCCGATGTGCGCTTTGTCAATCAGCGCATGGAAGGGGCTACCAATCTGTTCGATGTGCTGATCCGTTCGCGCAAGGACGAGACGATTGAGATTAAGGATCTGCGACTGCCTATGCCGGGCTTGCACAACGTCTCCAATGCGACGGCTGCGATTGCCGTCGCGCATGAGCTGGGCATGTCCGCTGACGATATTCGCAGAGGCCTTGGTTCGTTTGGCGGCGTGAAGCGGCGCTTTACCCACACAGGCTCGTGGAACAATGTGGAGATTTTTGACGATTACGGTCACCATCCCGTTGAAATTCGCGCCGTGCTCAAAGCGGGGCGTGAAGCGACCAAGGGCCGTGTAATCGCCATTGCCCAGCCGCACCGTTATTCGCGTTTACACGACCTGTTTGACGAGTTTGCCGCCTGCTTTAACGATGCTGACACGATCATCGTCACGCCGGTCTATACGGCAGGCGAGGAACCGATCGAGGGCGTGAATTCGGAAGAACTGGTTTCCCGTATAAAGACTGCCGGACATCGCGATGCACGCTATGTGAGTGCGCCGGAACAGATTGCGCCGCTGGTTGCATCCATTGCCGAACCCGGTGATTTTGTCATCTGCCTTGGTGCTGGGAATATTACGCAATGGGCCTATGCCTTGCCAAATGAACTGGCTGAACAGGGTAAGAAGTAATGGCCGAGATGCAAAGCGGCGAAGCGCTTCTCAAGAAGCTTGAAGGCAGGCTGTCTGGCCTGCGTGGCAAGCTGATGCCCGATACGGGCATGGACAAGATCACATGGTTTCGGACCGGCGGTCCGGCACAGGTTTTGTTCCAGCCTGCTGATGAAGAAGACCTTTCGATGTTCCTCAAAGCTGTACCGGAGGACATTCCTATCCTCGTGGTTGGCATTGGCTCCAATCTTCTGGTGCGCGACGGCGGTATTCCAGGGTTTGTGGTGCGCTTGTCGGCCAAAGGCTTTGGCGAGGTGGCGCGTGTGTCAGATACGCAATTGCGTGCTGGCACCGCAACGCCCGACAAGCGTCTGGCTGCAGCAGCCCTTGATGCGGGCCTTGCGGGCTTTCATTTCTATCATGGCATTCCTGGTGGTCTTGGCGGCGCTTTGCGTATGAATGCAGGCGCCAATGGCGTTGAAACGCGCGAGCGTGTGGTTGAGGTGCGCGCGCTCGATCGCATGGGCGATATCCATGTCCTTTCCAATGCCGAGATGGGCTATGCCTATCGTCATTCATCGGTCGCACCTGATCTGATTTTTACATCCGCCCTTTTTGAAGGCGTGCCCGGTGAACCAGAGGACATCAAAGAGGCGATGGACGCGGTGCAGCACCATCGTGAAACCGTGCAACCGGTGCGCGAGAAGACTGGCGGATCGACTTTCAAGAACCCGGAAGGCACCTCCGCCTGGAAAGAAATCGACAAGGCCGGTTGCCGCGGTTTGCGCGTTGGTGGTGCGCAGATGTCGGAAATGCACTGCAACTTCATGATCAATACGGGTGACGCAACCGGCCTCGATCTGGAGACGTTGGGTGAAACGGTCCGGTTGAGAGTTTTCGAGAATTCAGGGATTCGGCTCAATTGGGAGATAAAACGTCTCGGTTTGTTCCGCGAGGGCGAGCATGTCGAAGCGTTTCTTGGAAAAATCTGATAAATTTTTGCCCGGAATTTCGGCTTGAAATTCCGGGCTTTTTCGTCTTTGCAGACGATTTGTAAGATCCCCCTTAAATGATAGGGCTGGACACGGAATCAATCCTCTGATTCTTTAGGGTTAACCACACAGTGATTTGATTCGGCTGGGTTTTCTGGCTAGCGGGTGTCTGCGGCTTCAATGTCGTGATCTCGAAGTTTGCAAGGCCCCGACTGAAAGCGGTTGCAAATTTCAAGGTTGGCGTCATCGGTTCGCCGGGCTGGTTGGACTCTGTCCTTGTTTTACTCTGCGCGAAATGTGCAGAGGGTCTTGTTTCATTGCGCGAGGGATGCGCAGAGGGGATTTTTGAAATGACGGGAAAGCACGTCGCCGTTTTGATGGGTGGGTTCTCCTCGGAGCGTCCCGTCAGCCTGTCGTCGGGTGCGGCCTGTGCTTCGACCCTGGAAGAGCTTGGCTATCGTGTTTCGCACATCGATGTTGATCGCAATGTCGCAAGTGTGCTTGCTGATTTGAAGCCTGATGTTGCCTTTAATGCGCTGCACGGTCCATTCGGTGAGGATGGTGCCATTCAGGGCATTCTCGAATATCTCCAAATCCCCTACACCCATTCCGGTGTTCTGGCGTCAGCCCTTGCCATGGATAAGGATCGTGCCAAGAAAGTGGCGGCAGCATCCGGTGTGACGGTGGCGCAATCGCGCATTATGGACCGTTTTGCGATTGGTTCCGCGCACCCGATGGAGCCTCCTTACGTGGTGAAGCCCGTGCGCGAGGGCTCAAGCTTCGGTGTGGTCATCGTCAAGGAAGATCAGGCGCATCCGCCGCAGATTATCGGTTCTGCGGAGTGGAATTACGGCGCTGAAGTCATGGTGGAGCGCTATATCGCCGGACGCGAATTGACCTGCGCGGTGATTGGTGATCGGGCCATGGATGTGTGTGAGATCATTCCGGTGGGGCATCAGTTCTACGATTTTGATTCAAAATATGTTGCAGGCGCATCAACTCACGTGTGTCCGGCAAAAATTTTACCAAATATTTACCAAAAAATACAAACAATGGCCCTTATGGCGCATCAGGCAATTGGGTGTCGGGGCGTAAGCCGTTCTGACTTCCGTTTCGATGATCGTTTTTCAGAGGAAGGTGAGGTCGTTTGGCTGGAAGTCAATACGCAGCCCGGCATGACGCCAACCTCTTTGGTGCCTGATATCGCCAATGCGGCGGGTATCTCTTTCGGTGAATTGTTGCGTTGGATTGTGGAGGATGCGTCTTGTTTGCGTTGAACGGCAAGTCTGGTGGATATAAGCGCTCGGGCGCGATGCGGGATGCATCGGGCACGATGAATGCTGCTTTTGTTCTGCCACGCTTCCTGCGCAAGCCGTTTCGCTTCGTTGTGCGCCTGTTTGAGGGTGGCGTCACCATCCCGCGCCATGTGGGCACTATCGGCATGTTGAGCTTTTTCAGCGCGACAGGTCTTTACGGTATGGTTGCCGGTGGTCATTCGCAGGACGTGGTAAAGACTATGGCCTCGACCTTTGGCTTTGCCATCGAGGATGTCCGTGTTGTTGGTAACCATGAAACATCCGATATTGATATTCTGGGGCAGCTTGGCCTTGATGGCGAAACCTCGCTCGTGGGGCTGAGTGCTGAAACGGCGCGTGAATCGATTGCGCATTTGCCGTGGGTTGAGAATGTTGAAGTGCGCAAGGTTTATCCGCGCACCTTGCAGGTTTCGATGCAGGAGCGTCAGGCTTTCGCTATCTGGCAAAATGGCAAGGAATTGGCGCTGATCGATGCCGATGGTGACGCAATCGTTCCTTTCCGTGCTGGTCGTTACGATGCTCTTCCGCTGGTTGTGGGGCATGGCGCTGAAAAGCGCGTCAAAGGATTTGTCGAGGAAATCTCAAATTATCCTGCGGTGGCGGGCAAGGTGCGTGCCTATATTCGCGTCGCCGACCGCCGCTGGGATTTGCTTCTGGATAATGGCGTGCGCATCATGCTGCCGGAGAACGAGCCTCTCAAGGCGCTGGCCCAGGTCGAGAAGCTGGAGCAAAAGCAGCATCTTCTTTCCCGTGATATTCTGGCGGTGGACCTCAGGCTGGAGGACCGGGTAACGGTTCAATTGTCTGGAAGCGGAATGGAGCAGCGCCAAAAGTTTTTGGTGGAGCGTAAAAAAGAGCTGGCCCGGATGGGAAAACGCGTATGAGTATTCTGGGCGGAAGTGGATCATCTCAAGGCGGAACGGCAGGGCGCAAGGTGCGCCTGTTGACGGTTCTGGACGTTGGCTCGAGCAAGGTTTCCTGCGTGATTGCGCGGTTGCGTCCGCATGAGGGTGGCGCACTGCTTCCCGGTCGCACGCATCGCATGGAAGTGCTGGGAATTGGTCATCAGCGTTCGCGTGGTGTCAAATCGGGCGTCATCATCGATCTCGATGCAGCCGAGCAGTCAATCCGTCTTGCAGTCGATGCAGCGGAGCGCATGGCCGGCCTCACGGTCGACAGCCTGATCGTCAATATTTCGGCTGGTCGTCTGCGCAGCGAAACCTTTACCGCGAGCGTGAACCTTGGTGGCCATGAGGTCGAGCAGACCGATATTCGCCGGGTTCTGGGTGCAGGTGCCAAGCAGGCGCTGGCCGCTGAACGCCATCTCGTTCATTCGCTGCCCATTGGCTACACGCTGGATGGTGAGCGTGGCATTCGTGACCCGCAGGGCATGCTCGGCGACAGCCTTGGCGTTGATATGCATGTGCTGACCGCAGATAGCGCGCCGTTGCGTAATCTCGAACTCTGCATCAATCGCTGTCATCTTTCGGTGGAAGCAATCGTTGCCACCCCTTATGCAAGCGGCCTTGCGGCACTCGTCGGTGATGAAGCCGAAATGGGTGCTGCCTGTATCGATATGGGCGGCGGTACGACGACGATTTCCGTATTCTCCGAAGGTAAGTTCATTCATGCTGATGCGGTGGCCATTGGCGGCAATCACGTTACCATGGATGTGGCGCGTGGTTTCTCCACACGGATGGAAGACGCCGAACGCATGAAGGTCATGTACGGCTCGGCGCTGCCAAGTGCTGCCGACGACCGCGATCTGATTTCAGTGTCGCCGATTGGCGATGATGAGCGTGACGTGCCCAATCAATATCCGCGTTCGGTGCTGACGCGGATCATCCGGGCGCGCGTGGAAGAAACGCTTGAACTGGTACGCGACAGGCTCAACCAGTCAGGGCTTGGACATATTGTCGGTAAGCGTGTGGTGCTCACGGGTGGCGCAAGCCAGCTTCCAGGCATGCCGGAAGCGGCCAGACGCATATTGGCAAGAAATGTACGAATTGGGCGGCCGCTCGGTATAGCGGGCCTGCCTGAGGCGGCTAAGGGAGCAGCTTTTGCCGCAACGGTCGGACTTCTGATTTATCCGCAGGTTGCGGGCATTGAAGAGCGGTCGGTGAGAGCAGCTTCCTCCGGTCTGATGACCGGAACAGGAGGGCGTATTCAACGCGTTGGCCAATGGCTGAGAGAGAGTTTTTGAGTAATCGACCATTGCGTGAGTTTTGAAGTTTTCGGGGCGTGACCATCTGGGTAACAACCAATCTGCACCGCGGCGGCGAAGCGGTGACGAGGCTTAAGAGGAATAAGGACCAATGACTATCAATCTGCAAAAGCCGGATATCACCGAGCTCAAGCCCCGGATCACCGTATTTGGTGTTGGCGGCGGTGGCGGCAATGCCGTCAACAATATGATCAATGCCGGTTTGCGCGGCGTGGATTTTGTCGTGGCAAACACCGACGCGCAGGCTTTGACCATGTCGAAGTCTGATCGCATCATTCAGCTTGGCGCTGCTGTCACCGAGGGTCTCGGTGCTGGATCGCAGCCGGAAGTCGGTCGTGCGGCTGCTGAAGAATGCATCGACGAAATCGTTGATCACCTCAACGGCACCCACATGTGCTTCGTCACCGCCGGTATGGGCGGCGGTACCGGCACAGGTGCTGCTCCCGTGGTTGCACGTGCTGCGCGTGAACGCGGTATCCTCACCGTCGGCGTTGTCACCAAGCCTTTCCATTTTGAAGGCGGTCGCCGCATGAAGACGGCGGATATGGGCATCGAGGATCTCCAGAAGAACGTCGATACGCTTATTGTCATTCCGAACCAGAACCTGTTCCGCATCGCCAACGACAAGACCACCTTTGCTGACGCTTTCGCAATGGCCGATCAGGTGCTCTATTCGGGCGTTGCCTGCATCACCGACCTGATGGTCAAGGAAGGCCTCATCAATCTCGACTTCGCCGACGTTCGTTCGGTGATGCGCGAAATGGGCAAGGCTATGATGGGTACGGGCGAAGCTTCGGGTGAAGGCCGTGCAATGGCCGCGGCAGAAGCTGCAATCGCCAATCCGCTGCTCGATGAAACCTCGATGCGCGGTGCCAAGGGCCTGTTGATCTCGATCACCGGTGGTCGCGACATGACCCTGTTCGAAGTTGACGAAGCTGCGACCCGCATCCGTGAAGAAGTCGATCCGGAAGCCAATATCATTCTTGGCGCGACGTTCGATGAAGGTCTTGAAGGTGTTATCCGTGTATCGGTCGTTGCCACCGGCATCGACAAGCTGCAAGGAGACGCGGCGCCTGCGCCGCTGGAATTTCGCCAGCCGGTAAAGCCCGCCACGCAGAATAAGCCGATGGCACCGCATGGTGCATTGCGTCCACCGCATATGGAGCAGCCGCGTCAGGCAGCCCCTGTCGTCCACGCGGCTCCAGTCTCTGAAGCTGAAGCCCCGGCCGCGCCGGTGGCGTCTGCTCAGCCGGATTTCCGTCCGCAGAGCCGCATTTTCCAGGCACCTGCTCCAGAAGCTTTCGAGCAGGCACCGGTTGCCCGTGCACCTATGCAGCACGCCCAGCCTGCCCAGCCGCAGCCGTATCAGCAGCCGCCGATGCAGGCAGAACCCGCCCGCGATCCGCGTCCGGCACCACGTATGCCTGCCGTTTCGGACTTCCCTCCGGTGGCACAGGCTGAGATTGCCGCTCGTCGTGCTCCACAGCCACCTGTTCAGGAAGAACGTGGACCGAAAGGTCTGCTTAATCGCCTGATGGGCGGTCTGGCGCGGCGTGAAGAAGAACAGCCGGCAGCGCGTCTCGAGCCTGCACAGCATCGCGAACCTTCCATGCGTCCGGCAGAGCGTCGCGCCCCGCAGCAGGAAGGCTCGATCTATGCACCGCGTCGCGGACAGCTTGACGATCAGGGTCGTCCTCAGCCTCGCGCAGCGGCATCGGAAGAAGAACAGCTCGAAATCCCGGCCTTCCTGCGCCGCCAGTCGAACTGATTTTCTTCATACTGAATAGGAAAAGCCCGCCTGTTTCAGGCGGGCTTTTTGTTAATAGAATGAAAGAAAGCGTGATTTTGTCTGTTGCTGGCCGCTCTCTATTTAAGGCGGCAGGAAATAAGATTATTGCACGAACGGGATGAGCGGTGAGCACATATCAGAAAACCATTGGCCATCCGATAACCCTTTCCGGTGTTGGCGTTCACGGCGGTCGACCGGCATCGGTGACTTTCTTACCCGCTGACGCGGATAGCGGGATTATCTTCCAGCGCTCTGACCTCAAAGGAAAGGCGGATGCAATTCGCGCCCATGTCTCGCAAATTGGTGCGACGGATCTCTGCACGTCGTTGGGGCCAAAAGACGCTAAGATCGATACGGTCGAACATCTGATGGCGGCGATTTCATCCCTCGGCATTGATAATTTGATTGTCGAAGTCGATGGTCCGGAAATGCCGATCATGGACGGGACATCGGCCCGCTTTTTGCAGGCTTTCGACGAGGCCGGTCTGGTGAGCCACTCGGCAAAACGCCGTTTCATGCGTGTTTTGAAGCCGGTTCGGGTTGAAGCGGGCACCTCGTGGGGCGAATTTATCCCTTATGCGGGGACTCGCTTCGAGGTTGAGATCGATTTTGATATTCCACTCATCGGGCGGCAGAAATTTGCAGCCGATATGGATTCTGCGACGTTTCGCAACGAATTGTCGAGTGCACGCACCTTCGGCTTCATGAAGGATGTCGAGCGGCTTTGGGCCGCGGGTCTGGCACTGGGATCATCGCTCGAAAATTCCTTGGTGATCGGTGACGATAATGCGGTCGTAAACCCCGGCGGACTACGTTTCCCGGATGAGTTCGTGCGTCACAAGGCGCTGGACGCGGTGGGGGACGTGGCGCTCGCGGGGCTGCCTTTTATCGGCTGTTTCCGATCCTATCGCGGTGGTCATAGGCTGAATTCGGAAACTGTTAAGGCGCTTCTGGCCGACGAGACGGCATTCGAGATCGTTGAAGCATTCTAAAGTACGCCTTTATCGTCTTAATAAATTAGCGCGTAACGTATTACGGCCATAATTGAGCCGTGTTCCCCGGTTCACCATCGCAGTTGAGTCGATTACCGTTCAGGAATATCGATTGGACCTGTTTTTTGGGTCAAGTATTGCAAGGAAGCCGCCCGTTGGCATTTTCCGGCTACAATCTGTCGATTGAATAGCTGGACGATTGCGCTCTCTTATGGTTTATGGACGGCCAAAACAGGCGTGGTAATGGTTCTTTCATTGCTCAAGCCATACGATTTGAATGGATGAAGTCGCTCAGCGATGTTAAAAGCGCGAACTGCTTCAAACGGATAAGATGCTGCCAGAAGGCTGGAGACCGCATGACGAGTTTCAAATTTACGGGTATGACGAAAACCGCGCTGTTAACGAGCGCTCTTGCCGTTCTTATCCCGCTCGCCGGTTGTGCCAGTAAGAACGACGATATCGACCTGACCAAATATGTCGATACGATCGAGCCGGCCGACAAGCTCTATAATGAAGGCCTTGCCAATCTTGATGCGGGTCGCCTTGCAGAGGCTGCAAAAAAGTTCGCTGCCGTTGACCGCCAGCATCCCTATACGGAATGGGCGCGCAAGTCGCTTGTGATGGCCGCCTTCACCAATTACCGTCAGGGCAAGTACGAAGAAGCGATCAGCATGGCCAAGCGTTATAATACGCTTTATCCGACCTCGCCTGAATCTGCCTATGCTTATTACATCATTGGCCTTTCCTATTTCCGACAGATCCCGGACGTAACGCGTGATCAGGCGGCAAGCCGCCGCGCTATCGCCGCTATGCAGGAAGTCGTCGATCGTTTCCCCGGTTCTGAATATACCGAGGATGCCAAGGCAAAAATCCGATTTGCCCGCGATCAGCTTGCCGGCAAGGAAATGCAGGTCGGACGCTACTATCTCGAGCGCAAGGAATATCTGGCCGCTATCAAGCGCTTCCGTGGCGTCGTCGAGGATTATTCTAACACCCGTCAGGTTGAGGAAGCGCTGGCGCGTCTGGTCGAAGCCTATTATGCGCTTGGCCTGACTGCAGAAGCGCAGATGGCTGCGTCTGTCCTTGGCAAGAATTTCCCGGATAGCCAATGGTACAAGGATTCCTACAAGCTGCTGCAAAGCGGTGGTCTTGAGCCGCGCGAGAATGGCGGTTCGTGGTTGTCCAAGGCCTCTTCGCTTATCACCGGCGGCAGCTCGTAAGCTGATCTCAATATGCTGTCGCACCTATCGATCCGCGATATCGTTCTGATTGAAAGGCTCGATATCGAGTTCAGGACCGGTTTGTCTGTGCTGACCGGCGAGACAGGGGCGGGCAAGTCGATCCTGCTTGATTCGCTGTCATTGGCGCTTGGCGCTCGTGGTGACGCTTCGCTGGTGCGGCATGGCGCGGATCAGGGACAGGTGACAGCGGTTTTTGATGTGCCGAGCGGTCATCCAGCCCGGCATTTCCTGAGTGAAAACGGTTTTGACGATGATGGCGACGTTATTCTGCGTCGTCTCCAGATGGGCGATGGGCGCACCCGCGTGTTCATCAACGATCAGGCAGCAAGTGTCGCGCTTCTGCGCGAACTTGGCAAAAGGCTGGTGGAAATCCACGGTCAGCATGATGATCGCGCGCTGATCGATACTAATCTGCACAGAACCCTTCTTGATGCTTTCGGTGGTCTTGATGGCGAGGCGACTTTGGTGCGTGAGCACCACAAGGCTTGGCGCGACGCAGAAACGGCCCTTTCGCGTCACCGCGCAAAGGTGGAAGCGGCGGAGCGCGAAGGCGATTATCTGCGGTCGTCCGTTGAGGAACTGACCAAGCTCGATCCGCAGCCCGGTGAAGAAGAAGACTTGGCCGAACGCCGAGCGCTTATGATGAAGTCGGAAAAGATTGCCGGTGATGTGAACGAGGCCGGAGAACTCTTGTCGGGGCAGGGATCACCTGTGCCAACATTGGCAAGCCTTGTTCGCCGACTGGAGCGCAAAATTCCCGAAGCGCCGCATCTCCTGGAGCCTGTCTGCAAAGCGATTGATGAGGCGTTGAACAGTCTTGCTTTGGCGCAGGATGGCATCGACCATGCCATGCGTGAGATTGATTTCGATCCGCGTGTTCTTGAACAGGTCGAAGAGCGGCTGTTTGCGCTGCGAGCAGCAGCGCGCAAATATTCGGTTTCCGTTGAAGGTCTGCCTGCACTGCGCGACAAAATGGATGCTGATCTGGCTGATCTTGATGCGGGTGCGGAAAAGCTTGCCCAACTTGAAAAACAGGCCAGTGACACAGGCCTTGCTTATGACAAGGTGGCAGCACGTTTGTCCGACCAGCGCAAGGACACGGCGGCGCATCTTAAATCTGCTGTCATGGCCGAGCTTCCAGCGTTGAAACTCGA
Organism: Brucella sp. BE17; assembly: GCF_039545455.1. Lineage (NCBI taxonomy): Bacteria > Pseudomonadati > Pseudomonadota > Alphaproteobacteria > Hyphomicrobiales > Brucellaceae > Brucella > Brucella sp. BE17. The sequence continues at coordinate 1,227,384 of NZ_CP154467.1, read as the reverse complement.
AAGGGCTGAGTTCATCGTGGAAATCACCACAGACCCGCAAGCCCGTGCTGCGGAAGGCATTGATACCGTCGAATATTGGGTGCGCACCAATCCCGGCACCCGCGCAGGGCCGATGATGAAGGTGGCCTCGGGCGGCGAACTTTCGCGATTCCTCTTAGCGCTGAAAGTTGCGCTTGCCGATCGTGGTTCCGCGCCCACCCTTGTGTTTGATGAAATCGACACGGGCGTGGGCGGTGCCGTGGCGGATGCCATCGGGCAACGGCTGGCACGGTTGTCAGCGCGTGTGCAGGTGCTTTCCGTCACCCATGCGCCGCAGGTGGCAGCCCGCGCCTCCACCCATTTCCTGATTGCCAAATCGGCGACTGGCGAGGATCGCATGGCGACCTCGATCCGCGCCATCGATGTGGACGAGCGGCAGGAAGAAATCGCCCGCATGCTGGCCGGTGCCAGTATCACCGAGGAAGCACGCAAGGCGGCAGAGCGTTTGCTTGCGGAAAACAGCGCTCTGCTTCTTTAAATTTTTGTTTTCACGCATGTCTTTATCCCAAAACCGGTTCCCACTTTTGGGAGACATGCTTAAACAGCTTCTGGCAATAGCTTTGTTTGTAATGGCGGCAAGCCATAGGCTTGGCTGAATTTCTTGGCTATGGTCGCAGACGATTCAATGATCAGGTTTTATCCCGTAATGTCCGAAATCGAAGTCGAGAAACTGACCGAACTGGAAGCGAGTGCCGAGTTGGAGCGGCTGGCGCACGAAATCGCGCATCATGACGCGCTTTATCACACCAATGACCGGCCAGAAATTTCCGATGCCGACTATGATGCGCTGAAAAGGCGCAATGAAGCTATCGAGGCGCGGTTTCCACAATTGCTGCGTAACGACAGCCCTTCGCAGCGGGTGGGGGCTGCTCCTGCTGCCGGGTTTTCGACGCTTACCCATAGCCGCCCGATGCTCTCGCTCGACAATGCTTTTTCAGACGAGGATGTGCGCGATTTTGTCGGCGGCGTTTATCGTTTTCTTGGACAATTGCCTGACAACTCCATCGCCTTTACCGCAGAACCCAAGATCGACGGTCTCTCCATGTCGGTCCGGTATGAGAACGGCGTTTTGGTCAGTGCCGCAACGCGGGGCGATGGCACAACGGGCGAAAACGTCACCGCCAATATTCGTACCATTGCCGAAATCCCCAATCACCTTCCGGCCGGTGCGCCGGACGTGGTGGAAGTGCGCGGCGAAGTCTATATGGCCAAAAGCGACTTTCTGGCCCTCAATGCACAGATGGCGGCTGAAGGCAAACAGACCTATGTCAATCCGCGCAATACGGCGGCAGGGTCGCTGCGTCAGCTCGATGCGAAAGTCACGGCTACGCGCAAGCTCCGGTTTTTTGCCTATGCGTGGGGTGAAATGTCAAAGATGCCCGCCGATACGCAAGCAGGCATGGTTGAGAAATTTCGTGAATGGGGTTTTCCGGTCAATCCATTGATCAAGTGTGTTCAGAGCGTCGAAGCACTGATTGCGCATTATCGCACTATCGGTCTTGAGCGCCCCAATCTCGATTATGACATCGACGGCGTGGTCTATAAGGTAGACCGGCTTGATCTACAGACGCGCCTCGGATTTCGCTCGCGCAGTCCGCGCTGGGCCATTGCGCATAAATTTCCCGCCGAACAGGCAATTACCATTTTGCGCGGTATCGATATCCAGATCGGTCGAACAGGTGCCTTGACGCCTGTGGCGCGGCTTGAACCGATCACGGTCGGCGGCGTCGTTGTCACCAATGCGACACTGCATAATGAAGATTATATCCGAGGTCGGGGATTGAAGGGTGAGCCGATCCGCGAAGGGCGCGACATCCGCATCGGCGATACGGTGATCGTGCAGCGGGCGGGTGATGTCATTCCGCAGATTGTCGATGTGGTGCTGGAAAAGCGCCCGGTCGATACAGAAGCCTATGAATTCCCGCATCTTTGCCCCGCCTGCGGTAGTCATGCCGTGCGCGAGGAAGGCGAAGCCGTGCGCCGCTGCACGGGCGGTCTGATCTGTCCCGCGCAAGCCGTGGAGCGTATCCGGCATTTCGTGTCGCGCAATGCATTTGATATCGAGGGTCTTGGTGAAAAGCAGGTTGAATTCTTCTTTCATGCCGACGATCCCTCACTTTCTATCCGCTCGCCCGCTGATATTTTCACGCTGAAAAAGCGGCAGGCTGCATCGCCATTTAAGAAACTCGAAAACATCGACGGTTTCGGCGCAACATCGGTCAAGAAGCTCTACGATGCCATCGATGCACGCCGCGAGATCGCACTGAGCCGCTTTCTGTTTGCGCTCGGCATCCGTCATGTCGGCGAGGTCAATGCCAGGCGTTTTGCCCGCGCTTATGTTTCCTATGCGGCTTTTGAAGAGGCAGCAAAGGCGGCGCACCCGCCGCAAAAAGCGGACCGCGCTGATAAAGGCAACGAGGCCTGGCAGGATATGCTTGGCGTTGAAGGAATCGGCGCGATTGTCGCGGAAGCGGTCGTGGATTTTTATGGCGAGCCGCATAATCGCGAGGTGCTGGACGCTCTTCTCGCCGAGGTAACGCCGCTCGATGAGGCCGCACGGGTTGCGACCGGCTCGCCGGTCGAAGGCAAGACGGTGGTGTTTACGGGAAGTTTAGAGCGCATGTCACGCGATGAAGCCAAGGCCATGGCCGAGGGGTTTGGCGCCAAGACCGCAGGCTCGGTTTCCAAGAAAACCGATCTGGTGGTGGCGGGGCCGGGTGCCGGGTCCAAGCTCAACAAAGCGACAGAACTCGGCATCGAAGTCATCAGCGAAGATGACTGGTTTTCGCTGGTTGGAGAAGGATGATGGCTCCGTTCAAGGGATTTGGCGACAAGGCAATCCCGTTTCTCAAGGCGCTCGATTTTCACCAGAATCGCGAATGGTATCTGGAGAATAAGGACCTGTTTGAGGACCATCTGAAAAATCCGCTTGGGCATCTCGTGGAAGAACTGACCGCGCGTTTTGCAACAGTGGGCCTGCCGTTTCGCGGTGATCCGGTCAAATCGCAGTTCCGCATCAAGCGCGATACACGGTTTTCCAAGGACAAGGCGCCTTATAACCGGCACTTGTCGGCATTGCTGTCGGCTTCCGGCACCAAATGGGATGAGAGCGGCTGTTTTTATGTCTGCATCGGCTTGCCCGGTGTGCGCGATTGTTACGCCTGCGTGGCGTGGTGGGGCCCAAGACCGGAACTGTTGCGGGCTCTGCGCAAGGCTATCGTGGATGAGCCGGAGCGGTTTCGCGCCATGGTCAAAAAGCTCGCGAAAAATGGCTTGCAGATCAGCGATCATGACCGGTTGAAGCGAAACCCCCGCGGATTTGAAACCGTAAGTGAGCCTGACCTGGTGCAAGCTATTCGCAACCGGCATTTTGCGGTGCGCATCGAGATTGATCCCGATAGCATCACCTGTGCCGATCTTGCAGACCGGCTGGTTGATTTTGCCGAACGCGCCCGCCCGTTGATTGAATGGGTGAAGAAGATTGAAATCAGAGTGCCGCCTACAGCATCGGCCCAAAAGTCGAACCCGATTTTTGGAAAGAACGATGCGTAGATTCAATAAGTTAGAGCGTCATTTGTGCGTCCGAAAGGACGCACGGCGCTCTAGAAACGACGCGATTTGAGTATGGGACAGAGCGTGGAGCAGGGTTTCAAGGTGGTCAAAGCCTCGGCGCGGGGTGAATTTTGGGCGGGTTTCAAACGCGGCGTCCCCCTCGTTATGGCGAGTGCGCCCTTTGGCCTTTTATTCGGGGCGGTTGCTCTGGATAACGGCTTTAATATTGGTGAAGCCGTTCTGATGAGCGCCACGCTTTATGCGGGAGCCAGCCAGATGGTCGGGCTTGATCTTTTTGGTCAATCGATTGCGCCGTGGATGATCGTGCTATCGATTTTTGCGGTTAATTTCCGCCATGTTCTTTATTCGGCAACGGTCGGCCGTCGCATTGGTCATTTTACATTTCTGCAAAAAGCCATTGCATTTTTTTTGCTGGTCGATCCGCAATATGCGGAAGTCGAAATCCGCAGCGAGGCAGGCAAGAAAATCAGTTTCGCCTGGTATATGGGACTGGGGCTGACAATTTATACCTGCTGGCTGCTGGAAACGCTGCTAGGCGCGCTTTTCGGCAATCTCATCAGTGACCCTTACGCGCTGGGGCTGGATTTTCTGCTGCCGATCTATTTTCTGGGTATGGTGATGAGCTTTCGCCATCGCGAACACTGGTGGCCGGTGGTGGTTGCCAGTGCGATTGCAGCCATTGCCGCCTATCGCTTTGTCGGCTCACCATGGCATGTGACGCTGGGTGCGATGGTCGGTGTTATTCTCGCAGCCATTCTGGCCAAGCCGCAACAGGAAGAAGTGTAAGGCCATGTCCACAACGCTCTGGATCATCGCTGCGGGCGCGGTTTTAACCTATCTCACACGCATTGGCGGTCATCTTGTGCTGTCTCGTTTTGACCGGTTGCATTTTCGGGTCGAGGCGGCATTGAATGCGGTCCCTGCCGCCGTGCTGACAGCCATCGTTGCTGCGCCTGCCTCGGATCATGGCTGGCGGGAGCTGATTGTCCTTATCTTCTGCGTGTTGCTATCCCTGCGCGTCGGCTTGATGACAATGTTTTTTGCAGGCGCAGCGTTGTTGATCGCGCTGCGCCATTTTTTTCCAGCTTGATTAAAGCGGTGCGGTGGCTGCTTCCAGCCATTGCCATTCATCGCGCTTCAGATGGCCGGACAGTTTTTCCCGCACGCTTTGATGATAGGCGTTAAGCCAATCCCGCTCCTCCTGCGTGAGCAGGCTCGTGTCGATCAGGCGGCGATCAATGGGGCAGAAGGTCAGAGTCTCAAAACCGAGCATCGGTAGATCACCACCGGCTGGCACTTCAGCTTCTTTCACAATGATCAGGTTTTCAATTCGGATGCCAAACGCGCCGGGTTTGTAATAGCCGGGTTCGTTGGAAAGGATCATGCCGGGCAGCAGTTCCTGCACGCCGCGTCTGGAGAGGTTCTGCGGTCCTTCATGCACCGAGAGATAAGAGCCGACACCGTGACCGGTGCCATGCGCATAGTCGAAACCATTTTTCCACAATGCGATGCGGGCCAGCGCGTCGATGTCCTGCCCGCGTGTGCCTTTGGGAAAACGCGCCGTCGTGATGGCGATCATGCCTTTGAGCACAAGTGTGAAAGCCCGAACGGTTTCAGGCGCAATCGTGCCGATAGCGATAGTACGGGTGATGTCCGTTGTGCCATCGCGATACTGCGCGCCGGAATCAACCAGATAAAGTTCACCATCCTCAAGCTTGCGATTGGTGTCGGTGTTGACGCGGTAATGGATGATCGCCCCATCGGGCCCAGCACCGGAAATCGTGTCGAAGGAAAGGTCCTCGAGCGGCATCTGGAATTCCTGCCCGATTTTTGTGCGGCATTCTTCCAGTCTCTGTGCGGCTGAAATCTCGTCGATTGTGCCGGGTGCCTGCGCATCGAGCCATGACAGGAAATGAACCATCGCCACGCCATCACGTTTGTGGGCAGCGCGGGAACCATCCAGTTCTGCGTTGTTCTTGATAGCACGGGGCAGACGGGCAGGGTCCTTGCCTGCGATCACACTGCCGCCAGCGGAATCCACAGCAAGTCGTAGTTTTTCTGCGGCAAGAAGAGGATCGAGCAAAATGGTTTCGCCTTTTGCCGCACGTGCGCTGAGGCTGCCTTCAAGATCGGCGGGGGGGACAAGTTTTGCCAGTTGGGTGAGATAGGCGCGGGGTTCGATTGCAAGCTTACGCTCATCGATGAAAAGCTCTGGCTCACCCGTTGCCGGTATAATCGCAAAGCTTAAGGGAAGCGGCGTGTTGGAGACGTCCTTGCCACGAATATTAAAAACCCATGCAACCGATGACGGATCGGTCAGTACAGTCGCGTCTGCGCCGCTTTCCGCCACCTTCGCCTGCATTTCGCGGATCTTGTCCATGGCTTCATGGCCGGAAAAGCGTGCGGGCTGAATGGTGACAGGCGCAAGCGGCGCTTCCGGCTGGTCGTCCCAAATGGCATCGATAAGGTTGGTTGCAATCGGGACCAGCTTGCCGCCCTGCTTTTCTAGCGCGTCATGCAGCGACTGCGCTTCGGAAATGGTGTGCAGCCATGGATCAAAGCCGATGGTCAGACCTTTGCCGTTTTCGCTTAGCCATTGTGCGGGCGGATTGGTGACGAGGCTTGCATAGGAAAAGACTTTTGCATCCGTCTGTGTGCGAACCTGCAATTCATAGCGACCATCAACGAAAATGAAGGCGCGGTCCTTGAGGATGAGCGCGCTACCCGCCGAGCCTGTAAAGCCTGTCAACCAGCCCAGGCGCTGGGCGCGCGGTGGCACATATTCGCCTTGATGCTCATCAGCACGCGGCACCAGAAAACCGTCGAGGCGAAGCTCGGCCATTTTTTCGCGCAATTTCGCCACGCGCGGTGCGCCATTGGCGGGGTCAGTTGAAACGTCAAAAGTCTGAAAAGCCATGATGGTCACTCACAACGGATGGGATCAATTAGAGTATTATTTCAGATGGATTGTTACCCAGCCTTCGCGATGCAGCGTTTTTTGATGGGTCAGCCCTTGCGCCTGATAGGCAGCACACACCGCATCATGCTGACTGTCGAGAATGCCGGAAAGAATGATCGAGCCGCCAGTCGCCAGATGCGTTTTAAGCGATGGTGCCAGTTCCATCAGCGGGTTGGCGAGGATATTGGCGACAATGAGATCGAAAGGTGTATAGGAGCGAAAGACCGGATGATCGAAACCTTCCGCTGTAGCCGTAACGATATGCTCGGAAACACCGTTGATGAGCGTATTTTCAGCCGCAACCGTGACAGCAATCGGATCGATATCTGTGGCAAGAACCGGAATGGGTGCAAGCTTGGCGATGGCAATGGCGAGAACCGCGCTTCCGGTGCCAAGATCAAGCGCATTGGTCGGGTGTTCACGCTCGACCACTTCCTCGATCATTTCCAGACAGCCGGACGTGGTGCCATGATGGCCGGTGCCGAAAGCCTGACCTGCATCGATTTCGATGGCAATATCACCGGGTTCGATCTTGTCGCGATCATGGGAACCGAAAACGAAAAAGCGCCCGGCGCGCACTGGCTTCAGGCCTTCCAGAGAATGCGTCACCCAGTCGATGTCGGGAAGTTCTTCACTCTCGAATTTTCCAGCACCTGCAAGGGCGTCAATGCGGGTTGCAACCTCCTCCAATCCGTGCTCGATATAGACGGATACCTCAAAAATCTGGCGGTCCTCATCGATTTCCGTAATCGCGACGGGAAAGCCGTCTTCCTCAAAAGCCTGTTCGAGAATGCCATAAATGCGTTCGGCTTCCGCCTTGTCGCTTGAGAAGAAAAACCGTGATTGTACCATGAGGGTAAAAGCGCTCCAATTATCGAGAGCGCATCCCGAAAAGTGTGAAACGTTTTCGGAAAAGATGCGCGTCAAATCAAACAATGAGAGCGCCGATCTTATAAAGTCAGATCGAACCGCGCTCCAGAGCTTCTATTTACCCTCTGTCGCCCGTCGCGTCTATCTGGGCGGACGGTTTGCAAGCTAAAAACTATTGCGGCTTCTGCACCGAGGCAACAGAAGCACCTTTGGCCAGATTCTTGAGCTTTTGTAGTGCTGTATCGGAATTTTCCTGATAGGCGATTGTGCTACGGAAATGACCGCCCTTGTCGAGCAGGAAGACCGAGGCCGTATGATCCATGGTGTAATCACCGTCTTCGCTCGGCACTTTCTTGGCATAGACGTGATAGGATTTGACCATGGAAGCAATATTGCCCGGCGTGCCGGTTATACCAATGATACGCTTGGATACATTGCCGACATAGGTATTCATGACCTCCTGCGTGTCGCGTTCGGGATCTACCGTGACGAAATAGGCCTTGATATTCTCACCGTCCGGGCCAAGCTGATCGAGCCATCCGTCCAACTCATAAAGGGTGGTCGGGCAAACGTCCGGGCAGTGCGTGAAGCCGAAGAAGATGGCTGTTGGCGTGGCACGCAGTTCTTTTTCGGTGAATTTCTGCCCATCCATCGTCACGAGATCAAGCGGTCCGCCAAAGGGCTCTTTGGCTGCTTCCTTGTCACGGATCATGTTGAAGCCCGCAGCGCCAACGATCACGACGATGAAAGCTATGATGAAAATTGGCAGAAATTTTTTCATGTCCACACTACCATAATTTGTCTTATGCCTTATCGCACAGGATAGGGTTCAATTGCATTGTTATCGGCTGGGGCAAGTCAGCGCACAGGATGCCGTTTTGGTCCCTTCTAACACAATACGGAAATTTCAGAAAGTTTTGAAATGAGTGAGAATGAAGATCTGCGTTTCCAGAATAGCGAACCACGCATTCATTCAACCGCACAGCTCAAATCCGTCAAGCTTGGACGCTATGCCGAGATCGGCGAGCGTGTCATTCTGCGCGAGGTGACGGTGGGCGATTTCAGCTATTTTGAGCGTAACGGCGAAGGCATCTATACCGAGATTGGAAAATTCTGCTCGATTGCCGCCAATGTACGCATCAACGCGCTTGAACATCCCATGGAACGGCTCACGACGCATAAGATCAGCTATCGTCCAAACGAATATTTCCGCTATCTGGGGCTGGATGCTGATTTTCGCAGCCGTCGGCAGCAAAGAAAGGTGATCGTCGGCCATGATGTCTGGGTTGGTCACGGCGCGGTGATTACGCCCGGCGTCACCATTGGCCATGGTGCGGTGATTGGTGCCAATGCGGTTGTAACAAAGGATGTCGCACCTTACAGCATTATGGGTGGCGTTCCGGCACATATCATCCGCAAGCGCTTTGACGACCTCACCATTGAGCGGCTGTTGGCGCTCCGTTGGTGGGACTGGCCTGTGGAAAAGCTCTATGAGGTGATTCCGGATATTCAGACGCTTGCAATTGATGCTTTTCTGGAAAAGTGGGAAGGCTGAAACACGCTCTTGCAAAGCCATTTGCATACTCCCATTTCTCATTGCACGAACAGGAGAGTGACTATGGCCGGATTGAGAAAAATTGCGCCGTTTGTGTTGGCGCCTATGCTTGCCATTACAGCTTCAATGCCCGGCTTTGCAGAAGAAGTGGGCAAGGTGGGCGTTGACTGGGTTGGCAATGATATCGTGATCGATGCGGTCGCCGATCCAAAAATCAAGGGTGTCACCTGCCATCTTGCATCTTTTTCGCGCAGCATGATCGACCGATTGCAGAAGGGGAAATGGTTTGAAGATCCGTCCAATGCCTCTATTTCCTGCGAACAGACCGGCCCTATCACCATCGGTGATATCAAACTGGGCCGGAAGGGCGAGCGGGTGTTTTCTGACCGCACAAGCCTGATCTGGAAAAAGCTGGTGATCACGCGCATTTATGATCAAAAAAACAATACGCTGCTTTATCTGGCACATGCTGCACAGGTCCAGGACGGCTCCGCCAAGACCTCGCTTTCAACGGTCCCGCTCTATAAGGGCGATGTCACGTGGGAAAAGGGCAAGCCAGAATAGGCTTGCCGGGTTCACACCGGTTTCACAAAACCATCCAATACCCGTTTTTGACCGGCCCTGTCGAAATCGATTGTGAGCTTGTTGCCATCTATAACCGTCACAGTGCCGTTTCCGAATTTCATATGGAACACACGGTCACCAATCTTGAAGACAGACGGCGTGTCAGCCACCGATTTCGCCACCAGCTCACCGTCGATGGTGCGTCCCTTCACCGAGCCGCGTCCGGCCCCGAAGCCAGAATCGGTTTCGCCATAGCCGATACGCTCGACGTTGGCACCTGAGCGCGAACCCCAATTGTTGCGCGTGGCGTCCGAGCGGTTTTGCTGCGCGCGCTGCCAGCCTGGTGTCGAATAGGTGTTCTGGAACGGGTCGGCGCGGTCAAAGCGCGATTGGCCATAACCGCTATTGCCGTAGCCGCCGTAATTGCCTTCCAGTTCCGCCACCTCGACATGGGTGACAGGCAGTTCTTCAAGAAAGCGCGACGGAATGGTCGATTGCCACATGCCATGAATGCGTCGGTTGGAGACGAACCAGATATGCAGGTTTTTCTTGGCGCGGGTGACGCCGACATAGGCAAGGCGGCGCTCTTCCTCAAGGCCGGAGCGTCCACCTTCATCGAGCGCGCGCTGGTGCGGAAACAGCCCTTCTTCCCAGCCGGGCAGGAAGACGGTTTCAAATTCCAGCCCCTTGGCTGAATGCAGCGTCATGATGTTGACGGCATCCATATCCTCATTTTTCTCGGCATCCATGACCAGCGCCACATGCTCAAGGAAGCCGCGCAGGCTCTCATAGTCCTCCATGGAACGGATGAGTTCCTTGAGATTTTCGAGCCGTCCCGGCGCTTCCGCGCTTTTGTCGTTTTGCCACATGGCCGTGTAACCGGATTCATCCAGAATCGTTTCGGCCAGTTCCGTATGCGATGTGCTGTCGAGAAGCGACTGCCAGCGGCGAAAATTATCGACCACGCCGCGTAGTGCGGAGCGCGGTTTGGGTTTGAGTTCCTCGGTTTCGACCAGATCGCAGGCGGCCGCAAACATCGAAAGATCCCGCGCGCGGGCATAGTCGTGCACCTGCCGGATTGCCGCTTCGCCAAGGCCGCGCTTAGGCGTGTTTATGATGCGCTCCAGCGCCAGATCGTCGGCAGGCTGGGCGACCACGCGCAGGTAAGCCATGGCGTCGCGGATTTCGAGGCGCTCATAAAAGCGTGGGCCACCAATGACGCGGTAATTGAGGCCAAGCGTTACAAAACGGTCTTCAAACTCACGCATCTGGAACGAGGCGCGCACAAGGATAGCCATATTGTTGAGGAGATGACCTTGTCGCTGCGCTTGCTCGATTGTCTCGCCCACCGCACGCGCTTCCTCCTCCGAATCCCAGGCTGCATGCACTTTGACACGCGGATCATCGGGATTGGGTGCTTCGGTAAACAGCGTCTTGCCCAGACGTCCCTCATTATGTGCAATCAGGTGTGCCGCTGTTCCCAGAATATGCGCGGTGGAACGGTAATTGCGCTCCAGCTTGATGACGACTGCGCCCGGAAAATCCTTGTCGAAGCGCAGGATATTATCCACTTCCGCGCCGCGCCAGCCATAGATCGACTGATCATCATCGCCAACACAGCACAGGTTGACCTGTGCTGATTTATTTGCGCTCACGCCGAGTGCGCTTTGCTCACCGGCTCCGCGGGGGCCTCGCAACGGCTCGGACGCCCTATCGGGCTGTAGGGGTGTGTGTCCGGCTTGTGTTGCAGGGGCTGTGGCCTTGACTTGAGGCCTTTGCGCAAGCAGGCGCAGCCAGAGATATTGCGCAGTGTTGGTGTCCTGATACTCGTCCACCAGAATATAGCGGAATTTTGCGTGATACTCGCGCAGGATATCCGGGTGATTACGGAAAATACGGATCGGATGCAGCAACAGGTCGCCGAAATCACAGGCGTTCAGCGTGCGCAGGCGCTCCTGATAGGCTTGATAGAGTTCGCGTCCCTTGCCATTGCCAAAAGACCGCGCATCGCCTTCCGGTATATCGGACGGCGAAAACCCCTTGTTCTTCCAGCCATCAATCATATTTGCGAACGTGCGGGCAGGCCAGCGTTTGTCATCCAGACCCTCAGCCTGAATAAGCTGCTTGATCAGCCGGATCACATCGTCGGTATCGAGAATCGTGAAATCAGAAGTGAGATTGACCAGCTCCGCATGACGGCGCAAAAGCTTCACGCCGATGGAGTGAAACGTGCCTAGCCATGGCATGCCTTCAACAGCACCACCAACCAGATGGCCTATGCGCTCCTTCATCTCGCGCGACGCTTTGTTGGTGAAGGTCACGGCGAGAATCTGGCTCGGATAGGCAAGCCCCGTGGACAGAATATGCGCGATGCGCGTGGTGAGAACGCGGGTCTTGCCCGTACCCGCACCCGCCAGTACCAGAACCGGGCCTTCGGTGGTCAGCACGGCCTGTTTCTGTTCGGGGTTGAGGCCTTTGAGATAATCAGGTTCGCCATGTTGCTGGTTGCGTGCGGCCATTGCGCGTGCAGCAATAGAGCCGGAAGCGGGCGCACGGCCTGCCGGTGTTTCGTCGCCGAAAAACGGCATATCATCAGGGAAATCAGACATTGGACCGAATGTAATGATTCGTAGCCGAAAAACCAGCGAAAGCGACTAATTATTCGGTTTGTGTTTCCAGTTGGGTAACGCGGCGGTCGGTAAAGTTCAGGCGATTGGCTGCAAGACTGTCGACCACCTCCTTTAATTCCGGCTCGCGTTGCAACAATTCATCGAGTTCTGTCATCTGGTTCATGGCAATCAGCCGCAGCACATCGTCGCGAATGGTGCCATCGGCCCGGCGCGGCAAAAGCGTGACTGGTTGGATCAGTTCGAGTTTCTGGGCCTTGAGACGATCACGCAGGCTTTTTTCATCGGCGTCTTTCGTTTCCACGAAAGCATAAAGCCCTACGCCCTTGGCAGGAAGGGAATAAAGAGCCAGCGCCACATCGCTTACGCGTGGATCGGATTTGAGGGCTGCCATTATGGCTGGACCTTCATTGTCGATACGGTCACCTGTCCCTTCGCCATCCGACCAGCTGAAGATACCACGGGTAATGAAATTATAGACCTTCTTACCGGTGGCAAGCCAGATACGTGACGGCAGCGAGCGGCGCGCCAGAATTCGCTTTTCGGTCGGTGTCATCAGATGCTTTGCAAAGGAACGCTTCTGTTTGATGAGGTGACGGAAATCTTCATAGGCCAGCAGGCGATAAAGCGCCCCGCGACGCCGATGCGTGCTTGCAAGCTGGAAATCGATGACGGCGGCTTCGCCTTCCGGCGTCATCAGCCAGTTCTGCGGCTTGGCAAGATCATTATGCGTGACGCCAAGGCGACGCATGTCGCGAAGGATACGGTGTGCCGTGCGATACCATTCGCGATTGGACGGGCGCGCCAGATGCAAGGGCGTACCTTCCGTCCAAGAGCGATAAAGCCCGTCGCGGTCGGTATAAAGAAGCTGCGGTACGCCTTCAATGCCGCGGACCGTCTCAAGGCCGCGAATTTCGCGTCGCGCCAGAATCCACGCCAGCGGCCTTGACCACCAGGGTGCAGCACTTACCACGCGGCGAATGATGCGCGTGTCGGGATCGCTCGCGAAATAGCCGGCGCGTGTTTCGGAAAAAACGTCACGCTTGAAAACGGCGGTTTCCACGAACTCCGGCACTTTTATACCGCTGGGCGGCACGTCGATAGGGGTGGGCTTGTGAACCATAAAGTCCCACTACCCATTTGCACACCATCAATCAAGACTTAGCTTCATCGGGCATGTTGCAATCTTGTAAATGAGGGGGCAAAAGAGAAATAGTATTTTTGAGGGAACTGGGTCAGTGATACAAAGCGACGACATCAAACAGATACTGCGCCAGGAACAGGCACTGGTTTTTCCCTCTTTTGATGAAAACGACGCTTTTTCGCTTGGGCAGAGAATTCGCGATATAGCTGTCAGCGAGAAACTCTCCATCGCCATTGATATCTCACTTTGGGATCGCAGGCTGTTCTTCTCGTCTACTGAGGGGGCGACTTCTGACAATGCGGAATGGCTGCGCCGCAAACTCAATGTCGTGCGCCGCTTTCACGCCTCGACCTATCGCCTTGTTCTGGAACAAAAACGCGATGATCGCATGTTCGCGCCGCATAAGGCGCTGGATGTGAATGACTATGCGCTGGCGGGTGGCGGGTTTCCAATCCGTATTGCAGGCGTAGGCGTCATCGGTGCGGCCATCGTTTCAGGCCTGCCGCAACGTGATGATCATAATCTGGTGGTCGGTGCCATTGCAGCCCATCTGGGACAGGATGCGAGCACGCTGGCCCTCGCTGACGTCTAGCATTGGAAGTCGGTTAAGAATTGAAATCCGGAGAATACGCATGTCGCTTGAAAATGCGGTTTGGTTTGAGCGCAATGAAGAAGGAATTGCCGCCGTTGTTGGCATTCTAAAACAGCGTTTCGGCGAGCGCGCCCAGACGGGGCAGGCCATTCGTGAGCAGCACGGCCACACCACAACCTATCTTCCCACACAGGCACCGGATATCGTCATCTTCGTGGACACCACGCAGGATGTGCAGGATGTGGTGCGCGTCTGCGCCGAGCATCGCGTGCCGGTCATAGCTTTTGGTGCCGGTTCCTCGCTCGAAGGCCAGGTTAATGCGCCGGCAGGGGGTGTTTCGCTCGATCTTACACGCATGAACCGTATTCTAGCCGTTCATGCCGAAGACCTCGACTGCGTTATCGAGCCGGGTGTTACACGGCGCGAACTCAACGAGTATCTGCGCGATACCGGGCTGTTTTTTCCCATTGATCCGGGTGCAAATGCCTCCCTTGGCGGCATGGCTGCCACACGCGCCTCCGGCACCAATGCGGTGCGCTATGGCACTATGCGCGAAAACGTACTAGCGCTCAAAGCCGTCATGCCGGACGGTCGGTTGATTGAAACGTCAAAACGCGTGAAGAAAACCGCAGCGGGCTATGATCTGACCCGGCTTCTTATCGGGGCCGAAGGAACACTTGGCATCATTACCGAACTGACGCTCAAACTTCAGGGCATTCCACAGGCAGTTTCCGGCGGCATCTGCCCGTTTCCCGATGTGGAGTCGGCCTGCCGGACGGTAATCGAAACCATCCAGATGGGTGTCCCGGTCGCGCGTATAGAATTGGTCAACACGTTGCAGATGGAAGCGCTTATTCGCTATTCGAAGCTTCCCTATAAAGCGCAGCCTTACCTGTTCGTTGAATTTCACGGAACAGACAGCGGCGTCGCCGAGCAGGCTGAAATATTTGGTGAGATTGCCGCTGCCAATGGCAGCGGTGAATTTCTCTGGACGAAGGACGTGGAGGAGCGCGAACGTCTTTGGCGCGCGCGTCACGACGCCTATTTTGCCTCGCTGCTTCTGCGTCCTGGTTGCAAGGGTGTTTCAACCGATGTCTGTGTGCCGATTTCGCGGCTTGCCGACTGTATCACTGCAACCGAAAAGGACATTGCCGAAAGTGGCATTATCGCGCCCATTGTCGGCCATGTCGGTGACGGAAATTTTCATCTGCTTTTGCTTCTTGATACCGAGGATGCGGACGAGATGGAACGGGCCGAGGAATTCATGGACCGGCTTGTGAAACGCGCCTTGGAGATGTCGGGCACCTGCACGGGCGAGCATGGTATCGGACAGGGCAAGATGAAATATCTGACGCTCGAACTAGGTGATGCCGTGGATTATATGCAGATGGTCAAAAAGGCGCTCGACCCGGACAATATCATGAACCCCGGTAAAATTCTGGTTTCGTGATGTTGTTCCCAGCGTAGATGGGCTTGCACTGAAAACGGTTTCGCACTTTTGGCGAACATGCTCTATGTTGCCACGATGAAAGCGGCGTGATTCACGCACGTTTCGTACATTGGTCTTGCCCGGCACATCGATCTTACTGGAGCTTTTTTTTGAGCCGCATCTTTGTCATCATCGGCGGGTTTCTCGTCTTACTGTTGACTGCCGCGCTGGTGGTGCCGCCTTTCGTGGATTGGGGCGGCTACCGTGCCGATTTTGAGCGCGAGGCGAGCCGCGTTCTCGGGCGTCCTGTCAAAGTCGCGGGCGATGTCAGTGCGCGGCTTTTGCCGTTTCCATCCGTCACTTTCGCAGATGTACGTGTCGGCGCGGATGAGGCTCAGCCGGTTATGACTGTCGACACATTCTCGATGGACGCAGAGCTTATGCCATTTCTGCGGGGGCAGCTGCTGATTTTCGATATGCGGGTCGAACGGCCACGCGCAACGATCGCGCTGGGACAAGATGGCAAAGTCGACTGGGCCATTCGCCCCACCACGCCACTCGATCCCGCGCAGATCAAGGTCGAGCGCCTATCGGTCGAGGATGGTGCCATAACGCTTCATGATCAGGCAAAGGGCCGGACAATTGAATTGACCGCATTCAATGCCGTCATGTCGGCCAACAGCCTTGCCGGACCATGGAAGGCAGATTCGGATTTCAAGCTTGAGGGACGCGCTTTCAAGGCCAATCTTACGAGCGGCGAGGCAAAGCCGGATGGGTCACTCAGGCTTCGTCTACGCTTGTCACCGCAAGCCATCCCTGGAACGCTGGAGACAGATGGCGATGTGGTTTTGAATGATGGAAGGTTGAGTTATTCCGGGGATTTCTCGCTACGCTCCGCCGATATGGTGGCGCAGGTCGGAAAAGGACCAAAAGAGCCTACAGAAAAGCCGTTTTTCAGCGATCTTCGGGTGAATGGAAAATTTAACGCTGATGCCGATCGTTTTGACGCGAGCGAGTTTCGCATGGAGCAGGGGCCGGTTGATAATCCCTATGTCGTGAACGGTAAGGCGTTGCTCGATTATGGTTTGGTGCCGCATTTTGAAGTCAGCGCCGATGGCCAGCAGATTTTCTGGGGACGTGCTGAAGTGCCCGAAGATGAGAAAGCCAAAGCTGTTCCTTTGGCCGATCGTTTTGACACGTTGCATCGCATTCTCGAACAATTGCCGGTTCCGGCCATGCCCGGACGTATCGATCTGCGTCTGCCGGCAGTCATTGCAGGCGGCACGACTATCCGTTCGGTGACAATCAATGCCGAGCCGGACGCTGGCGACTGGAACATTCTCCAGTTCTCGGCCGATCTGCCGGGACGCACGAAGGTCGAGGCCAAGGGCAAGCTTTCGGTCGGTGATGAGTTCGGCTTTACTGGCGATATGCTCGTCGCCTCGCGCCAGCCTTCCGGTCTTGCTGGTTGGCTCAATGAAAGGGTTGACGACTCGATCCGCACGCTTGATCGCGCCGGTTTTTCCGGCAAGGTGAATTTGCGCAGGGGCATACAGCGCATCGACGATCTGGAGATCGGTCTTGGCGGTACAACGCTCAAGGGCTCGCTGTCACGTGAGACGAGAAGCGGGGCAGAGCCTGTCGTGGATATCAGTCTTTCCGGGCAAGCCGTCCAGAGCGAGGCTTTGCAGGCGACGTTCACCCTCTTCTCAGGTGGTGAGGGGCTGGCGCTTCTTAATACACAAGCGCTCAATCTTTCATTCAAGGCGGGGCCAGTCGATTATCAGGATATCCAAGCCCGCAATGTCGATCTGGCGGTGCGATTGCATGACGGGCGGTTTGATTTCGACCGCCTGATGATCAGCGACGTGGCGGGAGCGACCCTGACTGCAACAGGAACTTATGAACCTTTCGCCAATATGCCGTCGGGGTCGCTCGATGCAACCATTCTCTCCGAAGACCTCAGCCGTTTCGTTTCGCTGATGGCTAATCGTTATCCCCAACTACCGTTGTTTCGAGTGCTTTCGGTACGGGCGGCGGACTTCCCGGGGCTTTTCGAAGACAGCGAGATTAACGTCATCGCCAATGCGACCGCTCCAAACCGACAGCTGCCACACGAGGCGATCGCAAAAAACAATGCAGCGCGGGAGAAAACCGCACGCCCTTCCGAAAACAGGTCGAAAATGCCTGCGGGAAATGGCGAGCTTTCCTTCAGTGTCACCGGGAAGACAGGTGCCATGACGCTGGAACTATCGGGAACCGCCAGTGGCGGTGAGGTGGATACTGATCCGTTGCAGATGCAGCTCAATGGCAGCGCGACTTCATCTGAAGGTGAGGCTGTGCTCGCTCTGATCGGCTTTCGGGCACTGCCGCTTGGACTTGCCGGGGAACTCACCGCCGATCTGACCATGCAGGGCGCGCCAAGTGCCGGTATGCGCACGCTTTTAAAGCTGACGGCGCCCGATGGCACCGCTTCTGCGGATGGTGTGATCTCGCTGGTCGGCGAGGATATTGCGGCCAGTGGAAAGGCTACGGTCAACGCCGCTGATCTGCAGCCTTTCATCGCGACAGTGGGTTATGCGCTGCCGGGCTACGGTGCCGGTCTTCCCGTCGATCTTTCCAGCGACTTCCAGTTTGCAAAGGGCATTCTCCGGTTTCCCAACCTCGCTGGTAAACTTGGCGGGGAAGATATTTCGGCGCGGCTAGAGGCGAACCTTGCCGACAGCGGTCTGCCTCTGTTGAAGGGCGAGGCCAAGATTGCGTTGCTGGAAGCGGGCAGTATTGCCGCTATAATGCTCGGCGATGAAGCTCTTGAAGCCGCAAGGCCAAGCGCCAAATCAATCTGGCCGCAAATCCCTTTTTCTGCCCGACCTTCACTGCCCCTGCTCCTCGACATGAAACTCAATGCGTCGCAAATGCATATGGGCGGTTTCGGAGAGGTCAGCGAATTCTCAACACGGCTTCAAAAGACGATGGACGGTGTAAGCCTGAACGAAATCACCGGACACTGGGAAGGCGGATACCTCACCGGCAACCTGTCCTTGCGCAACAGTGACAAGAACGCGCTTCTGACCACTGATATGAAATGGAGTGGTGCCAGCCTTGCCGATTTTTATCGGCTGGAGAATGGCAGTACGCCGCTTGGTGGTACCGTAAAAGCATCGCTTGCCCTCAATGGTAGTGGTGAGAACGCGAGCGATCTGGTCGGTTCTCTTGCCGGTGCGGGGACGTTTGACGTCGAGGATTTTACGGTCGACGGTCTTGATGCGGGAGCGCTGCCTGAGATGTTGGCGACTTCAGATGCAATCAGCGAAGAGCCGGCCAGTGCAGATAAAATGGATGCTGCTCGTTTTGCAGCGGTCACCGAAAAGGCGGTGGGGCAGGGACGCTTCGCGCCGGGCAATGCGCGTTTTGATTTTACAATCGCTGGCGGTATCGCGCGCCTGCCTATGGTGGAACTGAGTGAGGGCAATACTCGCCTTCAAACCACCCTACAAGTCGATCTGACAACGCTCGGTCTTGGCGGCGGCGGTGCCTTTATCTTGCAAAACGAGGCTGCTGCGCAGGCCGGATTTTCTCCGGAAGTGACTTTTACGCTTGATGGTACTTATGATGCGCCGAACGTCCATATAGACCGCCAGCCGCTGGCGCAGTTCTTGGCCCAACGTGTCTTGAAACGTGAGCAGGAGCGCGTCGAAACCATGCAGGCGAGCCTGATGGAAAAACAGCGGCTGCGCCGGGAGCTTGGACTTTTTGAAGCAGGAGCTGCCGAGCGCAGGCGTGTTGTAGCGGAAGCGGAAGCGCGGAGGCTAAGGAACGAGCAGCAAAAAGCACAGAGGCCTGCTTCGGGCGAGGTTGGAGAACCCTTGTCGCCAAGCGGCCAGTCGGTCGAAGATTTCATCAAGAGCCTGCGACCTGATCAATAATTACTGACGGCTTAGATTGCGTCAGTGGCTATCGGGTATTTGCGATTTCAGCCATTCTAGAGCGTGAAGACGCAACGCCGAGGAAAGATTGGTTCCGCGTTCGCGCTGGCTGTCGACCTCTGCGACAACAGCCGCAATCGGTAGGCTGCGCTCTTTGGCTATCTGTGCAATGATTTCAAAGAACGCATCTTCAAGCGTATAGCTTGTGGCGTGGCCGTGTATACTAACCGAATGCTTGCGCAAGGCAGCCTTTGCCTGGTCAGTCTTCAAGAGGCTGCCTGTCATGAGGTTTCGCCTTTATCGTCGTCACGTTCAAGCCGGTTCTGGTCCAGAAAACGTCGAGCCTTCAGAGCCGCTTCATTCGTAGCGTCTTTTTCCGCCTTGGTTCGCCCAAAATCAATACGGTTTTGTTCCGCCTGCTTTTCCTTGGCGTCACGAGCCTTTTTCTTTTTGAACTGTCGCAGGTTGACGATTTCACTCATCGGATCAATCTTCCAGAGCAAAGGTTGGCTCTATCCCGCACCACCAACATCGCTGCTACGGCACCGCTTATCTGAGAGCAGCCTGAGCTATCAAGCGGCGCATAGAAATCCCGCCCCAACATGGTTGCAGTCCGATTGTGTGCAGGCCAAAAACAGGACAGCGTTATTTTTTACGAAAAGCGTCTAGCGAGACCACGTCAGCAGAAGGCTTTTCTTCGCCGTCGGCGGCATCCTTGCCGGTATCTTCAGCTTTTGCGGCGGAAGATTTGCGGGATTTCGTCTTCGGCTTTTCGGGTTTTGCCGCCGGATCGTCATCCACCGGAATCATTTCGACCGGTGCGATAGTGCCGTCTTCATCATTGTCGCTCTCAGGCTGCGCCACCGCGACATCGAATTCCAGCTCGAAATTGACTGAAGGGTCGTAGAAGCCACGAATAGCCGAGAAAGGAATGATCAGCTTTTCCGGGATATCGCCAAATGAGAGCCCGATCTCGAACAAATGGTCAGTAACGTTCATGTCCCAGTACTGGTGCTGCAACACGATGGTCATCTGTTCGGGATATTTCTCCTTCAGTCGCGACGAAATGCGCACACCGGGCGCTTCGGTCAGGAAGGTGATGAAAAAATGATGATTGCCCGGAAGGCCAGCCTTGGCCGCTTCCGCAAGAACCTTGCGGATGACGCCCCTCAGGGCTTCCTGGGCGAGAATATCGTAACGGATAAGGTCCTGTACCATAATTCGCTTATCCCACGGATTCGCGGGTGGATGTCAAGTTAGTTCTTGCAGGAAATGACGATATATATTGTTTCAGCCTGCCTATGAAAGCTCTCAATGGTCTTTTGGAGAGTTTCCGGCGAAGGCAAGCAGGAAAGTGCGCACACCATTGACAGCACTACGTTCGATGATGGTCTCATCGATGCTGTGTCCTGCCAGTGTGTGAAAATGTGTATCGGCGCTGATCAGGGCAAGAAAATGCCGCGCAGCGATATCAGGATCGTCAATCCGCAGATTTCCTGCCAGAGCAAGTCGTGACAGACAGGCGGCGATCGCCGGGACGGCCTGCGCCGGCCCCTTCTTGCTGCAAAGCTGCATGGTGAAGGAGTTGTCGATCTCGTCCGACTGTATCAGGTTGCGCAGAAATGCGGCGGACGGATCATAGATACAGTTTCGGCTCATCCGGATCGCGAATGCAACGAGGGACTGATCCAGATTATCACCCGACTGCGGAAAAGTGGAAATAACCGCGAAAAGGCTAGCGTTCATGCGCTCTAACGCATCCTCTACGACCGCCGATAGCAGCATTTCCTTGTCACGGTAGTGATTGTAGATGGTCTGGCGCGAAACGCCAGCCTCGCTCGCAATCACATCGATGCTGGCGCCCTGAAGCCCGTCACGCGCGAAGACACGTGCCGCAGAGCACAGGATGAAGTCGCGCTTCATACATTGCCCAGGCTTCGCAGCAGCGACCGGACCCTTTGCGGACGGCCCCTGTTTGCCGGAAGAAGGTGGTATCTCGATGATGTCAGCAGGTTTCATAGATCTAACATAAGATGTCTTGACGTTTTGGACAATGGTGTCTAATTTGACATGAGTGTCAAATTTATTTTGGCATATCGTATAGACAGTATCCCACTGCGGTCAATCGTGATGCCTCGCTTGTGAAGGCATAAAATTTAAAACTCGATTATTTGGCAAAAGATACTGAATATACAATGCCTTATTAGTGCTGCTTCTGGATTTTGAGCCTGACGGATCCATCCTCCCTGGAAATGTCAGTGCTCAGTATTTGTGGCAGTGGCCTCACGAAACATTGATGAAAGCGCGTCCTCCCATGACTCCCGGCCTCGTGCGCAATGCTGTTGTTCTTGGTCTTCTTTCTGCCGTCGGTCCCTTTGCAATCGACATGTATCTGCCTGCCTTGCCGACAATTGCCGCTGATCTGCGCGCCGAAACCGGTGCCGTTCAGATGAGCCTGCTGGCATTTTTCGTCGCTCTGGCGATTGCGCAGCTTTTCTACGGTCCCTTGTCCGACATGTTCGGACGTAAAACCCCGCTCTATGTCGGACTGGTGCTTTTTGGTGCGGGCAGCATAGGTTCGGCACTCGCCACCAACATTGATATGCTTGTGCTGTTTCGCTTTGTTCAGGGGCTGGGTGCGGCTGCCGGCATGGTCATTCCGCGCGCTGTTGTGCGTGATCTTCATCGTGGCGTCGAAGCCGCGCGGCTCATGTCGCTTCTAATGCTCGTATTTTCCGTATCGCCGATTCTCGCCCCTCTGACCGGTTCTGTTATCATCGGCTTTTTTGGCTGGCGCGGTGTCTTCTGGGCAGTTCTGATTGCGGCAGTGGCTGCAATCGTGCTTCTGACTGCTTTTCAAAAGGAAACGCGCACACGCGAGGCGCGCCTTGAAAGCAATCTCGCAAGTGCTTTGCGCAGCTATCGGCTACTGTTGAAGGACCGTTACTATCTTGGTCTGGTCTTCATCGGTGGTTTCGGCATTTCATCCTTCTTCGTCTATCTGGCGAATTCGTCCTTCGTGCTGATTGATCATTATGGCCTTACACCCAATCAATATGCGCTGGCCTTTTCTGCCAATGCGGTGTCGTTCTTCGGCGTGTCGCAGCTGAACGGATGGCTTGGAGCGCGCTTCGGGCTACGCCGCGTGATGCGCATCGCGGTGTCGGGATTTGCCGCGGCGATGCTCGCCATGTATGTGGCTGTGCTGATGGGCCATCATTCTCTGTGGCTGATCGCTGCTTTTCTGTTTGTCGGCTATGGGTTTCTTGGCCTCGTTATCCCGACGACGGCAGTTCTGGCTCTGGAGAACTACGGCAGCATTGCGGGCACCGCTTCAGCGCTCATGGGAACATTGCATTTCATCATAGGCGGAGCGGCGATTGCGCTTACCAGCGCATATTTTGATGGAACCGTTGTTCCTATGGCGGCGGGTATCGCAGGATGCGCCGTGAGCGCATTCGTGCTGACACAAATCATTCTGCCGCGCAAAGCGGATGAGTTCGATGTAGCTCCAGCTTGAAAGAAAGTGGAGGCTTCTGTTGCCAGGTGCCTCCGAACCCCGCCTTGAGGGGCTAACCCCAAGGACTTTAGAGTGGGTTTCCCGCACCGCCATTAGGCAGCGAGAGCATAACCCTGAGCTTTGTTGTCATTTGCAACTACTCAATTGACCCGATAACGGTGGTATCATGCCGAGTAAAAGAGCGATCTTTACACCCTTGTCGATCCTATTTCGCCCCCACCACAGCGCAAGCCCAACTCTTTAGCCTGCGTTCTGGTGGAGGCGCCGGGTACCGCCCCCGGGTCCAATAGGTTTATTACACCGTCCATTTATCACCATAGCTGGCTTGCACCAGCAAGGCTTATATAGGCAAGGTGGATGCGGATTGGAAGAGGGAATGCAGGAATTGGCAGTATTGCCGGCTTTCTTTATTGATGGTCTGCATGGTCATTTTCCGTTGACAGCCTGCTTTCTGTGGTCAATCCTCGCACCATATCTCGGGATTTGTCGATAGCTTAAGGTTGTTCGCTTGTCCCATGACCTGAAACGGGATGATCTGTCCCAATGCAAGGAGAATGAAGAGATGAGTGACTATATCGCGGACGTTCGTCGTTACGATGCTGCAGCCGACGAAGCGGTTGTGGGGAAAATTGTCAGCCATTTGGGTATTGCATTGCGCAATCGCGATTCTTCGCTCGTTTCGGTGACCGACCCAGAAGAATTGAAGCGCGTGCGTGATAGCTGGGTCGCCAAGAAGCTTGGCGTTGCCGATGAAGCCAAGGCGGAAGAAGTGGTCAATCACGTCGCTGAAGTCATGAAGGGCGATCGCAACAAGAGCCGCGTCACCTACTATTATCTGGTGGCCAAGCAGCTCGGCAAACTCGGAGACCTTTGATCGGCTCCTTTTGATTGTGGCCGCTTTGATTGTGGAATTTGAACCCGGTGCACCCTGCGCCGGGTTTTGTCGTTATAGTAAGGTCTCACGAATCGGTCTTGGAAACTCCTATGCGCACCTATTTCGATCTTCTCCAGCATGTGCTTGATAACGGCGTTGATCGTGGCGATCGCACAGGAACGGGGACGCGTTCGGTATTCGGCTATCAGATGCGTTTCAATCTGGAGGAGGGCTTTCCTGTCCTGACCACCAAGAAGCTGCATCTGCGCTCCATTATTCATGAGCTGTTGTGGTTTCTCAAAGGCGATACCAACATTGCCTATCTGAAAGACAATGGCGTTACGATCTGGGATGAATGGGCTGACGAGAATGGCGATCTCGGTCCCGTTTACGGCTATCAGTGGCGGTCGTGGCCAGCGCCCGACGGGCGGCATATCGACCAGATTGCCAATCTTTTGAAAATGCTGCGAGACAATCCGCAATCGCGTCGCCTGATCGTATCAGCGTGGAACCCGGCACTGGTTGATGAAATGGCACTGCCGCCCTGTCATTGCCTGTTCCAGTTCTATGTTGCCGAAGGCAAATTGTCGTGCCAGCTTTATCAGCGTTCAGCGGATATTTTTCTCGGTGTGCCGTTCAATATCGCCTCTTATGCCCTGCTGACGATGATGATTGCACAAGTCGTGGGACTAAAGCGGGGCGATTTCGTCCATACGCTGGGTGACGCACATTTATATTCCAATCATTTTGAGCAGGCGCGGGAGCAATTGACCCGCAGCCCAAAGAAACTGCCCACCCTGCATATCAATCCCGATGTCAAAGACCTGTTTCAATTCCGATTTGAGGATTTTGAATTGCAGAACTATGAAGCTGATCCAACGATCAGGGCCCCAATTGCGGTATGATTAATATGCATGAGCCGTTGCTTTCCATCATTGTTGCTGCGGCCGAAAACGGCGTTATCGGTCGTGATGGCGATATGCCGTGGAAGCTCTCGACGGATTTAAAGCGTTTCAAAGCGCTGACCCTTGGCAAACCGGTTATCATGGGGCGCAAGACGTGGGACTCGATTGGCCGAGCTTTGCCGGGACGCCCTAATATCGTGATCACGCGCGACGAGAATTTTGCTGCAGAAGGCGCGCAGATCGTGCGCTCCGTGGAACAGGCGATATCGCTTGGCCGCAAACTTGCTGGCGAAATGAATGTCAGTGACGTCTGCATCATAGGTGGTGGCAATATTTATGCGCAGGCGTTGCCATTCGTGGACTATGTGCATCTGACGCGTGTGCTCGCTTCTATTGAAGGGGACACATATTTCCCGAAAATCGATTCGTCGGCATGGCAGCTTTCAACTGCTGAGGATGTGCCTTCCGGTGAGAAGGACAGCCACCCAACACGCTATATGGTATACAAAAGGCGTGTTTCGTAAAGCATAGCGGTATAAATTTGCCGTCTTGCGTTGAAACCAGCCCTCGCGATGCCTATAAAACGGAAACATTAGTTGATGACGGGAGGCATTGCACCTCGCGTCACGCGGACGAGAGGTGAGGATGCCCTGGAGTAATCAGAATGGCGGCGGCGGCCCATGGGGCGGTGGCGGCGATAATAATAACAATAATAATGGTGGTCCATGGGGACAGGGTCCGAAAGGACCAAAGGGTGGTGGCCAGAACACGCCCCCTGATCTCGAAGATATTCTGCGTAAAGGCCAAGACCGTCTGAAGAAGGTGTTTCCGGGTGGCGGTGGCGGCGGCACTGGTAGCAGCCGAGCGATCGTTTTCCTCGTCGGTGCGGCTTTGCTCGGTTTTTGGGTATTCCAGTCTGTCTATACCGTGCAGCCTGATGAGATTGCCGTCGAACTTCGCTTCGGCAAGCCCAAAGATACGGTTTCTGGCGAAGGTCTGCATTTCCATTGGTGGCCAGTCGAGACCTACGAAAAGGCCCAGATCGTTGAAAAGCAGATCAATATTGGCGGACAGGGTTCGAGCACGGCCACGCAAGGCTTGATGCTGACGGGCGATCAGAACATCGTCAATGTCCAGTTCTCCGTTCTTTACCGCGTTGCTGATGCGCGTGCCTATCTGTTCAATGTCGATAGTCCCGACAATATGGTGCAGCAGGTTTCCGAGAGCGCGATGCGTGAGATTGTTGGTCGCCGTCCGGCGCAGGATATTTTCCGCGACAATCGTGAAGATATTTCTCAGAGTGTTCAGCGTATTGTTCAGTCGACGCTCGACAATTACAAGACCGGTATCCAGATCAATTCGGTTTCCATCGAAGATGCCGCGCCGCCGCAGGAAGTGGCCGATGCCTTTGAAGAAGTCCAGCGTGCAGAGCAGGACGAGGACCGTTTCAAGGACGAGGCCAACAAATACGCCAATCAGGAACTAGGAAAGGCGCGCGGTCAGGCTTCGCAGATCCGCGAAGATGCGGCAGCTTACAAGAACCGTGTCGTGCAGGACGCGCAAGGTGAGGCGCAGCGTTTCAGTTCGGTTCAGGCCGAATATGAAAAAGCACCGGAAGTTACCCGTAACCGCCTGTTCCTTGAAACGATGGAAGGCGTTCTGAAGAGCACCAAGAAAATCATCGTCGAACAAGGCAAGGGCGTTGTGCCTTATCTGCCGTTGAATGAACTTATGCGGCAGCAGCCGCGGACAGGTGCTGCAGGCGGCACCGTTCCAGCATCGACGACAACTCCAACATCTGCGACCGGAGGTAACCAGTAATGGCTCAGAACAGACTTCCGATCATTGGCGGTATCGTCGCTTTTATTATTTTTCTGGTCTATTCGTCCGTTTATATCGTCAATGAGCGCGAACAGGCGATTGTCGTCCGCTTTGGCCAGATCGTGGATGTGCGCACGCAACCGGGCATCTATTTCAAACTTCCCTTCAGCATGTTCGATGCCGATACGGTGCAGATTGTCGATAATCGTTTGTTGCGCTTTGATCTCGAAGATATTCGTGTTCAGGTGTCGGGCGGCAAGTTCTACGATGTGGATGCGTTCCTGACTTATCGTATTTCGAATGCCCGCGTTTTCCGCCAGAGCGTTGAGGGTGCCAGCAGAACACTTGCTGAACAGCGTTTGCAAACCCGGCTGAACGCCTCGCTGCGTAGTGTTTACGGCAAGCGTCAGTTCGAGGCGGCTCTTTCCGAAGAGCGTGGCGATATGATGCGCGAAGTGCGTGACCAGATGCGCAACTATGCGAGTTCGCTGGGGCTGGAAATCGTTGATGTGCGTATTCGCCGTACGGACTTGACGGCGGATGTGTCCAAGCAGACCTATGAGCGCATGAAGGAAGAGCGATTGGCGGAAGCCGAGCGCCTGCGTGCAGGTGGCCGCGCGGAAGCACAGCGTATTCGTGCTGTTGCCGATCGCCAGGTTGTCGAATTGCTGGCGCAAGCGCGCAAGGAGTCTGAAATCCTGCGTGGTGAAGGCGAAGCTGAGCGCAGTGATATCTTTGCGCAATCGGCATCGAAAGATCCGGGCTTCTTTGCCTTCTATCGTTCGATGGCTGCCTATCGGCAAGCATTGCAGACGCCTGAGACCACGATGGTTCTGTCGCCGGATTCGGAGTTCTTCAAGTTCTTCCGTGATGCGGGTGGCCGATTGGCGACCCCTGAACAGTAAAGTCGGGACAGGCGATTTATGGCCGATTTTCTAGCCGCCGTGGGGCTCCTCTTCGTCTTCGAAGGGCTGCTCTATGGCGGC